>JAJBUL010000308.1 GCA_020860365.1 Clostridiales bacterium | reverse complement strand
ATGAGGAACCAAACACCTTAGATATCATCCCCACCCCGTGAATAGTAACGTAAACCGCCCTGCAATTTTTATAATTATTATTGACAGATTTCAAGTCCAGTGCTAGAATGATACAAGTGACAAGGGCGTCAGCTTTCGTGGCTGCGCCTTTTTTGCATATTTATTCATTCACCATTCAGAGCAGCAATCCTCAGACCACCTGTCCTGAGTGGTTATCGAAAGATCATGGAAAGAAAAGGAGTGTTTCACAATGAAGAAGAGATTAGCTTTCGTACTTGCTGCGGCGATGATCGCAGGCTGCATGACCGTTCCCGTGGCGGCTGAAGAAGAATCCAAAGTATGGGTAATCGCGACAGACACCGTCTTTAAACCATTCGAATACACGGACGAGAATGGCGACTTTGTCGGTATTGACGTAGATATTCTCGCGGCGATCGCAGAGGATCAGGGCTTTGAATACGAACTGAATTCCCTTGGCTGGGACTCCGCGATTGCAGCCTGCCAGGCAGGTCAGGCGGACGGCATGATCGCCGGTGCTTCCATCACGGATGAGAGAAAGGAAGCCGGCTGGACATTCTCCGACGGATACTATAACGCGACACAGTCTATGACTGTGGCGGCTGACTCTGAGATCACCGGTTTCGAAGACCTTGAGGGGCTGACCGTTGGCGTAAAGACCGGTACACAGGGTGCCTCCTACGCAGAGAGTCTGAAGGACGAGTACGGATTTGAGATTACCTACTTCGAGGATTCGCCGACTATGTATCAGGCAGTGCTTGGTGGACAGGTGGTAGCCTGCTTTGAGGATACGCCGATCATGGCTGCTTCCATCCAGGACGGCGATCTGGCGCTGACCATTCTGTATGATACAGAGAATGAGGGCGCTCCTTACGGTTTCGCGATCTTCTCTGAGGACAGTCAGGAGCTTCTTGATATGTTCAACGCGGGACTCGCCAATATCGTAGAGAACGGTACTTACGCAGAAATCATCACTACTTATCTCGGCGAGGACGCAGCTGCTACAGCTGAAGCTGCCATGCTTGGCGACGCTGAAGCAGAGACAGAGGTCGAGACGGAAGCAGTTACAGAGTAATCTTCGATTATGTAAAGATTCCGCAGCTGCAGGAATACAGACAGTTACAGGCTTCAAAAGTATTTCGTAACTGTTTCGTACCTTCACAGTTACGAGGGAAAGGGTTGCTGTAAAATCCGTCGTGGGTTTTGCAGCAGCCTTTTTACATGATTCCACCTGAAGGGAGACATTTATGGTTCTGATTCTTACAAAATACGGGCATCTTCTGCTGAATGCCATGGGGCAGACGGTTTTGCTTGCGCTGTGCGGCCTGTTCTTTGCCTGTATTCTCGGCATTTTCTTTGGCATTCTTGGCGTCATGAATAATAAAATATGCCGCGCAATCGACAAAGTCTTTGTTGACGTCATCCGCGGCGTACCCCTGATCGTTCTCGCATACTTCGTCTATTTCGGCGTACCCTATTTTATGAAAAATATTGTCGGGAACCCGATCACTCTCTCCGCCCTGCAGGCTGGCACAATCTGCCTGGCACTGAACTGCGGCGCTTATATGGCCGAAATCATCCGCGCCGGAATCCAGTCTGTAGACAAAGGCCAGATGGAGGCTGCCCGCAGCCTTGGGCTTCCCTGGTGGCGAGCCATGTATCGTGTCGTCATGCCACAGGCCATCCGCACAATGATTCCAAGCATCATCAATCAGTTTATCATCACTCTGAAAGACACCTCGATCCTGTCCATCATCGGTTTCCCCGAGCTGGTCAATACCGCTAAAAACGTGGTGGCAAATACCTTTATGTCCTTCCAGACCTGGGGAATTGTCGCCGTCATGTACCTGATTGTGATCGAGATTTTAACGCTGGCATCCAGAGCGCTTGAAAGGAGGCTGAACCGTGACAAAGAGTAATCATGTGAAAATCCATGTGTCCCATCTGAAAAAAAATTTTAAAAAGCTGGAAGTGCTCAAAGATATCTCCACGGACGTCTATGAAGGCGAGGTTGTCGTCGTCATCGGCCCTTCCGGCAGCGGCAAATCCACCTTCCTGCGCTGCATCAACAACCTGGAGGAAATCACCGGCGGCGAAATCACCGTCGATGGCATGAGCCTGACCGACAAAAAAACCGACATCAATAAGCTGCGTGAGAACATCGGCATGGTATTCCAGCACTTCAACCTGTTTCCACACATGGATGTGATGCGGAATCTGACGCTCGCGCCGGTAGACCTGAAAAAAGCCAGCAAGGAAGACGCGACCGAGCGCGCCCACAAAATGCTCCAGAAGGTCGGTATGGAAGACAAAGCAAACGCCTATCCAAGCCAGCTCTCCGGCGGCCAGAAGCAGCGCGTCGCAATCGCGCGCGCCCTGTGCATGGAGCCGGATATCATGCTGTTCGACGAACCGACCAGCGCCCTCGACCCGGAGATGGTCGGTGAGGTGCTCCAGGTCATGAAGCAACTCGCGGCGGATGGCATGACCATGGTGATCGTCACCCACGAGATGGGCTTCGCCCGTGAGGTTGCGGATCGTGTTCTCTTCATGGACGGCGGCTACATCGTCGAAGAAGGCACCCCACAGGAGGTGCTGTTGAATCCGAAAGAGCCGCGGACGATCGATTTCCTGAATAAGGTGCTTTAACAGACAGATGCAAGTAGAATCTGGCAGCTTACATCTTCGTTATTGGCATCATGTACAAAGGATAGGGGCGCCCCTATCCTTTTTTTAATTTTTCTCATACTTCTCTTTCACAGCACTTTTTGACTCTTTCATCCTGCTTTTTTCACTCTTCGAACTGTTTTTAAGCCTGGACCCCCTGAGCCCGGCATCGCTGCTCTTTACACCGCTGTCTTTATCCAGCTTCTTTTTTCGCCCGCTGCCTGTACTTTTTTTACTGTTCTTCACCGGATCCGCCGTGTCCATCTCAACGGTAAAAGAGACCTGAGAGAGCTTCTTGCGCATATTTCCACATGCCTTTTCCATAAAATCCAGAAAAAGCGCGGCGTCCTCTTTTGAAAAATCTTTCAGGCAGGCTCTCTTACACTCTTCTACCGCATGATGGATCTCGTCCAGATAGTCTTTCGATTTTTCCAGCAGTTCAATCGAAATCCGCTCTTCTGCATCCGGATCAAACTCGATCAGCTTTTCATGCTTCAACCGCTGAAGAGCGCGAGAGGTCTTCTGGGCATTCAGCCCTGCCAGCTCAGAGATCTCCTTCCTGTCCTCAAACTGCCTGCTGTTTTCAAGCAAAAGCAGCAGCAAAGCCTCATCCAGAGTGATCTGTTTGAGCATCGCGCTTAGTCCCAGATAATATTCCAGCAGCTTACGGAAATAATAAAGATCCGCCAGGATTCCCGGTGTGAGGCTGACAGACTGTCCGGCCAGCCTCACACGCTCTTCTCCCAGTTTTGCCGTTCCTGGTACACCCGCCGGCATGACAAATCCGTCCCATGCCATACTAATCAGAAACATGCGAACCTTCTGTTTTACTTCATCGTAATCTTCCTCGTAGACATCCCGGTAAAAAGCATTGTAATAGTCGAACACCGTACTCTTCATCCGGATTGTGTTACTGATGCTCATTCCCTGAGAAACCAGGCTGTCTTTGCGGTTCATATAATAGTATACCGGAGCCTGAATCGCGCGAATTCCCTCCGCATAACGAATGTATTCAAGATTAAACAGGAAATCTTCGCACCAGTCGAGTTTCACATCCATCCGAATCTGGTGTTCCTCAATAATGGAGCGCCGGAAAAACTTATTCCAGAGTACACCATAGTAAAAATCTGCCGGATTCTCAACCATATAGGAAGCAAACTCCCTGCGGTCCATAAGGTGATCCGCATCAATATCCCCCTTTTGCGAAACGCGCTTCCCCGTCACACGGTAAAAATCCGTAATCACCATATCACACCGTTTTTCAGGCCCGACGTCTGAGCCGCTTTCTGCGCCGTTTTTTAATCGGCTCTCCGCTCCTTCGTCACTCCTGCTCTCCAGCATAGACCGCACAAACAGCTTTGTCGAGTCTGGCGTCAGCCAGTCGTCGCTGTCCGCAAACTGGATGAATTCACCGTGCGCCAGATCCAGCGCATGATTTCTGGTCGCAGAGACGCCCGAATTTTTCTGATGGATAACCCGGACTCTCGCATCCTTTTTCGCGTATGCATCCAGCAGTGCACCTGTGCCGTCGCTGCTGCCATCGTCTATCAGCAGAATCTCCAGATTCTGATATTCCTGATTCAAAATGCTGTCCACGCAGCGCCCGATATAATCCCTGGCGTTGAAGACCGGAACGATAATACTCACAAGCGGTTCCATATATTTTCCTCCCATCTTTTCAGATCAACAAACCAACAAATCTATGCATCACTTTTTAGGCATCTCCTTGATTCCCTTTACACGGTTTCATCCTGTTCGCAGTCCCAGGCCATTCTGCATCACCCCACCCGGATTGCGTTCGGATAAATCTTCGCCAGCGTGTCGTCGTCGTAATACGTATCCAGCCACACCTGCCAGCTCTGTGTTGCCTCCACGCCCTCCAGCCGTTCATTGCTGCGCAGCAGCGCCATGCCAGATACGAACATGTTGCAGATCATGAAGACAACCAGGCACCAGCTCAGTACCTTCCCCGGACGCATCGGGATCTTCTCGACCAGTCCGGACAAACGCGGATAAAGCACCCGCAGCCACAGCACAGCTGTCATCCCCCAGAACAGACAGTACAGCAGATTGATCCGGCCGCCCAGATTGAAGGGAATCTCGCTGTAATCCCAGAACACTGTGCCGAACAGCATCTCAGACAGGACGCTGCACAGGTATTCATAAACCGCGCCCAGTACCGTACCCGTCAGGAAAATAAAACTGTCCGAGCGCTCCCGATAGGGGTACAGAAGTCGGGTAGCCATCGCGATCGCAAAGCCCCATATGATACTGAACTGTCCCCACACCAGGCTGGTGTGGCTCATCCAGACGCCGGTCGTGATCTTCATAAAAATAATCTCAAAAAATCTCCCAGGGCAGCGCCAAGGACAAACATCCAGATCAGCTTATAGAACGAACAGCCCGACGCAAAAACAGCCGCGTCGCGCACTTCCTTCTTTTCAACCGCCCTTTTCTGCGGATATGCGCGCTCAATTCTGCGGTTTACCTGGCGGTAAAGGCGGCTGCCCAGGTTCCTGCTCAGGGAAGTAAACCAGTTATCAACAGATTTCCATCGATCCGCGTGTGCACTCTTGCCATACATAAGCGTCAAAGTCGCCAGTGCATCGAGGAGCACCGCAACGACACAAATCCATATGACCAGCACTTCCGCCAGCTCAGGCAAAAAACGAAATGGGCGGATAAGCAGGGCATTACCCCAGAGCATACATACCGTCGCAAGAGCACCCCAAACCAGCGTCATGGGAAGACAGATATAGCCGTCCAGATTCCATTTCACATTTGAATAATCCCACCACCGTTCATGGTAAAAATACTCGACCGCCCGTCCGCCGATCCATTCCGTCATCGCCGTCACGACAGTAGCGCCGCAAAACAGCCAGAACCAGGACAGTTCCTCCCCGAATACAGTAAGCAATACCATCGGGATACCGTAACTGATACACAGAGGGGAGTTAATCACACCGCGGTTTACAAAACGCTTTTTCTTTAACGCGGCCATTACCGTTTCCAGAACCCAGCCAAGGAACGAGTAGACAAGGAAAAGCCAGGCAAGTTCATATCCATTATACGTCATAGTAAAATCTTTCCTTTTCTTTTGTATATGCGACCGCATGGAAACGGTCACCAATCAACCGGAGCCATCGATTCCGTATGGCAAACACGCTTTCGGATATTGCAGAAATGCTGCGGAACAATATGTTTGCCATTTTACAGGGACAAAATAAAGATAAATCATTTCTGCCCCTTCTGTCAATCCTAATATTCTTAAAAAATACGCCATACGCACTGCTCGTTACAGGTCATAACCGCGCCATGCACCCTGCTGCGGGGGCCTGCCTGCACGTCACATCCCCTTATACAGAAAATCCCCGACAGAAGCTCTCTCCTTTCTGCCGGGGCAAGTGTTGCTGAATTTGTCATCGCAATCCCGCATTTATGATTTCTTCGACTTCGGATTCTCTTCCCAGAGCTCGTCTGCGGTCGGCTTCCAGTTTTCTGCATAAGATGTGGTCTTATCGCAGAGAGCATCCACACTCTCTGGACTCTGGTAGTCTGTGTTGACTGCCTTTGTCTGTTTTACCATCTCACGCAGCCGTTCCGGATTTTCCAGCATCGGGCACGGACGCAGCATATTGTCATTGAATGGCTGGTTGTCGTGGTAAGCCTGGAAAATCGGGCTCTTCAGGGCATCTTTGAGTGAAGTTTCTTTGATATTACAGTTCGAGTAGTGGATAAATACGCACGGCTCTACGTCGCCTTTTGCATTAATATGCATATAAAGCCGCCCGCCGGCGATACAGCCATGTACATATTCCGCATCATTCTGGAAGTCCAGGGTGAACAGGGATTTCGTCCCGCGGTATTCACGAATCTTCTCATACATCTTTTTGCGCTGCTGGGGCGTCGGCAAAAGATCCGGTGAAGCATCGTTTCCAACCGGCATATAGTGGAAGAACCAGGCAAAGAAAGCGCCGCACTCAATCAGGTGATCGAAGTATTCCTCGCTGCACACACTGTCCACATTTGCAGAGGTATAGCACGTCGATACGCCGAATGGCAGCCCGCGGTCTTTCAGAAGCTTCATCGCATGCATAACCTTCTGGTAAATGCCTTCGCCACGCCGCCCGTCATTGGCCTCCTCGGAGCCTTCTACGCTGAACGCCGGGATAAAGTTTTTCACCCGCAGGATCTCATCGCAGAATTCCTCATCAAAAAGAGTGCCATTCGTGAACGCCAGAAACTCGCAGTCCGGATGCATTTCACAGAGCTTAATCAGGTCTTTTTTGCGAACAGTCGGCTCACCGCCGGTGTAAATATACATATATACACCAAGCTCCTTGCCCTGACGGATGATGGAGTCAATCTCCTCCAGCGTCAGGTTCAGCTGATGCCCGTATTCTGCCGCCCAGCAGCCGGTGCATTTCAGGTTGCAGGCACTTGTCGGGTCAAGCAGGATCGCTCACGGCACATTGCAGTTGTGTTCCTTTGCATAATCCTTTTATATCGCGGTTCCCTTCAGGCTGGCATTGATGATAAAATTCCGGAAAAAAAGCTTCCCGCGCACCCGGATCCAGCTCATACATACGGAGGATCAGCTTATACCAGTTGTTGTCCTTATCTGCGATCGCTGAGCGAATCGCGTTTCTCTGTTGCACGTAATAATCCTTCGGCATATACTTGTCGACCAGCTCCATCAGCTTTGGAATATTGGTTTCCGGATCCTTCTCAAGGTAATTTAATGCTTTTGTCGCCACCATTTCCGTGGCCGCTACTTTTGCCTTATCTGCCAGTTTCATTCTTTCCTTTTCTCCTTTTCGTGTATTTCAACGTGCCGATTAAAAACCTGCCCGCACATATCGCCTTACATTCCCTTGTTGCCATGAAAGGCGCTTCCCATTACCTTTCATTCCCTTTTCTATAACTTTACATCGTTTCCCGCATTTATCACTCTGTCACTCACGCTGACCGGGCGGTGCTGAAAATCGATCCAGAATCTTTACTGTATAGACAGCCACACACAGATTCAGAACTCCTTCCAGCAAGACTGCCGTCCCAGTCAGTGCCATGGTTGCTCCTTCTCCGCCAAATGGATCAATGACCAGTATCATTCCGAAAATGCCGGTAAGTATGGAAATAATCAATATTCTCCACCAGAGACCAAGGCCAAATTTTCTGGCGTCCAGCGACATCTGAACCCGCAGCAACGCATCCATCAGAATGACCAGTCCAAGAACCGCATATAACAGCTGCGAATAGTCCTCCCCGCGAATCAGGATGACCAGTCCGAGCGCCACCATCAGGATTCCAAACGCAAAATCATACTGGAATGCCAGACAGTAAAAGTCTTTTGAAAAATAGCCGATCATTTTGATGATTCCGTCCGCGATAAAAATCAGGCCAAGCATGCGGATGAGCCCGTCCACCGGACAGCCCGGATTGACCAGCAGGCAAATGCCAAGGGCACAGATAATCAGAGCAATGACAATATAGCCATTGCGCGCTATTTTCAGAGTCCTCAGTGAATCCATTTCTTACCCCTCCCTCCTTTCAGAGGGAATTTTATTCTATTTTTTTTCAAATAAATACAGACAAAAAAAGTGCGGTGTCTAAAATTCAGACACCGCGGCCAAAATGACCAAAAAAATATTTCTTCATCCGCGCTGTTCTACAGCCAGATTCATCAGCTCCATCGCGCGTCTCATATCCGAGGTCAGATTCTCATTCATCCCATGCTCCATCCAGTCCAGCAAAACGCCCTCCAGAATACACTTCTGAAAATTCCGGATCAGGCGCTGATCCTCCGGCGAGTAGTTCTGTATATCGATGTAATCCTTCGCGCGCAGCACATATTCGGAAACCATATACTCACACAGGATCTCCACCTCATGCATCATAACCGCCCGATCCAGCGAACGGTAAATGTGAAGAAAGGCCCTCTTATTCTCTGAAAACATATCCATAACCTGAAGCAGTCCGTCAAAGACATCCTCCGCGTCCAGATGTGTCTCCATGATCCGGTTCATCTCGCGCTTCACGGCAAACTCCATAACATCCGCAATATCCCGGAAGTAATAATAAAACGTATTCCGGTTAATCCCACACCGTTCCACGATATCCTTGACCGTAATTTTTGAAAACGAGCGCTCATTCAGCAATTCAAACACTGTCTGTATAATCAGTTCTTTTGTCAAACCAGCCATGAAAAATCACATCTCACCCTTTTATCTGAATCCCTCAAAAAGCTGCTTATTCCCGAACATCCCCTCAGGAAAAGCTTTCCCATTGCAGATGAGTCGGGAAACAGGCATTGCTATACTTATCATGTGCCGCTCACTATAGCACAGTTTTAAAAAAAAGTCCACCTGTTTTCGCCTGGCAGTCGAAAATGGATTGACGGAAAAACAGAAAATGCTATAATCTTATTATGCGTCACGGGCAGCTGACACTGTCCGCACCCGGCGCGCGAGCATACGGCCAGAGCCGATGCCCGATTAAAATACTGCCTGATATTGGAGGAAATCATGGTTGAGAAATGGAAAACCACCATCCCAGAGCTGACCGGAGAGGAAGAAAGAGGCGTCTACGTATACCTGCCGAACTCTTACGCATTTGAACCGGAGCGGCGTTACGGGGTGCTTTATATGTTCGACGGGCACAATATTTTTTTCGACTCGGATGCAACCTACGGAAAGTGCTGGGGTATGAAGGAATATATGGATTACACTGGAACGCCGCTTATTATCGCTGCGGTAGAGTGCAACCACAGCCCGGACAATGGACGCCTGAAAGAATATACCCCTTTCTCCTTTGAGGATCCCGCTTTTGGGAAAATCGACGCCAAAGGGCAGATCACCATGGACTGGATGGTACATACCTTCAAAAAGGAAATTGACCGCCGTTACCGCACCCTGCCAAACCGTGAACATACTTTTATCGCCGGAAGCTCAATGGGCGGCCTGATGAGCCTGTACGCGCTTCTCGAGTATTCCCAGTATTTTTCCCGCGCAGCGGCCCTCTCCCCATCCCTGTGGGTAGATATGGACGGGCTCTCAAAATTGATCAAAAAGGCGAATATTCCGTCTGATTCCATACTGTATATGGATTACGGGGAAAAAGAGCTGGCAAACCATAAGGATATGCTGCGCTCGTTTGGCCGGATCACAGCAAAGCTGATGAAAAAAGGAATTTTGCTGGAAAGCCGGATCATCCCCGGCGGAACGCACTGCGAAGCAAGCTGGGAAAGGCAGATTCCGTTTTTTATGAACACCCTGCTATATTCCTGAAAGTGGCTGTCAGATATTTTCTGCATAATCTGCTCACTTCACAGGATGATCGAAAAAACTGTCCCAGATAAACCGGAAGAGGATTTTTGTCATTACAATTGAGGTACATCACTATGAAAACACAATATTTCAGAGAATACAGCCCCGCGCTCGGTCGGCAGATGGAATGCAAGGTCTACGGTCACGGCGGTCGACCGGTCATTTTTATTCCCTGCCAGGACGGACGTTTTTATGACTTTGAGAATTTTCACATGACCGACGTCTGGGCACCCTGGATTGAAACCGGGGAAGTCTTCATCTGCGCAGTCGACACCGTCGATGGCGAAACCTGGTCAAATCCACTGGGCGATGCGCGCTGGCGGACCGAACGCTATGAGCAGTGGATTGCCTATATCACCGATGAACTGGTTCCGTCCCTGCGCAGTCTCGCCAACGACTATAATGGATGGAGCGGATATCCGGGAATTATGCTTTTCGGGTGCAGCCTCGGCGCGACCCACGCGGCAAACCTGTATTTCCGTCGCCCGGATCTGTTTGACGGTCTGCTGGCGCTCTCCGGCCTTTACTCAACCGATTATGGATTCGGCGACTACATGGACGACCTCGTCTACCAGAATTCGCCCATTCATTACCTCGGCGGGATGCCAGAGGATCATCCATACATCCCGCTCTATAACCTCAAACGCGCCGTCATCTGCTGTGGCCAGGGCGCCTGGGAAATGCCGGAATCCACACGCAATCTGCAGCGGATTCTCGAGGACAAAGGAATCCACGCCTGGGTCGATCTGTGGGGAACGGACTGTTGCCACGACTGGAACTGGTGGTATAAGCAGGTGGAATATTTTGTGCCGTACCTGCTGGGATATGAATAAACACATAAATTATCAGAAAAGAGAAAAAGAGGGAGTAACCAATGAAAAATTTTATTTTTATTTCACCAAACTTTCCAACCAACTACTGGATGTTCTGCCGGGAGCTGAAGAAAAACGGACTCAATGTACTCGGCATCGGCGACGCCCCTTACGACGAGCTGACTGCTGATTTAAAAGC
This sequence comes from Clostridiales bacterium, assembly GCA_020860365.1. Taxonomy (GTDB): domain Bacteria; phylum Bacillota; class Clostridia; order Lachnospirales; family Lachnospiraceae; genus Choladousia. The sequence goes on along the minus strand of JAJBUL010000308.1, from coordinate 17,925 downwards.
CAGCCTGAATGAATATTATAAAGTAAGCAGCCTGGAAAATGACGACGAAGTCTACCGCGCTGTCGCTTTTCTGATCTATAAACACGGAAGAATCGACTGGCTGGAATCCAACAACGAATACTGGCTGGAGCGCGACGCGAAGCTGCGCACAGATTTCAATATCAGCACCGGTTTTCATGTGGAAGATATCCCAAACGTAAAGTTCAAATCCCGCATGAAAGACTTTTACCGCAAGGCCGGTATCCCGGTCGCGCGCTATCATATGGTCGATACGCTGGAGAACTGCCTGGCATTCGCCAAAGAAGTCGGTTACCCGGTCGTAGCCAAGCCAGACAACGGCGTGGGCGTCTCTCACACCTTCAAGCTAGAAAACGACGAACAGATGGAACAGTTCTTTGATCTGAAATGGTCAAATACCTCCTATATTATGGAAGAGTTTGTACAGGGCGAGGTGAATTCCTACGACGCGATCATCGACTCCAAAGGCGAGCCGATGTTTGAGACTGGCAATGTCACGCCGGAATCCATCATGGACATCGTAAATAAATCAGACAATGCCCTTTTCTATATCCTCAAAAATCTGCCCGACGACACCCGTGCTGCAGGCCGCGCGACAGTGAAAAGCTTCGGCGTCAAGAGCCGTTTCGTTCATTTTGAGTTTTTCCGCCTCCTGCAGGATCAGGCAGGGCTTGGCAAGAAAGGCGATCTCGTCGCACTTGAGGTCAATATGCGCCCGAGCGGCGGCGTGACGCCGGACATGATCGACTTCGCGCACAGTACCGACGTCTATAAGATCTGGGCTGACATGATCGCGTTCGACCGCTCCACCATGCCAGTCGGCAACCACGCCTACTGCGCATTCGCCGGCCGCCGCGACGGTAAGGACTTCGTCTTATCAAAAGACGATATCCTGCAAAAATACAGCACCCATGTAAAAATGGCCGAGCGTATCCCCGACGCCCTTTCCGGCGCGATGGGGAACCAGATGTTTGTCGCAGTCTTTGATTCACAGAAAGAAATGCGGGCTTTCTATGACGATATACTAAAGTGTAAAGAGGCAGAGCAGGAAATCGGATAGGGGGAGTCCTCTCACCCTATCCGCTGCGCGAGCCAGGTGCGGCTTTAGCAGCAAAATTCCTTACCCGGCTCTGTGCATAAAAATCGAGTAGGAGGCGACTTGTCGAATCCTACTCGCCGCGCGGGCTGCGTCCTGCGGCAGCCAGAAAATACCACTCGCAGCCCTGCGCATTAAATCAAAGAGGAGAGGTATCTTGTCTTTCACGGATACCGCTCCTCTTTTGCTTTTAAGCCTGATATTTCTCCGCCTGCTGCCGAATCAGCTCCTGATCTTCAAAATAATTGATCTTCATGGCGCTCTTCACTTCGGAAAGCGTCTGCGCTGCAGTCTCCCTGGCTGCCTCGGTTCCTGCCTTTAACACGTCAAAAACAGCCGGAATGTCTTTCTCCAGTTCTTTTCTGCGGTTCCGGATCGGCTCCAGGGTCTCCTGCATGACATTGGTGAGGAAACGCTTTACTTTCATGTCTCCGAGACCGCCCCTGGTATAATGGGCTTTCAGCTCGTCAAGATTCGCATACTCCGGCAGATACCGCTCAAAATGCTCATCCTTGCAGAATGCATCCAGGTACGTGAAAACCGTATTTCCTTCCAGATGTCCCGGATCAGAGACGCGCAGATGCTGTGGATCGGTAAACATATTTTTAATCTTTTCCTGCACCTCATCCGCACTGTCTGACAGATAGATGCAGTTTCCAAGAGACTTACTCATTTTTGCCTTGCCATCGGTACCCGGAAGACGCTTACATGCCTCACTGTCCGGGATCAGTGCTTCCGGCTCTACCAGCACAGGCGCGTAAATAGTGTTGAACTTGCGCACAATCTCTCTAGCCTGCTCGATCATAGGCAGCTGATCCTCACCAACCGGTACCGTGGTTGCCTTAAAAGCAGTGATATCCGACGCCTGGCTGATTGGATATGTAAAAAATCCCACCGGGATGCTGGCTTCAAAATTGCGCAGCTGAATCTCATTCTTTACCGTCGGATTGTGCTGCAGTCTGGATACCGTAACCAGGTTCATATAGTAAAACGTCAGCTCGGTCAGCTCCGAGATCTGAGACTGAATAAACAGGTTCGATTTCGCCGGGTCAAGACCGCAGGACATATAATCCAGCGCGACCTCGATGATGTTCTGGCGCACCTTTTCCGGATTATCAAAATTATCCGTCAGTGCCTGCGCGTCTGCGATCATGATATAGATTTTGTCGTATTCACCGGAATTCTGCAGCTCGACACGTCTGCGCAGCGATCCCACATAATGACCCACATGCAGTCTGCCTGTGGGCCGATCTCCTGTTAAAATAATTTTGCTCATTTTCCGATTTGGACGGTTTCTTCGTCCGCTCCCTTCTTCCTGTTTTCTTCCTGAGCAGCCGCCCAAACGCGAAGCGTTTTTTATTGGCGACGCACCCTGCCGCCAGGAGGCTCTGACAATTTCAGGTTTTCCTGTAGTATAACACGCTTCCAGTCAATTTACCACAGAAAAATTAGAAGGGCTGCACTACCGCCGCTGCACCCGCCACAGTAAACCAAATCCCGCCGTACCGCAGAGTATCCCCACCGCCAGCATCAGCAAAAACTCCGATACCGAGTAGGTTTCTTTTACCAGGAACGGCACCCATCTGGCCGCCTGCACCGGGTATACGGATACCACGACTGACACAGCATTATTCAGAAAATGCAGCACCATAGACAGATAAATGCTACCGCCTGCATAAATGATATATGCAAACGCCGCGCCAAGCAGGAAGGTCGAGGGCAGTTTGACAAGGCTCATATGGAATGCCGCAAAAATCAGGGTGGAAACCGCCACGGCTGGCCAGATGGCTGCCATATGTTGTTTTTCTTTCCGTTTTTCTTTCCGCTTTTCCAAAGTATCTTGTGTTCCGGCTGCGAACTGCTGCAAATCAGAACCAAAGGGACGTTCGTTATTCTCACTTTCCCGGCTGCTTTTCCCTGGCCGCTCCTTCATCCACTCCCGCACCGTTCCGAAAATCAGGCCGCGGAACAGCAGTTCCTCGCCAACCGCAGGCATAAGCGCCATAATAATCATCAGAATCCATAACGGCTGTGCAAACAGCTCTGCATAGCTCGCTTCCAGGTTCTGCGCACTTCCCGGAAACAGTGCATACATGACAAGAGATAAGGCAATCCCGGTCAGATACGCTCCCACATAGAGAAAAATCGCACCCGGAACCACGGAAAACCGGGGAGCATTCAGCAGGAAAAGCGATTTCCGATTCGATTTCATGTACCAGGTCAGAAGCAGCGGCACCGCGAGAATCAGAAGCTGTGTGACGGCCGTACCCGCTGTGACGGAACGCACCGTCACGGCACTGCCCGCATACAGGATCAGCAGAAGCAGCACAAGGACAGCGATGGCAACGTCGCCGAGGGCGGGCATGGTGCCTGGTTTGATGTCACTGCGCTTCTGGAAAATCCGGAAGCTGGTAAAACCTTCTGAAAACAGAACCGCCTCACTGTCATACATTCTTGAAAGAACCCACACGATCAGCACGCTGTAGCCGAAGTTCACCACAATCGTAAGCGCCACAAGCATCCAGTCAAACTGCCCGGAGATCAAATCTTTTATCATCAGGGAAACATTCGCGATCGGAATCAGCGCCGTGTGGGCATCGAGCGTCACGGAAGGGAAAATCCCCACCATGGAAACGATCATAACCACCAGCATCGCGGGAGTCATATAGTTATTTGCCTCTTTGAAGCTGCGTGCAAACACGCAGAAGCACATACACAGCGCGGTGATCAGCAGCGCTGTCACCAGCAGCGTCAGCAGCAGCATCGGAACGACCGACAGCACCATGCCAGGGGAGATTTCCCCCAGCTCACTTAAGGTTCCCGGAATCAGCCCGAAGTACAGAAACAGCACGGAGCCGCCCAGCGAAAGCATGGAAATCACCGCTGTCACACACGCGAAGGCAGAGACTGAAATATATTTACTCATAATGATCTGAAAATTCGTCACTGGAAGGGTCAGCAGCGTCTCCAGCGTTCCCCTTTCCCGCTCTCCGGCCATCGCGTCAATCGACGGGTAGAGCGCACCCAGCAGAATGGTCGTAATCAGCAGCATCCCAATGCAGCCGCCGACGCTCATGCCAAAGCTCTCCGAGAGTGAAGTCTGATCCACTGTCTCATACTCCACCGGATACAGAACATCCATAGTCAGACCGGCATCCGTAAGCGCCGTCTCCACCAGCTCCAGCCGATATTCCTCCAGCAATTCCTCTAACAGCTCGCAGGCATCGTAAGAATACGTATCCGCCGAAAAATATTCAATTTTTGCCTGAAGCACGCCTTCTTCATCCGTCTCCAGATGAAGAACCACGTCCGCGGCATTCAGATCCAGTTCAGCTTCCGTGTCTGCCGCTTCGAAAAACAGGCGGACATCCGCATCCTCCTCCTGCAAACGATCCAGTGCCTGGGCGACTTCCTCATATTCAACCGGATAGCTCACCACCAGCGCCGTATTCGTCTCCTCCTGCGTCATCATGGAAGTCATCAAAAGCGACAGCCCGATCAGCAGCAGCGGGTACAAAAGCACCGGCACCACAATCATCATCACCAGCGTCTTTTTATCCCGCAAAATATCCAGAATTTCCTTTCGTACAAGCGTGCGTATCTTCTTCATTTTCAACCCTTTCCCGTTTCTTCCATTATAATATGGAACGCCTCCCGCAAACTCTCCGTCCCGGTCTGCTCCATCAGCTCCCGCGGCGTCCCCTCCGCCACAATTTGTCCATGGTCGATCATATAAATGCGGTCACACAGCGTCTGCGCTTCCTCCAGATAATGCGTCGAGTACAGCACCGTCCTGCCCCGCTTTTTCTGTGACTGCATAAAACGGATGATCGCGTCCGCGCTCAGAATATCCAGGCCGAGTGTCGGCTCATCCAGAATATAAACCCGCGGATCCGCCATCAGACAGCGCGCAATCGAAGCCCGCTGCGTCTGCCCCGTCGACAGGCGCTCAATCCGGTTGTCCGCGAAAGATCCCATATCAAGCAGGTCAAAAATCTCCTCGCTCCGCTCTGCGATCTCCTCCTGTGAAAGTCCGTAAAGCTCGCCCATCATAGTCAGATATTCCCGGATGGAAAACCGCGGGTACAGCTTTGTGTTGCCGGAGAGATAGCCGATCGCTTCCTTGCGGCGAATCGGGTCGGTGATCTGGCGCCTGTCCCGCCGCGCATTGGCATCCTTTTTCGCGGCACAGTCTTCCGCATTTTCCGCGCCATCTTCCGAGGCTTCTTCCCACAACGCTACTTGTCCTGAGGTCGGTGTCATCAGCATCCCCAGCATTCGCAGAAGGGTCGTCTTTCCCGCACCGTTCGGCCCCAGAATGCCTACAATCTCGCCCGCCTCGGCATGAAGGGAAACATGATCGACCGCGAGGAATTCCTCTTTTACCGTCTTACCTGCGAATCGTTTTCCCGCTGCCGCATCTTCCTTCCGCACATTCCGCTCAAACTGCTTACAAAGATCCATTGCTTCTATCATTTTCCGGCTCCTCCTATTTCACCGTCTCCCGGCTTACCAGCGCCCAGGTCGATACCAGCGCAGCCAGCAAAAGCAAAACGCCCGCGCATGGCCAGATCGGCTGCGGTACCGCGCAAATTGCCGACGCGATCCCCCGAATGATTCCATTTGCTTCTACACCAAGCTCCGCATCCGTGTGGAACAAAATCTCCGTCACGCCTGGCATCGTCCAGCAGCACAATAGCCATACAACCAGCAGAAGCATCTGTGCTTTTTGCCCGAAATGGTTCACAAGTGCTCCACAGAAGCTGGCAAGCACCGTCAGTGCCACCGCGAATACGATTCCATAACGCAGGAAATACGGAAAAACTACAAGTTCCGGTGTATATTGCGGATAGAAATACTGCGCATTCAACGTATCCTCCACTGCCGCACACGCCATCGCGATGGCTGCGCAAAGAAATCCCATCAACAGATTCTGCAGCAAAGCCGACACCAGAAACTGCCGCCTGGTGCAGCCAAACGCAACCTCTGTATTAAAATACAGGTTAAAGCTTGCACCTGCATTTATAAAAATAAATGCACCGCCCCCAATAACCGCCAGCATCGTGCCCAGCGGGAATGAACCGTCTCCTTCTTCGACCGCTGTTTTCATGAGGATGGCAAGCAATGCCATACCAGCTCCAAAACACGCCACTTCCAGTCCCGCCATTGCCAGATATGTACTCCGGTGAATTCGAAATTGATTTTTTATTGTTCGCACCATCACAACATTCCCCTTATTACCGCACTTCGATTTTCCTCATAACCACCATAGCCAGCACCCCTGCCAGGAGATAAAGACCTGCTCCCGCCGCGGAGAGCATCACGGCTCTCCATCCCTGCCAGAAGGCAACGTTCAGGATCGACACTTCAAGCTCCATGCCGCAGCAGATACCCACAATAAATCCGGTGCCGATAGAAAGCACTCCGATCGCAATCGCCCAGGCGACCCGGCTCCACAGAACCAGCATCCCAATCAGAATCCCCATCGCAGCCATTGCCATACAGCCCGCAAAGGCAAGTGAAATCCCTTCGCGGTCAAGCGCTCCCATCCCCAGATGTGCGCACAGCGCCTGAACTCCAAGCAGAATCCATACCAGCGCCCCGTTACAAAGCCAGATGCCAAGCACCACCTGCCGTCTGGTGACGTTCATGGAGACCAGAACCGGATAATAGTTCTGAAACAGTGCAGACGGATAAATCCAGGTACAGACACCGCCTGCCAGCATCATATAACCTGGTGCGCTCTGCAATAAATCAGGCAAATAGCTGCCCAGAGAAATCTCCTCATTCAGGATCGGTATCAGCAGGCACCAGACCACCCCGATCCCCACAGACAGCCCCAGTATCTGCAGCAGAATCTGCCCCCCAGAATTGCAGGGAGCAAAAAAGCTTCCGGCTCCGGGGAACCGTAATCACGGCAGCTGCTCCCACGTCATTCCTGCCGCCGCTCGTCCCTTCATCTCTTCCCGTCATTTCTCTCTCCCTCTTCCCCGCAAAGCGCTACAAACAGTTTCTGCAAACTCACCTTCTGAACCGTCACGTCACAATTCGTCGCAAATGCCTCTCCCGGCTCTGTCAGAATCGTCACGCCCTTGCTGCGCCCCAGCCGCTCTGCATGGTGCTGCGTATATCCTGCCGTCGCGCGGTCGACCTCATCCTCGCGGCCGCTCACATACCAGGTGCGCTCGAGCAGCTCCTCCGTATTCTCCTTCAGAAGGATGTTTCCCTCATCCAGCAGAATCACTTCCTCAAAAACATTTGCCGCCTCCTCGATGATGTGGGTGGATATCACAAACGTCCGTCCGCTCTCCGTGAATTCTTCCATCAGCAGCCGGTAAAAGGTCTCACGGGCCACCACGTCCAGCCCCGCCACCGGCTCATCCAGAATCGTAAACTCTGCCTTGCTGGCAAGTGCTACCACGATCGTCACCATCGAAAGCATTCCTTTCGAAAGGCGGCTGATCCGTTTCTTCGTATCCAGCTGAAACTCCCGGACGAGTCTCTGCTCCATTTCCCCGTCCCAGTGCGGTAGAAAAAGAGAAGCGATCTTCAGATATTCCTTCACCTTCATACTGTTCGCGGTGTTTCCTACCATCTGGTTCAGCTCTCTCGAAAAACAGATATGCTCCAGCGCTGCCGGATTCTCCCAGACCGGTTCATTTCCAACCGTCACCGTTCCGGAGGTCGCAGGATTCTGCGCGCTGAAGATTGATAACAGCGTCGTGGTGCCGGCCCAGTTCCTGCCAATATGGCCTTAAATCTTGCCAGACTCCTGTTCCAGGTCAATACCATGGAGCACCTCTTTCTTTCCATAGGTTTTCACAATTTGTGACGCCTTAATGCTGCTCATACCTTTTCCTCCGTATTCTCTCCTTTAAATTCCGGTCGCGATCATCGCGATCAGCTCTTCCTTCGTGATGCCCAGGCTCTTTGCCTCCGCCACCAGGCGTTTCACGTAATCGTCGTAAAAATTCTGCTTCCGCTTTTCCATAATCTTCGCCTTTGCCCCCGTCGCAACAAACATCCCGATTCCCCTCTTTTTATAAAGGATCCCCTCGTCGACGAGCAAATTCACACCTTTAGCGGCGGTCGCCGGGTTGATCGAATACGCCCGCGCCAGCTCATTCGTGCTCGGCACCCGCTCTTCTTCCAGAAGAATATCCCGCAGGATATCATTCTCGATCATCTCCCGTATCTGAATGTAAATTGATTTTTCCTGTGAAAGGATTTCGTTCACACACTCACTTCCTTTTCTGTGTCCTTCCTTCATTGCCTGGCACAGGTTGCTTGGTTATTTGGTTAATTACTTATGCAACTAACCTTAGCATGATTCCGCCTGTTTGTCAAGCAGAAAAAAGCATTCATCAAGAAACACGGTCCCAAATTCGTATCTGGCAAACAGCAGAGAAACGACCTATATCATCCAGATGGGAACAATATAGTTCTGAGAATTGACAGCAGAAAGCTCTGGACGCATACAAAGCACAGCGCCGGTTCCGCGCGGCACAGTGCCTTTATCCAATATGGAAAACGCCCCCACCAGTTCACTGCCTGGGTTCACAGACCGTTTAATCTCCAGCGGATGCAGCTGACCGTCGCTCTCCATCACCATATCAATTTCATTGCTGCTCTTGTCCCGATAATACCAGAGCAGACAATCCTGTGCATTATTCTGATAACTCTTCAAAATTTCCAGAACCACATAATTCTCCAGAATAGCACCATTCATTGCCCCGTTCTGCAAAATTTCAGGAGAGCTGTAGCGGGTCAGGTACGCCACCAGTCCAGTATCAAAGAAATACATCTTCGGTGTTTTCACGGTCCTTTTCAGGAGATTGTTTGAATAAGGCCGGAGATAAAAAATAATATCAGACTTCTCCAGTACCTGCAGCCAGCGTTTCGTAGTATCATCTGATACGCCCACATCCTGCGCAATGTCATGAATATTCAGCATTTGCCCAGCTCGGCAGGCCGCTGCGCGTATAAAATCCTGAAACAAAAGCTTATCAGTCAGAGTCACCATCTCACTGACGTCCCGATCAATATAGGTTTGTAAATAGCTGGAATAGAACACATTACGGTCCGTATATTTTCCGCTCACATATCCAGGAAGCGATCCTTTCCAGATTCGTTGATAAATCCCTTCCAGGTTAACCGGCGCACCTGTATTCTTGCGTGCTTTCAAAGTCTTTATATCCACTGAGAAAGGTGTGGCGTCTCCCGAACCATAAACCTCATGCGCAGACAGGCTGGGCATGTGAAGCAAAGCCACCCGTCCTGCCAATGACTCCTGTGCCAGCTCCATCATTTGGAACGCCTGCGATCCGGTCAGCCAGAAAGAACCCGGGGCAGCGCCATTATCAATAGCGATTTTAATATAAGAAAAAAGTTCGGGTGCATACTGAACTTCATCAACCAAAACAGGCAGTTCGTGCATCTGAAGAAAAAGAGCAGGATCCTGTTTTGCCAGCTTCCGCTCTTCCATATCATCCAGTGTTACATAATTCCGCCCAACGGACATCAATTGCCGCAGGACCGTAGTCTTTCCAACCTGCCGCGGACCAGTAATCAGCAAACAGGCATATTCTTGAGAAAGGGAAAGGATTTTACTTTCTATATCTCTTCTTATATAATTCATCAGGATCCCTCCTATGGCCAAAATACGATCCAATCTTATTTTAGCCATATTTTCGGATTTGTCAAGATGATTACAGCACTCCCTCTTCATCCATTCTTACTGCTTACTGTTCACAGCCCGGCCACGCACCTGTATTATGGAATACCCATTGATCCAGACGCTCAAAAGCTTCTTTCACCTTTGTAAGGGGAAGCGCCAGATTCATACGGATCGACCAGTCCCCATGAAACATTCTTCCATCCTGAACGGCAACGCCCACATTCCAGCATGCATGTTCCAGTTCGTCCATCGTTTTTCCGTGTTTTTTGCACCACTTTTCGCAGTCGACGAACATCATATAGGTACCTTCCGGTTTAGATACTTCGACGTCTTCAAAATGCTCCTGAATATAATCATATGCGTAATTGATGTTGTCGGATAAGGTTTCACACAGTTCATCCACCCACTGATATCCTTCCGGCCGGTACGCGCCGATCAGAGCGTGCATGGAAATCACATTCATTTCATTATAATGCGGTTTACTGCTTTTTGCGACAATGCGATCGCGCAGATATTTATTATAAATAATATGGTAAGATCCCACGAGTCCCGCCAGATTAAAGGTTTTACTTGGCGCGTAAAACGCTGCCGTCCGGCTGCGCGCGTCCTCGCTGACACTCTGCGTCGGGATGTGCCGGTTCCCGTTCAGAATGATGTCGGACCAGATCTCATCGGAAATGACAATGCAATCATTGGCTTTATAAATCTCCATGGCCTGCTCAAGCTCCCATCTTTCCCAGACGCGCCCGCAGGGATTGTGAGGGCTGCAGAAAACAGCGACATGGATGTTGTTTGCCTTGATCTTTTGGTTCATATCCGCAAAATCCATCCTCCAGATGCCATTCTCATCCTTCACCAATGGACTGTGCACAATCTTATAGCCATTGTTCTCAATGCTGTTCGTAAATCCGATATAAGTCGGGCTGTGCAGCAGAACCGCGTCTCCCGGCGCCGCAAACGCAGTCAGCGCAGATATCACGCCGCCCAGCACCCCGTTTTCATAGCCAATGCACTCAGCTGTCAGCACGTTCGGGTCGCACCCGTTCCTCACCGTCTGCCATCGTATGATGTCACGGTAATAGCTGGTCATCTCCGCTGAAAAATACCCAAACGCCGGATGCTTCGCCCGCTCTATAATTGCCTCGCAGACCGTCGGCACAGTTGGGAAATTCATATCCGCCACCCACATCGGGATAGGATCGAAGCCCTCCAGCGGTTTGTCCGGTGCAAACCCGGGCATCGTCCCGATGGCATCCACTGCAATCGAGTCCTTGCCATGCCGGTCCATGTATGTCGTAAAATCGTATTTCATTTCATCCCTCCTATGGTCTAATATCACCACTGTTCGGTACCATTTGTTATGCGTGTTATTTGCTCGAAACAGTAATTTCCTGTATTGTACCAAATACCCTCGCTATATGCAATTTTTTATTGCTCCTATTCAATGCAAAAGGACACCAAAAGCCATTGCTGCATTTTGATGTCCCTGCCATTTCACAACCTGTTTCAACTTTTTCACATTCCGGTATCGTCAGATTCCCATAAGATTCTCCATACGGCATTTTAACACAACCGTCACACGTTATCTTCATATAATTATCGGGGTTTGCTCTCGCGCAGACTGATACACAGCCAGCGTCAGCTTTACTGTATCCCGCACCCCCCCGGCAGCTCTGCCTCAAACGCTTCTCCGGTTTTTAACTTCTCATAAAAAGACGCAATGCATCTCATATGGCCGCTTCCCCAACAGGATTTTCCAATTGACACAGATCGTTCCCCTCGCTTTTTCTCTGCCCTCCCATCCGGGTAAACGATGGTTACATCCGGATCTTCCATCCGGATTGTCATGTTTTCGCAGGCAATTTCTATCATAGGAGGCATATCTGCGCAGTAAGCCGTCGTAGCGTAAAAGCAGACCGGCCTGTCCGCGATTCGAATCTGTGCTTCTACTGAATCTTCAACCTCAATTACCTGCTTGAGATGATGATTGCTCATTCTCGCATCCACCCACTGCGGACTGCCCAACAGATATACGAGCAGATCCATCGTATGAATGGCCTGATTCATCAGTGCCCCGCCGCCTTCTGTTTTCCATCTGCCCCTCCAGGCATTTTCTGTATAATATTCTGCGCTCCGACTCCAGGTTAGCAGTCCACGAGCCCCTTTTACGCTTCCCGCCTCCGTCTGCAGCAGCTCCCGAACGGTCTGTACACAGGGATTATACCGATTTTGGAAACAAAACCCCATTCTCTTTTGCGTGGTCTTTACAGCCTCTTCTAATTCCTCCAGCTGCTCTTTGGAGATCGCCGGGGGCTTCTCCATGAAAACATGAACCGAATGGCTCAGCCCATACAATGCCATGGGGACATGTAAATAATGCGGGGTACAGATATGCAAAACGTCCAGTGATTCCTGCCAAAGCATTCCTTCCAGGGAATCATACGCTTTTCCCCCATATTTGCGGGCAAACTGTTCTGCCCTGTCTTTTTTTACATCCGCGAATCCGACCAATTCACAATCATCCATCTGTTCAAGGCAAAATGCATGCACAGCGGCAATACTCCCACATCCAACGATTCCCGTTCTCATATTCGTCCCTCTTCTTATCCTGTCTGATCTTTTTCGTTTTACCCTCGCCTGTATTTTCGAAGCAACCGTCTCTTATGCCACAGACAAAATCCTATTGCATGTGGCATAAAAGTATCACGATTCATTCGTTTTAAGAAATTTCAAATGTCGTCTCTTTGAGATTCGTTTTCCTGTCGGATGTCGCCCTTCTTTTGTTTAGTTCCTCTAAAAACAGTTCCTCGTCAAATGGAAGATCTACCGGCTTTTTCAGCCAGCCGGACAGGTGCATGGCATTGGAAAGTGTCAGGCCGCGAATTCCCTCTTCTCCTCTGGCTACCAGCGGTTCTCCTCTCAAAACAGCTGCCGCAAATGCTTTCAATACGCCGGTATGCTGCTCGTTTTTTCCATCTGTTTCTACATCAATCCACTGGCCTTTTGGCTGACTGAAGCCCTCTGTTGTCCGAACACAGAAGTCCCGGTCATTCTCTTCCAGTTCAAATACAGAAATCCGGTCATTTTCGCAGACAATTTTTGCCATCTCCAGATCCACTTCAAAACGGTTCGTTCCGGGCGCATCTCCGGTAGACGTAATAAATACGCCCGTCGCACCGTTTGGATACTCCAGATATGCCGTAACGTCGTCCTCCACTTCAATTTGATGCCATTTCCCCTCATGGCAGAATGCCTGTACTCTGGAAGGCATCCCACAGATCCACTGCAGAAGATCCAGCTGGTGTGGACACTGGTTCAGCAGGACGCCTCCTCCTTCTCCGTCCCAGGTGGCTCTCCAGTCCCCGGAATCATAATATATCTGCGGGCGATACCAATCGGTAATGATCCAGTTTACACGTTTGATCTGCCCGTATGTTCCGCCAACCACCAGTTCATGCATTTTGCGGTAAATGCAGTTTGTTCTCTGGTTAAACATCATCGCGAACACCAGATCGCTGTGCTTCGCCGCTTCTTCATTCATATCGCGAACCGCTTTCGTATATACCCCCGCCGGCTTCTCGCTCATTACGTGCAGCCCTCGTCTCAGAGCTTCTTTTACAAGCCGTGGGTGTTCATAATGCGGCGTTGCCACAAGTACTGCATCTGTCATCCCACTGCCCAGCAATTCTTCCGCATTAGAAAAAACCGCTACCGAATCCCCAAAGGTTTCTCTCGCCCAGCTTCTTCTGGACTCCTTTAAATCTGCTACCGCAGTAAGAACCAATTCCGGCACATTTCCCTCATATATCGACTTACTGTGGGCGCTTCCCATATTACCGATACCGATGATCCCTAATCTTACCCGTTCCATATGTTCGCCTCCTATATTTGCTCCAATATCTCACACAACGCGTGATACTGCATCTCGTATCCTTCCTCTCCGGTTCTCGCCTGATTTTTCTTTATTACCAGATCCGGATTTCCTTTCTCCAATGACGCCAGAGCTGCAAAGTTTACCAGATGCGGCTCCAGAGTTAAAAATCCCTCATATCCTTCTTCCAAAATTGCCTGTCTAAGGAGTTCACGGATCTTGCCGTCCCCGGTTCCGCATTTTACATTTTCCCCGCTCGCATAGAGTGCGTCTTTTATATGAATATACACTATATAAGGCCTCAGAAGCTCCCAGCATTTTGCTGTATCCTCCTTGCACTGAACGAAGTTCGCGTAGTCAAATGCTGCCCGCAGGTGCTCGTCCGGCAGTGCTTCAAATAATTCCAGGCATCTCCTCCCGATATCGCCATAGATCCCTTTCTCATTCTCATGGAGCAGAATAACATCGTACTCTCTGGCAATTTCCAGAAACTGCCTCAGTTTTTCAATCACTATTCCCCGGTAATCATCCGGATTTTCGCCTTCCGGCGTAAAGAAACTGAAAATACGGACATAACGGCACTCAAGCAGTCCCGCGATTTTACACAGCTCGCAAAGCTGCCTTTTCTGCTTTTCAAATCCCTCCTCATCCCGGATATCCACCTTCCCGATAGGAGAACCGATCGAAGAGACCTTTACCTGATACTGCTCCAAAAGCGGCAGTAATTTTTCTTTTACCTCATTTTCCGTGTAGTCGGCAATATTTTTCCCATCCGCAGAGCGAAGTGAGATATAATGCATGGACAGCGCCGTCACTTTCTCAAGCTGTGTACGAAAATCCGAGCTGATCTCATCCGCGAATCCTGAAATCTGAATATTTTTTATCATAATTTCCCTCCTGTAAAATAATTCTGTTTTCCTATTATACTAAACCAGGTAATCATGCGCAATCGTTAAAAACACACTCGGCGTCCACGTGTAAGCAAGATCTCGGAGGCCTTTCCCCGTTGTCGCGTTGAAGTTTTCCGCAAACCCATTGTTCTTCACCATTTCACAGAAGCTCGTTGCCACTTTCCTTACCAGTTCCATCTCCCCGCAGGTAGAAAGGCCGTCCAGCAGTAAAATCGTCGCGGGCGCCCAGATCGGACCTCTCCAGTAGCCGTCCGGATCATAAAGCTCACTTTTTGTGCTTTCTGTGGCATAGCCGTATTCCGTCAGGAACTCATCACCGCGCAAAACCTCCAGCATATTTTCCCGAATTTTTTCCGGCAGACGGTCTCCCAGAAGAATCGGCATATACAGGATGAGGCATCTGGAAGGAATGATCTCATGTGTGGTGTCATGCACCGCAACAGGATAGCCATCGGCAAAGCAGTGCTGCAGCATATCCGAAAGCATTTTCTCCGCCCTTCGGCGCCAATAGACCGTGCTCTCCTCTCTCCCCATACGTTCAGCCAGTTCCGCGAGCGTATCCATCTGCAGGATAAGGAATGTCTGAAGATCCGGAAGCTCCACGCACGGCTGCTCCCGGAACACGGTGGCGTTGTCCCATCCGGAATCGTACCCATGTGTGTACTCGCAGATCCCGTCGTGGTCGTGATCCCGGTAATTCAACCACCAAAGTGTCCATTTTTCCAGCTTATCGTAAGCCAGCAGAATCTGGGATTCACTCAGTTCCATCACCTTCATCATTCTTGAAAGCGCCCAGCCATGTACAGGGGGCTTACAATAGTTCCAGTCCAGTTTGGAATTGTTAGTGGTATCCGGTATCAGCCCGGTCGGGTCCTGCAGATCAAACGGAATCATCCACTGATCCCATGCCGCTTCCGGATTCCCATAAGCTAAAGCAACCGCATTGAAGCAGTGATCCCATGCCCATATGTTATTCATCCAGTTTTTCGACATATACATGGTATCTCTCGGAAGAAAACCGCTTTTCGCTACAATGCTGGACCACGCAACATAAGAAGCCACACGTGCTGTTTCCTCATATTGTGCCGGAACTTCGGGCATTTTCCTGTGAAACGCCTGAAAAAGCGCACCTGTCTGGGAACGACACGCCTCGTAATCGTATTCCCGCACGACTCCATCCCACTCCGAATGAACTTCCCGAATCACAGTAAGCAGCGGCGTTCCGAAAAAAGATATTTTATTTTTTTCCGCCGTACACCCGTTCCAGATCTGTGTCATTTCAGCTTTGCCCTGCTGCGCCCAGAGCAGATATTTTACGTTTTGACCAAAGCAGTTGGCCATGTAGCGTATATGATCCCTGCAAGGAACCTCGTAAATGTGATCAAAAAATGGAGCCATAGGACAGAAATCCATCCGCCATCCAATCCCTTCTCCCTGCGCTTTTACCAGGATCGTCAGAGGGTCCGCATAGCAAATTCTGAGGCAGCCTTCCCCTACAGACAGTATCAGCTCCTCCGGTTGCGTCTGACAGGAATAGTCTGCTTCAACACCGTCCACAAGTGGAACTATACGCCCAATGACAGAGCTTACTGCTCCTCCCCGCACTGTTCTGAGATGGATTCCGTTCTGATTCCCCGCACCTCTGTAATTCTCCGGCAATTCTGAAATTGCCATGTAAGAACCAGCCATGCTAAATGCCATCTGCGCCAAATCTATCTTCATTACTCGTATCCTCCTTTCGCAGCCGGATACTCATTGCAAAGCAGACGGTAGGGTGCCTCATCTTCTTCTATCGTTGAAAAACGTCCCACAGACGGATCGTAAAAACGATTATCCCGCTCATCATCATTGCAGCGGGAGACTTCCCCAAGAAGAACCGGGCCGGTTCCGACCTCTGTCTCAAACTCATGATATAGTCCCGGGTAAATGGTAATACTCTCTCCCGGACATAATTTTACCTGTGTTCCTGCCAGGACCACTTCTTTTTTTCCGTCCTTCTCTACGGTTACATCGGAATCAGACAGCTCCTCATTCTCTGTAGAATGAAATACCCGAATCAACATATTTCCACCGCCCCGGTTTATGATATCCTCCATCTTAAACCAGTGGAAATGCATAGGGGCTTTCTGTCCTTCTCTCACATACATTAATTTTTCTGCGTATGGTTTTTTATATTTTCCCAAATGCTGATTCCCATTTCGGAGTGTAATCAGCATAAATCCGATCTCCTCAAACCTTCCCAGGCCGCAGTCTGAAATGTCCCACCCTAACATGTTGTCACGGATCTCATCGTATTCGTGTCCTTTTTCTTTCCATTCTTCCGGAGTAAAATTGCAGAATGGTGGCAATGGAAACCGGCACCTCCGAACCATCTGCTCCATCTCCCGGATCGCATGATTAATTTCTGAACGCTTCATATAGTCTATCCTTCCTCTCTCCTTCTTTCAATGCGCCCCAAATACAGGGACCCGCACATATGTACATCAGAAACAGCAGGAACATAACCGGGCGATAACTGCCTGCCATGTCAAAAATCACCCCGCCAAGCGACGCCGTCCAGATCGCGGCCGCGGAAGCGGGAAACGCGATGGATGCGTAAATCCCACTGTACTCTCTTCCTCCAAAGATTTTCCTGACACAATAGGGAATTCCTACCTGAAATACGGCCTGTGCCATTCCCAGCAAAATTCCGCTTGCAAAAAGCAGCACTTTTTCTTCCGTCAGTGCCATCCCAAGCCAGCCAGCGATCCCGAAAGCCACATAGATTCCCAGTATGACCATGGTCGGAAATCGATCCAGGAGCTGGCCAAGGAGTACGTTTCCAATGGCACATCCTGCCATCACTGCTGACATCACCAGGGAACTCAACGTGATATCATAGCCAAGTGTACTCACATGCGGGGAAATCTGCTGCAGAAGGCTGGATACGACAGTCAGTGCAAGATTTGCGAAAATCATCAGATAAAAGGCGGTGGTCGCGCGGGCCTCCCCTGCGGTAAGACCGGTGCCCATATCCAGCGACATTTTTCTCTCCGTTTTGGATACGTCCGCCTTCTCCATCCCATAGGGGTATTCTCCCTCGCCCGGCTTCAGGCGAAATACAAACAGGGTGAATGGAAGCAAAGCAGCCAGTGTAATCACGCCTTCCATACCGTATGCCGCCCGCCATCCAAACCGGCTGATGACCTGCCCCATAAGGGCGTTAAATACGGCTCCCCCAATACCGGATAGTGCATACACAATTCCCAGCACCGTACCCTGTTTTCTTTCAAACCAGTTTCCCAGAAGAGTCGGTACGCCAACCGACATCAGAGCAGGAGCGCAAAACCCAATCACCCCCCCCACATCAGGT
>JAJBUL010000306.1 GCA_020860365.1 Clostridiales bacterium | reverse complement strand
TTATCTCATGGATTCCGAAAGCTGTAAAACCGCTGGATTATTCATCGCTTACGATAGAACTGGATGAGATCAGCAGGTCTCATTTAAACAGTGATTATAATTATACGGATCCTTCCGCGAAGCATTACCGCTATCAGGCGGTATACGATATTACACATTTTTGAAAGGAGTAAATCTGCATGGGAAACACAGTTGCAAATGTTACCACAGGAAAACCGCAGACGTCCGGTGCTATTTATCGCGCCGCGTCTGGGACAACACTTCCGGCAAGTGTCTCAGAAGCGCTGGATGCTGCATTCGTGTGTCTCGGTTACGTATCTGAGGATGGGTTAAAAAACAACAATTCGCCGGAAAGCGATACGATAAAAGCATGGGGTGGCGACACTGTATTAACGCCGCAAACGGCTAAAAACGATGCATTCTCGCTTACACTGATCGAGGCTTTAAACCCGGATGTTTTAAAGGTTGTGCACGGTGATGAAAATGTTTCCGGGACACTGGATACGGGCATTACTGTTAAAGTGAATAGCGACGAACAGGAATCTTATGTGTGGGTATGTGATATGATTATGTGCGGCGGCGTTTTAAAACGTATTGTTGTACCAAATGCAACACTCACGAGTGTAGGGGAAATCACTTATGCTGATAATACTGCAGTCGGATACGATATAACTCTCACAGCCATGCCGGATTCTGAGGGGCAGACGCATTATGAATATATTTCTGCCGTAGTTTCGGCCTAAAGGAAAGGATGTAAATAAGTGACAGGAGTAACAAAATCCGGATTTGAATATTCCATACCGGATTCGGCAAGGGACAACATGGAATTGATCGACGCGTTGGCAGACCTTTCCAACGGCAATACACTGGCTATTTCAGATGTATGCCTGCTTCTCCTCGGAAAAGAAACGAGAAAGAGCCTTTACGAGCATCTGAGGACAGAAGATGGAAATGTACCCGTCGCAAAAGTAGAGAATGAGCTGCTCGAAATCATTTCCTCTTTTAAAGAAGGAAAAAACTCTTCATCCTCGCCCGCATGACCGCGATAGGCGAGGATGATTTGGTTTGTGATTTTGCGGAGACTTATAAAATATTAAACATAAGGGAACTGCCGGCGTCGCTATTGGCGACACTGGCAGCCGGGCTCCCGGAGGATTCCAGGATTAAATCACGGATGAGCCGCAAGGATAATGAACCTGCTGTTAAAAACGACACTCTTCTCTTGGCACGGATTGCGGATCTGTTGGCTTTGATTGTCTGGAGCAGGACAGAGGACGGGCAAAAGGGCAAAAACAAACCGAAGTCAATTGTAAGTATTATGCTTGGGAAAAATGATGAATCAGACAACGACATGGAACTATTTGACGAACCGGATGAGTTCAAACGTGCATGGGAGCAGGCAGGAGGTGGCGTAATTGGCAACGGGGACTGAATTGGCAAAGGCATATGTACAGGTAATTCCGTCGGCGAGCGGAATTACGGGTTCGCTTACCAGTTTGTTTGCGAGTGAATCTGCTGCTGCCGGCGTGGCTTCCGGATCATCTATGGGGACAAGCCTTCTTAGTTCGTTAAAAAGTGCGCTGCCGGTAATGTCTATTGCGGCGATCGGCACTGCCGTAGTTGCTGCTTTCAAAAGCTGCGTCAGTGAAGGCATGGAATTTGACTCCGCCATGTCACAACTCGCGGCAACCATGGGTGTTACTACGGATGAAATAGGCGACTTGAGGGATGTGGCGCAGGAGATGGGTGCCACAACCGCCTTTTCAGCTACCGAGGCAGCTGAAGGTTTAAATATACTGGCCATGGCAGGACTCAGTGCCGAGGAACAAACAGCGGTGCTTGGGGATGTATTGAACCTTGCGTCTGCGGGTGCATTATCTCTGGAAGATGCTGCATCTTACGTCACCGGCACAATAAAAGGGTTTGGAAGTTCCATGGACGATGCGTCATACTATGCCGATTTGATGGCGAAAGGAGCGACGCTGGCAAATACGGATGTTAATGGTCTTGGTGAAGCGTTGTCACAGTCGGCAGCAACGGCGAGCTCTTACGGGCAGACGGCAGACAGCGTCACTCTCTCACTGCTGAAGCTGGCGGAACAAAATGTAACCGGATCAGAAGCAGCGACAGCCTTAAACCGCGCAATGGCAGATTTATATACCCCTACGGACTCGGCAAAAACCGCGCTGGAAGAATTGGGCGTAGCCTGTTATGACGAATCGGGCGCGGCACGGGATTTTAATGATATTGTTGACGAACTGAGCGGTGCGCTGGCCGGGATGGATGACGAACAGGCAAATGCTTATAAAAGCACTATTTTTACCACGCAGGGGTTAAGTGCATTTAACAAAATGTGTGCAACATCCACAGATAAAACAGATGAATTTAAAACGGCGCTGGCAGATATAGGCGGATCAGCAGCGCAGCAAGCTGAGACGCAGCTTGACAATCTGGCCGGTGACATAACTCTTTTCCAATCTGCCGTATCAGGGCTTAAAATCGCTGTCTCAGATGGCCTGACTCCTGCCCTGCGTGGTATTGTGCAGGTCGGAACCGGCGTAGTGACCGGCTTAACCAGTATCGTTGAGGGTATAACCGGTTTACCGGAAACAATCTCAGGCATTGCCTCGAATTTAAAGGCAAAAGTAGAAGAGGAAGGTTGGGAAGGCGTCGGGCAGGAAGTGAAGGATGCTTTTATCAGTGGTGTAGAAACCATACTGATTGATATTCCGGAAAAAGTAACAGAGTTTTTTAACACTGTATCGGAAAACCTCGAAAATGTTGACTGGGGCGAAGTAGGGCGCACTGTCATGGGCTATATCCTGCAAGGTCTTAAGATAACCATTGTAGATATACCGGGCGCAATTCTCGAATTCGCCCAGCAGATTATAGTGAGCTTGGGGGACGTGGACTGGCATCAGGTAGGATATAATGTCATGACAGCGATCCTGACGGGTATAAAACTGATAATAGTAGATGTTCCGACCGCCCTCTTTGAATTCGCTCAGGCGGCGATTACTTATCTGCAAGATGTGGACTGGCTGGATGTCGGTAAGACAATTCTGAATGGTATCATAGACGGTTTGATTTGGGGTGTGACAGAGGGAATTCCGCGGATGGTTCAGGGGATCATTGATTTTTGCAGTGGAATTATCGATGCATTCAAAGATTTCTTTGGTATACATAGCCCGTCAACAGTTATGGAGGAGCAGGGCGGATATCTGGTAGACGGCGTCATTAATGGTAAGCGATGAATAATCCAGCGGTTTTACAGCTTTCGGAATCCATGAGATAA
>JAJBUL010000209.1 GCA_020860365.1 Clostridiales bacterium | reverse complement strand
ACAGACCTTCCGGGAGCAATCAACTACAGCGAGGTGTACGATCTGTTGTCCAAGCTGCAGCTTACCATATACGCGCCTACAAGATACATACTGTCCAGCAGGCTGCCCAAGTATCTGGACGAGGAGGAAGCCGAAAACCTCCGCAAAGGCCGCGAGCTCGGCATCCAGCGCCTGATGAGCATCAACCTGCTGAAGCGGATGGAAAGCTCCGTCCGCTCCTTCCTGCTGACCGTGCGGCGCATCCGCGATTACCTGCGTGACACCTCGCAGACGATCGAGCGGTTTATGGAGAGCGGAACCGGTGAGCTTGAGGAGATAACCGACCTCTCCGGCATGCGCGGTGAATTTGACCTCGATGACCAGAACACGAACTTCTTTGGCGTCGGCAAGAAAATAAAGATTGACCTGCGGGATATGGATTACATCTCCTGGAAACGCGATATTGATGCCGATCGGGAAAATCTTGAGCTTCTTATCCGGATGACAGAGTATATTACACCGGAGCACGACTGCAAGCTGAACGAACTGCTCCGTGTCATTCGCGAAAAAGAAGCATCTCCGATTAACGAGGGAAACAAGAAGATTCTGATTTTTACGGCGTTTTCAGATACGGCGGAATACCTGTACGAGCATGTCAGCCGCATGGCGGGCGGCGAGCTCGGCCTGAATACGGCGCTCATCACAGGCTCCGTAGAAGGGAAGACCACGCTCCCCAATTTCAAGGCCGATATGAACCATGTCCTCGCCTGCTTCTCCCCAAAGTCGAAGGACAGGGACGTTCTGTATCCAAAAGACAGGGCTGATATTGACATTCTGATTGCCACAGACTGTATCTCCGAAGGGCAGAATCTGCAGGACTGTGACTACTGCATCAACTGCGACATCCACTGGAACCCGGTGCATATCATCCAGCGGTTCGGGCGTATTGACCGCATCGGCAGCAAGAACGCCGTGATCCAGCTGGTGAACTTCTGGCCCGATCTGGATCTGGATGAATACATCAACCTGAAATCGAAAGTCGAAACGAGGATGCGCATCTCCGTCATAACATCTACCGGGGATGACGACCTGATCAACGCCGAGGAAAAAGGAGACTTGGCATACCGGCGCAGCCAGCTGAAAAAACTCCAGGAGGAAGTCGTCGACCTGGAGGACATGGCGAGCGGCGTATCTATCATGGATTTGGGTCTGAACGAGTTCCGCATGGATTTGCTCGCCTGTATGAAGGACGGCGGCGACATCGATCATACCCCCTTAGGCATACACGCTGTCGTGAAAGGCGAAAAGCCGGGTGTGGTGTTTGTCCTGAAAAACGTGAATGAGCATATCAACATAGAGAACAAGAACCGCCTGCACCCGTTTTACATGGTGTACATCGGCATGGACGGCAATGTGATCACGAACCACCTGCAGCCGAAAGACACGCTCGATATGATGCGGCATATGGCGAAAGGCAAGTCCGCGCCGGATAAGAAGCTGTGCGCTCAATTCAATAAAGCCACGAACAACGGAAAGAATATGGATAAAATCTCACATCTGCTTAAAGAGGCTGTTATGTCCATCATCGATGCCAAGAACGAGGGTGATATTGACAGTTTCTTCGGCAGCGGACAGACGACCTTCCTCTCCGGCGGCTTTTCGGGACTGGATGACTTTGAACTGATTTGTTTTATGACGGTGGTATAATATGATGGAGTTCCCGACCGCAACAATGGTACATAAAAGGATACCGAAGGAGGCGTTCTACAGGCATCTGCCGCTCACGAAGGCGCTGAAAGAGAAATTTGTCTCTGAGGTGGACAAAATTGTTGTGGAGAACAGCCTGACAAAAGAAAACATCAACCTGGCCGCGGACGCCGGGATAAAGGAAATTCTGCTGCTGTCCATATCTTTAAAGAAGCAGGAATTGGACGGCAAAGTCATAGAAGCGATAGCCAGACAGAATGCTCACCATCTGGTGTTCCTGCTGATTTACGAAGACAGCCGGCAGCTTGCGCTGTATCACGGCAAACTGTACAGGACGGAGTGGATGGATGCCGCGGAGCTCAGCCTCTCCCCGCGCGGCTTCTCCCTGGACGAGATATGGGCCTCGTTCGTCGAACAGATCGCGCTTTATGATGAACGGGCGGGAAATACAGGAGCCCTTTCCGTGGAGGAGCGGCTCGCCTTACAGGAACGGATTGTTCAACTGGAGAAGCTGATCGCGAAAACGGAAACAGCCGCATGGAAGGAACAGCAGCCTAAAAAGAAATTTGAACTGCATACAAGACTCCGCAGGTATACGCAGGAATTGGAGAAACTAAAAGACGGATGAAATTGGATGGCAGAGAACCAAAATACAGAGTGGAAAGAATCCTGGCGTGATGAATACCTCAAATGGATCTGCGGATTTGCAAATGCGCAGGGAGGAAGAATTTACGTTGGAACAAGAGATGATGGAACAGTAATTGGCGTATCTGACAGCGAAAGGCTGTTAGAAGACATGCCCAATAAGATACAGACAACAATGGGGATTATCGCAGACGTCAACCTGTTGTCAGAGAATGGGCTGGAATATATTGAGATTGTGGTCAGCCCAAGTTCCTATCCTGTCAATTATAAGGGCGAATACCATTATCGAAGCGGCAGCACAAAGCAACAGCTCAGAGGGAACGCACTGACACAGTTTATCAGGGAAAAGACGGGCTTACTTTGGGATTCAGTGCCAGTTGATTATATAGGAGCTGAAGAACTTGATTCAAACAGCTTTGAAATCTTCCGCCGAGAGGCTGTACGGAAAAAGCGTATGGAGAAAGAGGATTTAGACCTTTCTAATAAAGAGCTGCTCGATCATCTCGATCTTATGGAAAATGGAAAGCTGAAACGCGCCGCGGTTATGCTGTTTTATAAAAAACCCGGGAGAATTATCACAGGATGTTATGTGAAAATCGGCAAATTTGGCGAAGGCGCAGATCTCCAGTATCAGGATACCTTAGAAGGCTCCCTATTCAGCATTGCAGACAGAGTTATTGATTTGATATATACTAAGTATCTGAAGGCAGCGATAACCTACGAACATGATGTCCGTGTGGAAACATACCCATTCCCGCGTGAGGGAGTGCGCGAGGCCATCTATAATGCCCTGGGACATAACAATTACGCCCGCAGCGTCCCGATACAAATAAGGATTGAGGACGACGCCATGTACATCAGCAACAGCTGTATTTTGCCGCAGAGCTGGACGGCGGAAACCCTGATGAGACCGCATAAATCCGTGCCGTTTAATCCGTCGATCGCCAATGTGTTTTATCGTGCGGGATATATAGAAG
>JAJBUL010000017.1 GCA_020860365.1 Clostridiales bacterium | reverse complement strand
CGCTTCTTCATTTATGGTCCTGGCGATCATCAAACGGCTTGCTTCAAAATTACCGGCATCGATATTTTTTAATGTGATTGAAATCACCGGGTACTGCCCCATGTATTTCTCACACAGTTCCGTTTCCTTAGAAATTGCCAGCACGTCAAAGAGGCTTTTATCTGTGCCGATTTCAAAGAAATACTTGAGCATACTCATATTTATGCTTTTTCCGAAGCGACGCGGACGTGTGAAAAGATTCACCTTGCCCCAATTGCTCAAGAGTTCTTTTATCATTCCGGTCTTATCGACATAATAAAAACCTTGTGTAATGATTTCCGCAAAGTCTTCTATGCCAATCGGCAGTTTCTTCTTTTCCACATCTTTCACCTCCAATCTTATTCAAGGCGCACTCATTCGCAAAAGTATTTGAAACATATTTCTAAATAAATCTCACTCGAACTGTTTAATCTGTAAAGCCGATTTTCAAAAGAAGAACGGTATCCGACTCAGCGAATCTCGTCACCGGCCTTATACAACGGAGACAATCCGTCCTCGGTCCGCTCATACACTTCCAGACGATGAATCTGCAGATTGAACGGATCATAGTCTCTGCCAGAATACCCGTAAAAATCCTTCAGCACCAGTTCCGGCTTGATATTATCCGTACTGCCGGTACACAATTGAAGGAAAAAACCCTTTCTGCAGTCCAGTTCCGAAAGTATATCAGATGCTGACCCTTCCGCATATTCCGTGTTTTCTGTATTACAACCCTGTTTCTGCATGTCTTCTCTGTTCTGTAGATCGGATCGATCTTCATAAGGACTAAACTCATAGATCAGCGGTTTCAGGTCAACGATTCTCTCACCTTTCTTGCTCTGCTTCAGGATCTCAATTTTATCCCGTTCCGAATAATAAGCCTGTATCATCTCCCGGATCTCCGGCCGGGTAAAATCCTCCCGCTTTTTAAAATATACGATATAATCTGCAGCGGCCACTGATGTCATCGCCTTTTTCGAGTCTTCGCGCAACGCGACCCAGGAAACAACCTCCATCCCCTCCGCCATCGTCTGATTCAGTGCCCGGATTGATTCTTCAGACGACCGTGTCGAGTTTGCCTCGATATCAAAATATTCTCCGTCGCTCGTCAGTCCCAGACCGAGCGGCGCGGCAAAGGACATGATCTGATGCGGACTGAAACCCTCAGAGTAGGCGATATCAATATCCGCGCGGCGCATGGCTTTCTGGAAATAGCGCATGATATCCAGATGTCCGACAAAGCGCATGACGCCGTTTTTTCGAAATTTAACTCTTATTCTCATAGCATACGCCTCCCCTGTACTTTGCCGAGCCGCATCCGGCGCATTGCTGTCTGCAGTTCGGCGTAATCTCTCCGGCGAGAGCACGCTTCCATTCTCTCAGCAAAAACGATTTCGTCACACCCGCGTCAATAAAATCCCATGGAAAAATCTCATCCTCCGACCGCTCTCTCGTCGTGTAAAAAGGAATATCCGTACCGGTTTCGGCAAACGCCTCCTGCCATATGGCATCGTCAAAGAACTCAGACCAGGCGGCAAAGATACCGCCTTTCTCATATACACGGACAAGAACATCGGACAGCCTGCGGTCCCCGCGCGCCAGGATCCCTTCGATGATCGCCACGTCGGCCTCGTGCCAGTTGTAACGGATGCTTTTCCGGTTCAGCTGCGATTTGATATTTGTATTTACAACGTGCGCACGGTTCAGGAAATCCTCCTTCGTACAGATCGGACTCCACTGGAACGGCGTAAACGGCTTCGGCACAAAAAAGGATGTGCTGACCGTGATCTGGCATTTCCCGTTCCGTTTTTCTTTCGGTATCTCATAATACCGCTCCGCGATCTTTTCCGCAAGCCCGCCGATCGCGCACATATCCTCCTCGGTCTCCGTCGGCTGCCCGAGCATAAAATAAAGCTTTACTTTCTGCCAGCCGCCGTCAAACGCAAGCCCTGCCCCGTGCAGGATATCTTCCTCCGTGAGTCCCTTGTTGATCACATCCCGCAGTCTCTGGGAACCGGCTTCCGGCGCAAAGGTCAGGCTGCTTTTTCTGACATCCTGCACCTTGCTCATGATATCCAGAGAAAAATTATCAATCCGCAGAGACGGCAGCGAAATATTTACATGCTTTGTCTTAAATTCCTCCATCAGAAAAGTTAAAAGCTCTTCCAGATGCGTATAATCACTGGAACTTAAGGAACTTAAAGATATCTCCTCGTGCCCGGTACTTGTAAGCATCCGATATGCTTTTTCTTTCAGAAAATCCGGATCCCGCTCACGTAAAGGACGGTAGATCATCCCCGCCTGACAGAACCTGCAGCCGCGGATGCAGCCGCGCTGTATCTCCAGCACCACGCGGTCCTGTGTGATCTTGATAAACGGGACAATCGGCTTGTCAGGATAAACCGCATGCGATAAGTCCTCTTCCACCTGCCGGGTGACGGTACACGGCACATCCTCATATTTCGGCACAAAGGAAGCGATCGTTTTGTCCTCATGATAACTCACCTCATAGAGAGAAGGGACATAAATCCCCGGCACATGGGACGCTTCCCGCAGAAATGCGGCTCGCTGATAATGTCCGCTCTTTTTGTGTTTTTTATAAAGATCCAGCAACTCGTCGTAGACCGTCTCGCCCTCCCCGATATAAAACAGGTCGAAGAAATCCGCAATCGGCTCCGGGTTACAGGTGCAGGGGCCGCCGCCGATCACGATGGGATCTGCCTCGGTGCGATCCGCGCTCCTTAAGGAAATCTGTGACAGATCCAGAATCTGCAGAATGTTCGGATAGCACATTTCGTACTGGATGGTGATCAGAAGCCAGTCGAAATCGCGAATCGGATCCTGTGTCTCCAGAGCGAACAGAGGGATATTCTGTTCCTTCATAATGCGGTGCAGATCCGGCCACGGAGAAAATACGCGCTCGCAGTAGATGTCATCACGGCGATTAAACATATCTATGAGTATAGACAAACCAAGGTGGGACATGCCGATTTCATAGGAATCGGGGAACGAAAAGACACAGCGGACATCCACCTCCGCCGGATCCTTCACCACCATGTTCACCTCGTTGCCGATGTAGCGGGCGGGCTTTTCTATGTTTAATAATATTTCATCACTTAAAGCGAGTTTTTTCATATTTTTCCTATTATTATATCATATGAAGATCGCGCAAGTTTCTGTTTACAATTATTTTTTTAACAAATCACTATGCGTCCCTGTCCGTGTAAGATAGAGATATAGTTCTTTTTGATTTACTTCGTAAATTAAAATCTAATCTGCTGTAATGCGGCATTCCATCTGTAAGAAG
>JAJBUL010000233.1 GCA_020860365.1 Clostridiales bacterium | reverse complement strand
GCAGGTCGTGATCCGCAGTCATATGTACAGAAACATCAATGACTGTGTCTAACAAAAAAGAGGAAAAAATATGAGTCATATCATTGAGATGCGTGACATTGACAAATTTTATCAGGTCGGAAATTCGCAGCTCCACGCGTTGAAAGAGGTTTCCCTGGACGTGGAGGAGGGCGAATTTCTGGCGATTTTAGGTCCGTCCGGTTCCGGAAAAAGCACTCTGATGAATATTATCGGCTGTATGGACCGTGCGGACGGCGGTACCTATGTTCTGGATGGAATAGAGGTACACAAGGCAAAGGAAAAGCAGCTGACGCAGATACGAAATGAAAAAATCGGCTTTATCTTCCAGAAGTATCACCTGATTCCGACCTACAATGTGGTCCAGAATATTGTCATGCCTCTGTTGATGCGTGGGATGACGCTGGACGAAGCGGAGGAGGAGAGTGAAGGGATCATTGATATGCTTGGATTGACCGAGCGTGTCCACCACAAGCCCCGTGAGCTCTCCGGCGGGCAGCAGCAGCGCGTCGCGATCGCGCGGGCACTTGTCGGAGAGCCTGCGATTCTTCTGGCAGATGAACCGACCGGTGCGCTCGATCAGGCCAGCGGAAAAGAAGTGCTGAAATTGTTCCGCCGCCTGAATGAGATGGGAAACACCATTGTTATGATCACACACGATCTTGGCGTGGCAGAAAATGCGAAGCGGATTGTGCGGATCGTTGACGGGGAGCTGCATGAAGAATAAAAATAAAATCAAAAAAGCGCCCCCGCCTGGGTATAAGCGGGGGGATGTTCTCATTT
The DNA here is from genome assembly GCA_020860365.1 of Clostridiales bacterium. Lineage (GTDB taxonomy): Bacteria > Bacillota > Clostridia > Lachnospirales > Lachnospiraceae > Choladousia. Next base: position 2,537 of record JAJBUL010000233.1, on the reverse strand, counting down.
GGAAAACTCTTTTACTTCGATATCATGGATGACAGCGTGGTCGCAAACGAATGCGAAAGCCCGGTTATTTTGCATTTCTTCCGCAACTGTTTCCTTACCACCTAGACGGCGCAATGCGTCATCCGGGGTCAGATGCATGGCAGAAGCGTAAGCGTTTACATAGGCGTCGATTTCCTCCAGGGTAGTCTGAATCTTTTCATGGCAGATCACGTAGTCCAGGGCTACAGAAAGCCTGACCTGACGTTCAGCGACAGGCCTGGCCTGTTCACGGTATCTGGCCATTCTTTTTTCCCGTTCGTCAGGAGTTTCATTTTTCCATGTTTCGGCAGGGGCATTCCTGGCAAGATCATTGACAGCCTGGCGGATTCCTACCTCATACATAGACTCAGGAAGCACCGTGGTGATTCGGGAGGCCAGAGCGGTCTGGACTTTGTCTTCGAAGCACTGGCGGCTCTGGTTGTCATATTGCCGCTGGATATTTTGTCGTTGTCTCTGGCGGAATTCTGCCACGGTCTCGCAGCCGCCAACACTTGCGTGGACGTAAGCATCCGTACACTCTGATACTTCCTCTCTCGCCCAGACGCCGTGAAGATTGACGTCCAGATCCAGGGTAAAACCGCGGATTTCTTCCCGGTGAAAGTCTTCAGGCATGGTAAGCTGCAGATGAAGGTGATCGCCAGCCAGATGCCCTGCAAGCGCTTCATCCAGACCCGTGAATAAGACGCCCGACCCCATGGTGAAACGATTGTTGTCAGACTGATCAAATGGAAATGGCTGCCCGTCATGTGTTCCTCTGAAATCAACTTCGACGATATCCCCCATTGCTGCGGGACGGTCGACTTCGTGTACATACAAATGTTTTTTCAGATACGCGTCAATCGAACGGTTGATATCTTCCTCCGTGCAGATCTTCACCGGCCGTTCCACAGGAATCCCTATGTAATCGAAATCCGGAATTTCCGGGTAATTGACAAAGCTGCACATTACGTGAAGACAGGTGAGATCTGCCTGCATATAACTGACCGTCGGCTGTGATACGGGAGCCAGCTGGTTTTCAGCGATCACAGTGGCCAGAGCGCCGCCGATGACAGATTTTGCAGCTTCATCAATCAGGTCACTGCCGTAGGTTTTATACGCGAGAGGGAGAGGGGCTTTGCCAACGCGGCAGCCGGCGATCGGAGCCTTTTCCTGTCTGGATACGGAAACTTTGGAGAGGGCATTTTCCCATTCTTTTCCCTCAAAACAGAGTTCAAAGCTTACAACGCCGCTCGGGCGCCTGTTCATTTTCTTAACTTCCATAAGTGTCTGCAATCCTTTCTGATTATTCTCAGGAATGGGTGTCATTACTTCCTGATAACTCGAATTTATATTTTCCCGAATCAAAAGCTTTTGTTGCGTAGCTGACGAATCTCGCCACCTGTAAGGAAGGGGTCAGTGGATAAAGCATCTTTACGCACATCTCAACGGGTGGATTAATATCAGCGAAATACAGATCATGGAAACGTGGATAGTCCGGATGCTTCAGGATCGAAGTATGCCGCGAAAGCAGTCCGACTCCGAGACGTTTTTCGACCAGTTCGATGATTTTATCACCGTCATGCATGGTGAGCGAAATATTCGGCTGAATGCCTTCCATCAAAAAGGCTTTCACACACAGGGCGAACATGGGCGTATCGGTTGGCGCTAGGATCAGCTTCTGATGTTTTAAGTCGGCGAAAGAGATCTTTCCACCTTTTATCAGAGGACTGTCAGCGGGAAGGACGGTGACAAGAGAATCGACCGAGATACAATACTGATGGTATTGCGCAGGCGTTTCCTTTGCAAGTCCCGGTGCAAAGATAATGTCATCTTTGTTCTGGCTGGGATCAAAATCAAGGCCTGCTACAGATACATTGCGTACATTGATCGTAATATCCTGATTCTGAGCCATGAAATCACCGACAAGAGCGTACAGGTCAAAATAGGTGACAATGTTTGTCTGTATGCCAATGTTGATAACCTTCCTGGTGACCTGCTTTTGAAATGTGACTACCTGGTTCAGGTGTTCATTTATGGCACGCAGCTGTACACAAATCGGATAGAGTGCCTCCCCCAGGGGAGTCAGCGTCATTTTTCGCGTGGAACGCTCAAAAAGCTTGGAGCCAATTTCGTCTTCCAGACTTTTGATATGCCGCGAAAGCGAAGATTCCGACAAAAAAAGCTGGTCGCTGGCTTCCGAAAGACTTAACGTTTCCACTATCACCGAAAATTCTAATAAATAGTTAATCTGCATATTTTTTCCAAAACCTCTGATCATGTATCAGTATATTGTTGCAATTTTGCATAAATACCAACCGAAAAACGGTTTGCTTATTCGGGAAAAAGCTGATACATTTTTAAAAACAAGTAAGAATAAGTGAAAGTTTTTGATAAGGTAACTTTATAGCAGTTTGCGTTGAAAGTCAAGTATAACTTCCGTTCTTCAGTTTCAGGTCATTACCAGACGTTACTATTCACGGGGTGGGGATGATATCTAAGGTGTTTGGTTCCTCATCTTT
>JAJBUL010000041.1 GCA_020860365.1 Clostridiales bacterium | reverse complement strand
CAAGCACAGATAACTCTTTGATTGCTTCGATAAACTCAGCAGTTGTTAACTTAGCCATTTTCTTTTCCTCCTGATTCATTTTTTCAATTGCTGTATTCACACAGCTTTGTCGTTCCACTTATCACTATTCTGAATTACTCTGCCGCCTTCGCTTCCGCAATCTGATTCAACACACGAGCCAGATTCGTAACAGGCGACTGGATACTTCCAAGCAGCTTACCGAGCAGTTCGTCTCTCGACGGGATGGTTGCCAGCGCAGCTACGCCATTCTCATCATAGTAGGTGCCTTCCACAATGCCGGCCAGCATCTTCATAGTCGGTGCTTTCTTCGCATAACCGGAAATGATTCTCGCCGCAGCTGTCGCGTCTGTCTTGGAAATCGCGAGTGCGTTCGGGCCTTCCAGGTGCTGGGAAAGTGCCTCACAAGGCGTATCCTTGAACGCGAAGTGCATCATCGTGTTCTTGTAAACCTTGTAAATGATGCCCGCTTCACGGAGCTCCTTACGAAGCTGCGTGTCTGCTTCCACTGTGATCCCGCTGTAGTGTACAAGAACCACGGACTCTGCATCTTTGATATTCGCGGAAATCTCTTCTACAATCGGTTTCTTCAGTTCAACCTTTGCCATAATCCATACCTCCTTATAGATTTTCGAAAAAGCACGGAATGCCTTTTCTAAACCGCCGTATAAAAAGGAAAAATGAATATAGAAAAAGCCCTTCTGTCACCATCAGACAAAAGAGCATCAAAATTCTTCCATAGAATCATACTCCTCGGCAGGCTGTCTTATACAAAACAATTATGCTATCCGGCACCTGCTGTCTCTGGCAGTTATCTTTGATAAACTATCACACCGCAACAACTTTGTCAATTACTTTTTTGTAAAAATTCAGAACAGCATCGAAATAAAAAAGATAAATACACTTTCTCCAAACAGAAAAACTCCCGGGAATCCTTCATCCCCGGGAGTAACATTCCAAAAGCGATTACAAAAGCTTTGCCGTATTCAGCTTAATGCCAGGACCCATCGTCGATGAGACGGTGACGCTCTTCATGAGCTGTCCTTTCAGTGCTGAAGGTCTCGCCTTGTTAATTGCTTCTATAAGCGTCTGGAAGTTGTCCGCTAACTGCTCCTCTGTAAAAGAAGCTTTTCCAATTGGCACATGGATAATATTGGTCTTGTCAAGTCTGTATTCAATCTTACCGGCTTTGATATCGTTGACTGCCTTCGTCACGTCCATGGTAACTGTGCCGGCCTTCGGGTTCGGCATCAGGCCCTTCGGTCCAAGGATACGTCCGAGACGTCCAACTACGCCCATCATATCAGGAGTAGCTACGACTACGTCAAAGTCAAGCCAGCCCTCCTTCTGAATCTTCGGAACCAGCTCTTCCGCACCTACATACTCCGCGCCAGCAGCAAGCGCTTCGTCCGCCTTCGCATTCTTCGCGAATACAAGTACGCGAACCTTCTTGCCAGTACCATGCGGAAGTACTACTGCGCCACGGATCTGCTGATCCGCATGACGGCCATCACATCCTGTCCGGATATGAGCCTCGATCGTCTCATCAAATTTTGCAACAGATGTCTTCTTAACTAAAGCCATCGCCTCATTCACATCATAAAGCACGGAACGATCAACGGCTTTCGCGGCCTCTTTGTATTTTTTTCCTCTTTTCATATTAAACTACCTCCTGGCCTATTCTTCTACCGTAATGCCCATGCTGCGGGCGGTACCCGCGATCATGCTCATAGCTGCCTCAATGCTGCCTGCGTTCAGATCCGGCATCTTCATCTCCGCGATCTCACGAATCTTGTCCTTCGAAATCGAAGCAACCTTCGTCTTGTTCGGAACGCCAGAGCCTGATTTAATGTTGCAGGCTTTCTTCAGAAGAACTGCAGCTGGCGGAGTCTTGGTAACGAAGCTAAAGCTTCTGTCCGCATAAACCGTAATCACAACCGGAATGATCAGATCACCCTTGTCCGCGGTTCTTGCGTTGAACTCCTTGGTAAACTGAACGATATTCACACCATGCTGTCCCAATGCAGGGCCAACAGGAGGAGCCGGTGTCGCTTTGCCGGCAGGAATCTGTAATTTAATATAACCAGTAACTTTTTTTGCCATGTCAGAAACCTCCTATGTGGTATTGTCGGGAAGTCATCCCTCCCACTGCCCGGCTGGCCGCCGTGGCATTTTCTTCTTACATTTTTTGAATCTCTGCAAAACTGATCTCGACCGGTGTCTCACGGCCAAATAACTCGACATTGATTGTAACGCTCTGCTTCGCCTGGTTCATCGACTGGATCACACCAACCGTATCCTTCCAGACGCCGCCAATCACAGTCACGGTATCGCCCTCTTCGAAATCCACAGAAAGAGAAGTCGACTGGATACCGAGATTGTACATCTCCGCGTCCGTCAGAGGTACCGGCTTCGATCCCGGGCCTACAAACCCTGTCACGCCCCTCGTATTCCTCACAACATACCAGGTATCATCATTCATCACCATATTGAGAAGCACATAGCCCGGAAACATCTTTTTCTGCACAGTTCTCTGCGCGCCATTTTTCATCTCTACAACATCCTGAAGCGGAACACGCACCTCCAGGATCTGATCCTCCAGATGGCGGTTCTCAATCGTCTTCTCAATGTTGGCCTTTACCTTATTTTCATACCCGGAATAAGTATGAACTACGTACCAGTTCGCCTCTGCCATACAATCACCCTTCGCCCTTACGTCACTCAGAAACTAATGTTCACCAGGAAATCTACACCATACTGGAAGACAAAGTCCAGCATCGCGATAATCATTCCCAGTACGATAGAAACGGCAATAACGGCGCCAGTCTGTTTCGCCAGCGTGGTCCGGTCCGGCCAGATGATCTTCTTAAACTCAGCCTTCAGGCCACGGAACCAGTCCTTGATTTTAGAGTTTTTCTCTGTCTTCTCTGCTTTTGCCATAACCTTCACTTCCTTTGCGCAATTCTATCGGTTATTTTGTCTCCTTATGCAGCGTGTGCGACCGACAGAAACGGCAGTATTTCTTCGTCTCCATACGATCCGGATGAGTCTTCTTATCCTTTGTCATGTTGTAGTTACGCTGTTTGCACTCCGTACATGCCAATGTAATACGTACACGCACAACTTCCACCTCTCTTCCCTAAAGATTCACGCCAGCCGCACAGCAAAAAATCCCTTTGCGGCCGTGTGGGCCAGCAATACTTTTTCAGGCATAAAAAAAAGCCTTCTTCCATACGCCCGTACAGTGTAGCACAACACCGGAGCGGAAGTCAAGACTTTTCTTTGCATCCATGCCCGTCTTCAGAAGTTAACGCTGAAATTTTCGGGAGTAAAAACCACCCCTGAG
>JAJBUL010000254.1 GCA_020860365.1 Clostridiales bacterium | reverse complement strand
CTCCAAGACCATTGATGGGGTAAAGGTACTGGATAACCTGACTTTCACCCTCGGCCACGACGACAAGGTTGCCTTCGTCGGCAGCAATGAGCTGGCCAAAACCACTTTCTTTCAGATTCTGATGGGAGAAATGGAACCGGATGAAGGCCATTATAAATGGGGAGTCACCACCTCACAGGCCTACTTTCCGAAGGACAGCTCCAAAGAATTCGACAATGACCTGACCATCGTTGACTGGCTCACCGGCTACTCCGAAATCAAAGACGCAACCTATGTGCGCGGATTCCTTGGCAGAATGCTTTTTGCAGGGGACGACGGCGTCAAAAAAATGCGAGTGCTTTCCGGCGGTGAGCGTGTGCGCTGCATGCTCTCCAAGATGATGATCTCTGGCGCGAACATTCTGATCTTCGACGAACCGACGAACCACCTGGATATGGAATCCATCACTGCCCTGAACAACGGCATGATGAAATTCCCAGGCGTCATCCTCTTCTCCTCGCGTGACCATCAGATCGTGCAGACGACCGCAAACCGCATCATGGAGATCCTGCCAAACGGCACCCTGATCGACAAGATCACAACCTACGACGAATACCTCGAGAGCGACGAAATGGCCCGCAAGCGCCAGATCTACACCACCGAAGGCAAACCCGAAGACAACTGACACGAAAGCTACGAGCCGTGCAAAATCAAGAAAAACCAGCTGCGTCATGCTTGCATGTAAGCAGATGGTATTTCTTGATTTTATAGGGCGACAGCCCGTGCACCGCCGAAAGACGCGCAGCGGCTTTTGGCGGGGACGGCTCGCGGAAACACCAGAATATCGCGCAGCGGCTTTTGGCGGGGACGGCTCGCAGAAACATCAGAAAGACACATAACAAGCTTTTGGAGGGACGACTCACTCATAGAAAAAACACTTGCCAAACAGCTTCCGATATGTTACAGTAAATTTGCAAAAAATGATAATAGGGTATACAAAAACGAACCCCTCAAGGTGGTGGTGCACCTTGGGGGGTTCTCCCTCTTTCGTCGGAGAGGTCATCCTTCTGAGTTACTATTTCTGATCATTACTTCTGTCAAGCCATTTCCATATGTAAGTTGCTACAATATTTGCCGTGACAGTAGTCAAAAATGATAATAGAGTATACATGCTATCACCTCCCCTCCGTACCGGTTTAATGATGGTAACATTGTCAGTATATCATCCCTTATCATATTTGAAAAGCTTTATTATATAATGTTTTCAAAAAAAGAGCATTCATATTATATGAACGCTCTTTTCTCTATCACTTTATTTATTTAACATTCCTAAGCTCTTAACAACAATTACAGCTGCGGTCCCGCCGCTACCAGTGCCTTGCCAGCCTCATTGGTGGTGTACTTGTCGAAGTTCTTGATGAAGCGGCCAGCCAGATCCTGTGCCTTTGTCTCCCACTCGGAAGCATCCGCATAGGTATCGCGCGGGTCAAGGATTGCCGGATCAACACCCGGAAGCTCGGTCGGAACCTCAAAGTCAAAGTACGGAATCTTCTTGGTCGGTGCGTTCAGGATAGAGCCATCCAGAATCGCGTCGATGATGCCACGGGTATCCTTGATGGAAATACGCTTGCCTGTTCCGCTCCAGCCGGTGTTTACCAGATAAGCCTTCGCGCCGCTCTGCTCCATTCTCTTTACGAGCTCTTCTGCGTACTTGGTCGGATGCAGCTCAAGGAATGCCTGTCCGAAGCACGCGGAGAAGGTCGGTGTCGGCTCTGTGATGCCGCGCTCAGTACCTGCCAGCTTCGCTGTGAAACCAGACAGGAAATAGTACTGTGTCTGCTCCGGTGTCAGGATGGATACCGGCGGAAGTACGCCAAATGCGTCTGCGGAGAGGAAGATCACCTGCTTTGCAGCCGGTGCGGAAGATACCGGGCGTACAATATTCTCAATATGATCGATCGGATAAGATACACGTGTATTCTCTGTCACGCTCTTGTCCGCGAAATCAATCTTGCCATTCTCATCCAGAGTCACGTTCTCAAGAAGTGCATTTCTCTTGATCGCGTTGTAGATATCCGGCTCAGAATCCTTGTCCAGGTTGATAACCTTCGCATAGCAGCCGCCCTCGAAGTTGAACACGCCATTGTCATCCCAGCCGTGCTCATCATCGCCGATCAGCAGACGCTTCGGATCTGTAGAAAGGGTCGTCTTGCCAGTTCCGGACAGACCGAAGAAGATCGCGGTGTTCTCACCGTTCATATCGGTATTCGCGGAGCAGTGCATGGAAGCAATGCCCTTCAGCGGCAGGTAGTAGTTCATCATAGAGAACATACCCTTCTTCATCTCGCCGCCGTACCAGGTATTCAGGATCACCTGCTCACGGCTAGTGATATTGAACGCTACACAGGTCTCAGAATTCAGACCCAGCTCTTTGTAATTGTCAACCTTCGCCTTGGAAGCGGTGTAAACCACGAAATCCGGCTCAAATGTCTCAAGCTCCTCTGCAGACGGCTTGATGAACATATTTTCTACAAAGTGTGCCTGCCATGCCACTTCCATCATAAAGCGGATCGCCATGCGGGTATCTTTGTTCGCGCCGCAATACGCATCTACGACAAACAGTCTCTTACCGGAAAGCTGCTCCTGCGCCATCTTCTTTACTGCAGCCCAGGTCTCCTCGCTCATCGGGTGGTTGTCATTCTTATATCCCTCGGTCGTCCACCAAACAGTGTCCTTCGAGTTCTCATCCATAACGATATACTTATCTTTCGGGGAACGTCCGGTATAAACGCCTGTCATAACGTTTACCGCACCAAGCTCAGAGACCTGACCCTTGTCATATCCGGTAAGCTCCGGCTTCATCTCTTCTTCATACAGGAAGTCGTACGAAGGATTGTGAACAATCTCCGTCACACCATTGATACCATACTTTGTCAAATCAACGCATGCCATAATACTCTCTACCTCTTTCTTTCATGCTTCTTGTCTTCATACCGACCGCGCTGCTCTGTATAGATGAACACAGTCATTTTGAATCATTTTGAATGGTTACAAAATTCCATCCCTATTTATATAATACAAATCGGATTCTGTCAAGAAAAGTCCGCGTAAAATTCACCGATTTTGTTAATTTTTTATTTTTCCCACTTATCACAGAGCGCATTGATCTGATCCGCGAACCTCGCCATATCCTTGTTCGCACCCTCCCGGTTTTTCTGAATCACAGCCAGCAGGCGCTCTCCCGCTGCCACCAGACGGTCAAATACGGTAGAAGCAGTGCGCTTTTTCGCCTTCTTTTCGGCCAGCTTCCGGCTGCCCGCAGCCACACAGACATTCCGGCAAAGATCGGGTCTTCGACAGTTGAATTGAATTGAAAATGCCTCAAAGCCTTGATTTAGG
>JAJBUL010000155.1 GCA_020860365.1 Clostridiales bacterium | reverse complement strand
AAAGATGAGGAACCAAACACCTTAGATATCATCCCCACCCCGTGAATAGTAACCAACAAAAGTCCTGATACAGAATGGAAAAAAGGTTGACATGATATTGGGGATTTGATAGACTAGCGGAATAACAATTCAGAGAAAGAGAGGAAAATGTCTTGGGAAAGATTATTGGCGAAGGAATTACGTTCGATGATGTACTGCTCGTGCCGTCCTATTCTGAGGTGATTCCGAATCAGGTGGATCTGACGACACATCTGACAAAGAAGGTTGTACTGAATATCCCGATGATGAGTGCCGGGATGGACACGGTCACAGAACATCGTATGGCGATTGCAATGGCCCGGCAGGGAGGCATCGGCATTATCCACAAGAATATGTCGATTGAACAGCAGGCAGAGGAAGTGGACAAGGTAAAGCGCTCTGAGAATGGCGTCATTACCGATCCGTTCTATCTCTCGCCGGAGAACACACTGGCGGACGCGGATGAGCTGATGGCGAAGTTCCGTATTTCCGGTGTTCCAATTACGGAAAATGGGAAGCTGGTCGGCATTCTGACAAACCGTGACCTCTTATTTGAAAAAGATTTCTCAAAGCAAATCAAAGATTCTATGACATCCGAAGGGCTGATTACGGCGAAGGTCGGCGTGACACTCGAGGAGGCAAAGGAGATTCTTGCGAAATCAAGAAAAGAGAAGCTTCCAATCGTGGATGACGACTTTAATCTGAAGGGTCTTATTACAATAAAAGATATTGAAAAACAGATCAAATATCCGAATTCCGCAAAGGATGATAAGGGAAGACTTCTTTGCGGCGCGGCACTTGGCATCACAGCGAATGTACTCGAGCGTGCGGCAGCACTCGTGGAGGCACAGGTGGATGTGGTTGTGCTGGATTCTGCGCATGGACATTCCGCGAATGTACTGAACTGTGTGCGGATGATTAAAGAGAAGTTTCCCAAACTGCAGGTAATCGCAGGAAATGTGGCGACCGGAGAAGCGACGAAAGCCCTGATTGATGCGGGCGCTGACGCGGTGAAGGTGGGCATAGGACCGGGCTCCATCTGTACGACCCGTGTAGTGGCCGGCATTGGTGTACCGCAGGTGACAGCTGTGATGGATTGTTATGCGGTGGCTAAGGAGTATGGGATTCCGATCATTGCGGATGGTGGTATCAAGTATTCCGGTGATATGACGAAAGCGATCGCTGCCGGTGCGAATGTCTGCATGATGGGCAGTCTGTTTGCCGGCTGTGATGAGAGTCCGGGAACCTTTGAGCTTTACCAGGGCAGAAAATATAAAGTATACCGTGGCATGGGTTCGATCGCGGCGATGGAGAATGGCAGTAAGGATCGCTATTTCCAGTCAAACGCGAAAAAGCTTGTTCCAGAGGGTGTAGAAGGCCGTGTGGCTTATAAGGGCAGCGTAGAAGATACGGTATTCCAGCTGGTTGGCGGCATCCGCTCCGGTATGGGTTACTGCGGTACAAGGACGATTGAGGAACTGAAAGAAAACGGTAAATTTGTGAAGATATCAGCGGCTTCCCTGAAAGAGTCTCATCCACATGACATTCATATTACGAAGGAAGCGCCAAATTACAGTGTAGAGCAGTAGTGAAGAGAGAACAGCGCTATTGTACCGGAAGGGATGAGCGGGTGGTCATCGGAATGGAGTACAGCCAATATGGGAAAGAGAGAAAAAAAGACAAAAGGAAAAATCAGAATGAGCCGTGTCCTGATTTGGACGGTCGTGATTGTTTTTACAGCGATTGCGGTAGGTCTGCTGCTCTCTCTGCTCCCGAAAGATGACATGGATATCGATGCACTTTTAAACGAGACCCTTTTGATTGAGACAGAAGCACCGTAAACAGAGGCGGAGACAGACGGGCATGTGATGGTCGTGCCAGATCCGGGGATTGATGAACAGCTGCTGACAATCAACGATTGGTCGCGTCCGGGGGAGTATTGTGATGAAATCACAAATATTGTGATTCACTATCTTGCCAACCCGAAGACAACCGCGCAGCAGAACCATGATTATTTTGAGAGCCTAAAGGACAACGATGAACTGATCGAAAGTGGACAGATCACCGAGGATGAGGCGGTCTACATGAGTGCAAATTTTGTTGTCGGGATTGACGGTGAAATCATCGAATGTGTTCCGCCGGGGGAGATCGCCTATGCGTCGAACAGTGCGAACCACTATTCCGTCTCGATTGAGAACTGCCATCTGGATACGACGGGACAATTCACAGAGGCGACCTATGAATCACTGGTGAAGCTGACGGCCTATTTAGTCGATATGTATGATCTGGATCGTGACGCGATTATCCGCCACTATGATGTGACTGGTAAGGCATGTCCGCTCTATTATGTTGAAAATGAAGACAAGTGGGAAGCGTTCAAAGACGATGTGATGGCGTACATAGAAGAGTGCCGGGAAGCGGTCAGGGAGTAGATACAGAGTATGATCAGAGATAATTACGAAAAACTCTGCGCAGGCGTGGAAGTCAGAGAAAATCTCATCCGCTTGCGTGAAGAACTAAAAGAAGAAAACGGTCGACGGGAATTCGCGTATCTTCTGGGAGGAGACTTTTCTAAGCTTTGTGAGCTTCTTTCCCATGAAGACCCTAAGGTTCGAAAAAATGCCGCGCTGGTGCTGGGAAAAATGGAATCGGAAGATTTACTTCCGATTCTTTTTGACGCGTACCGGAAAGAGAAGACGTTATTTATCCGCGCAGATTACCTGAAGGCGATGTCCGGCCTGGATTATCGGCCGCTTCTTAGCGGGCTGGAGCAGCAGCTTGCCGCTCTGCGTGACGTGCCAGAGTGGCAGCCGGAAGAGTGGAAGCATGTTTCGGAGGAAATCCGGATGCTCCAGACGATGGTGCTTCGCTGCAGTGGCGTTCGTCATCACCGGTTTTCAGGTGAGAAGGAGCCAGAGGATGTGATCCTGCTTACGAACCGACGACAGAGAGAGGCGACGGCTGAGCAGATTCAAAAGGGAAAGATTACCATGCTGGCCGGAGGCGTCCGGGTGGATGGTGCTTCTCTGAAAGACATCCGCCAGATTCGAACCTATACGGAGCTTCTCTTTCCACTCAAAACGAGAACCCTTCCGGCAGATCAGCCGGTACAGTGTGGCGAACTTCTGGCTGGACCGGTGCTTACACTCCTTGACCGGATTTACAATGGGGCAGGCGCTTTTTTGTTCCGTATCGAGCTAAGAGGGCAAAATGCAGGCAATTCCCCGCGGGATGAGCGTTCCTCGCGTGGCGAACATTTGCCGCGCGGTGAGAAAGGCGCCGCCGGATCGGATCTGTTCTGCGTAGGGCAGTACCAGGAGAAAAAGGGAATCTATCTTCGGAAGCTCTCCGATGCTCTTGAAAAAGCCTCCAATACACGCCTGATTAATTCTGTGACCGATTATGAAGTTGAAGTGCGCCTGGTTTTGCGCAAGGATGGCACTTTTGCTGCCATGCTGAAGCCTTCCTCCTCTTTTGACGGGCGCTTTGATTATCGGAAAGAAGTCGTGGCGTCTTCTGTTTCCCCGGTAAATGCCGCATTGACGGTCTATCTGGCGCGCCCCTGGCTGAAAGAAGGGGCACAGATTCTGGATCCCTTCTGCGGGGTCGGGACGATGCTGATTGAACGGAGCCGTGCCGTGAAAACCGGAACCATGTACGGGCTTGACCTTTTTGGGGAAGCGATCGAGAAAGCCCGGCGCAACACACAGCGGGCCGGTTGTACGGTAAATTATGTGCATCGGGATTATTTTACATTTACACACGATTATCTTTTCGATGAAGTGATTACCGATATGCCGCAGGCTGCGCCAGAGGGAACCAGGCAGGCGCTGCGGGAGTTGTACCACAGGTTTTTTGAGACCATTGGCGCATTGCTGAAGGAAGAAGCGGTGCTTGTGATCTATTCGTCGGAGCCAAATTATGTGCTGGAGTCTGTGCGCTCTTTGCCGGAATATTGTATTGAAAAACGTTTTTTGCTCAATGAAAAGAAGAATACGACCGTGTTTGTCATTCGCAGAGAACCAAAATAGTCTTGAATCAGGACAGCTGGTCATACGTAGCCTTAGGCGCAATGTGGCCAGTTGTCCGGGAATATTATTGCAATTGTGTATAATTTTGAAAAAATTAAAAAAATAAAAAAACTTCAAAAAAAGTGTTGACAGATTGGAAAAGATGTAGTATAGTATGAATTGTTCGGCGGACGGAAAGGTCTGGTTGAGTGGAAAATAGAAGATGCGCGAGTGGCTCAGTGGTGGAGTACTGCCTTGCCAAGGCAGGGGCCGCGGGTTCGAATCCCGTCTCGCGCTTTTATGAAAAGGTTCAAGTGTTGCTTGGATCTTTTTTTGTTTTTTGAATCATATGTTTCGAGCGACAAAAGGGTATGATATTTTATGACATAGCTTAACGATATTTGACTTACCTGAAGAATCAGGTATAATAATAGCGGAAAACGCAGCAGAGCGTTGGAGTTTCGACGAAAATAGTGGAAGAAGGATTTTATAATTTTGCAGTATAGGAAGGAGAATTGGATAAATGAGTCAGATAGTATTACCTGAGAACTATCATTCCTGCTTAAACAATTATGAAACACAGGAAGCGATTGGCATGATCAAGAATCTGATGCAGAGCAAGCTCTGCATGGCACTGAAACTGAAGCGCGTGACAGCGCCGCTGTTTGTGGATCCGGCTACCGGCCTGAATGACGATCTGAATGGTGTGGAACGACCGGTTTCTTTTGAAATACCAGATGCTGGGGTTCATGTCCAGGTGGTTCATTCCCTTGCAAAGTGGAAACGAATGGCGCTCTATCGTTATGATTTCCATGTAGGAAATGGTCTGCTCTGCGACATGAATGCCATTCGCCGGGATGAGGAACTGGACAATCTCCATTCCGCCTATGTAGATCAGTGGGACTGGGAGAAAATCATTACTGCAGAAGACCGGAATTTTGATTATCTGAAAATGACGGTGAAGCGCATCGTGGAGTCCATCTGTAATACGCTGGATGAGGTAAAGTACCGCTACGAGCAGCTCGACACAGAGCTGTGCCGCGAGGTTTCTTTCATCACGTCTCAGGAACTGGAAGACCTTTATCCGGATATGACGCCCAGGGAACGTGAGAACGCTTACGCGAGAGAGAAAAAGACAATTTTTATTATGCAGATCGGCGATCTGCTGAAATCCGGCATTCGGCATGATGGGCGCGCGCCGGATTACGATGACTGGAAGTTGAATGGAGATTTGCTTTTCTGGCATGAGCCCCTGCAGTGTGCGCTGGAGGTTTCTTCTATGGGCATTCGCGTAGACGCAAAATCGCTCGATGAACAGCTCACGAAGGCCGGATGCGATGAGAGAAGAAGTCTTCCTTTTCATCAGATGCTTCTGGAAAATAAGCTTCCGCTGACAATTGGAGGCGGCATTGGCCAGTCGCGGATCTGTATGCTTTTGCTGAAAAAAGCCCATGTCGGCGAGGTGCAGGCCGGTATCTGGGATGCGGGCACTATGAAAGCCTGTCGTGAAGCGGGAATTGAAATACTGTAAGAGCATCGGCAGAAGAGGTGGCAATCGTCTCAAGTGAACCCTGGATGAATGAACTGTGAAGGTACTGAACAGTTACCATATTTTTAACAGGCTGAGTCAAAAAAAGCTTCCCCTATAATTTCATCGCCCTGTACATCGGCCAGGTCGTTAAAGGGAATTTCCCGGATGATTTCACCTTTTTCGCCCTGGATTCCGGTGGCAATGTGGATGACCTGGTACGTTGGATCGAATTCGGATACCTTACCGGTGAGAGTGACATAGTACCCATTCTCACCATCCGGGCTGTCTGGCTCAAAGTAAACGACGGTCACTTCCATTCCGTTTTTAACCTGTGAAAGCCTGGCGGAGAGAATTTCGGCCTCTTCTTCCGATCGTTCCATGCGTGTCGTGAGCAGAAGCTTTCCAGCCTCTTCCCCAAGTCGATCACTGTGTCCACGCAGGGCTGCAAAGGGCGCAAAAATCTTCGCCCGGTCCGTAAGGGGCATTTTCGGGTGTCTGCGGTAAATGGCAGGATCTGCGGGCCAGCTTTTATTTATAATGTCTTTGTATTTTTCCTCTGAAGTGGTCATGGTTGAATTTGCCCTCTCCTAAAATGGCTATCATTCTGTTTGATTTAGCAAGTCGTTGAGCTGTTGCGGGCTGACGCTACGCTTTGTGACCTCCGATCTGTCCATTGCGCTCCCGCATGGTCGCGCCTTCTTCGAAGTTTGTGCCTTTCAGGATGGCGTTTTTGCCGTAGCGGCGCTTGATGGAAGCGACAGCTGCCTGTAAATTTTTTTCTTTTTCCTGTTTTTCTACATCGGTAAACAGATCCAGCTGGAACACGCCTTCGTCCGGGATGACATGTCCGGCGGCGATGTTGATTTTGCGGACGGTCAGGCTTCTGTCGGCTATTTTATCAAAAATCTCAACTGCGGACGCAAGGATGACGGAGCCGAGGTTTGTCGGAGCAGAAAGCCGATGGCTTCCATGGGCCGGCCTGGGTACAAGACGTCCATAGTGGTCAGTTTTTATGTCTCCGTAATAGGTTCCTTTGTCAACATTTTCGCGGTCATAAGAGATGTCCAGAGTCAGCAGATCCGTCACCAGATGTTTTTCTACAAGCTGCAAAACCAGGCTGTCCGCCATTTCCCGGACGATGATCCTGGCTCTGGCGTATGGATAGGGCTCGGAGAGCACCTGTCCTTCCGAGATGCTGTTATTGTCTGTTTTGTAATTCCTGATCTGCTCCATCGTGACCGGCTCGATGCCCCACGCGTGCTCCATGAGGATTTCTGCGTCAATGCCGAAGGTTTTATAGAACCATTCGGGATCGTTCAGACTTTCCCTGGCGACGTCCCCCATCGTGTAGAGATAGTGCTTTTCCAGCTTTCGCGCGGTTGCGCTGCCGACTCTCCAGAAATCCGTTAATGGTCGGTGATCCCAGAGCTGCGCCCGGTAGCTGTACTCGTCAAGCGCAGCGATGCGCACTCCATCCTTGTCGGCAGGCACATGCTTTGCCACAATGTCCATGGCAATCTTTGCAAGGTACAGATTTGTTCCGATGCCGGCAGTAGCTGTGATGCCGGTGGCGTACAGAACTTCCCGGATCATGGTCATCGCCAGCTCATGCGCGGTCATCTGATAGGTGGAAAGATATGCGGTCGCGTCAATGAAGACCTCGTCAATAGAATAGGAAAAAATATCCTCCGGGGCGACATATTTCAGGTAAATGCGATAGATGAGTGCGGATGTCTCAACGTACAGTTTCATCCGCGGCGGGGCTATGATGTAAGAAAGCTCCAGCCAGGGGTCTTTTTCCAGGGCTTCTGCGTCCCAGGAAGCCATAGTGAATTCTGCTTCCGGATTATGGCTGATGTGGCGAAGCCTGGCGAGCCTGGCGGCGTTGATTTCTTTTACTTTTTGTACAACCTCAAAAAGTCTCGCCCTTCCGGAAATGCCGTATGCTTTTAGGGAAGGGGAGACGGCAAGACAGATCGTCTTTTCTGTCCTTGAGGCGTCCGCTACCACCAGATTGGTTGTCAGCGGGTTCATCTGGCGATCAGCAGCCTCGCAGCTGGCAAAATAAGATTTCAGGTCAATTGCGAGGTAAGTGCGCATGGACGTTGCATTTGCTGACATAGGGGACTCTCCTTTGCTTGATGGCTGCCACTATCATAGCACAGAAATCAGCACTTGGGGAGAGATATTTTATGAAAAGAAAATACATTCGAGACAGATGACCGGACTGTCATTATTTTTTCATGATCTTTAAGGTAATCTGCGCCATCTCTTCCGGGCTCTCCTCGGCTCCCTCGGCGAGAGCGTGCATCAGCAGGGAGAAAAGCCCCCCTGCTTCAAACCGGGCTGCGTATCTGGCATCTGGCTGCACTTCTTCTTCGGAATGAATGGCTTCATAAAGAAAATCCGTAAATACAGAAAAGCACGCAACCAAAAGGTTCAACAAGTGTGCCTGTTCCAGGAGTTCCGTTAATTTCCTGTGCTCCTGGAACCACTTGAAAAAGATACAAAGCGCCGTTTCTTCATTTCCCTGCGCTTCAGCGACCATTTGCTGCGCCACTTTCTGAAAATGCTGTACCAGGATATCTTCTTTGGACGAATAGGTGCGATAGTAGGTTATACGGGATACGCCGGATTTTCTGGCAATATCCGTGACGGTTATGTATTTGTATTCCTTCTGTTCCATTAACAGTGTCAGCGCGGTAAAAATACAACCCTTTGTTGTTTCTTTGTCCTGTGCCATTACAAAAATCCTTTCTATTTAAAATACAGAAACTGCTTCAGAATTTTTCTACTCATAAATGCCATTGATCGTAACTTCGAAGACGGCTTCCTGCCCGTTCAGGTCGTCTACGCCGTAATCCTCCGGGAACGTCACTGTGACTTCTACTGTGTCTCCCGGATGATAGCCGATGAGCTGCTCTTCAAAGTCATCAATGTAGGTTCCGGAACCGATGGTGAGATCTGCGCCGGCCCCATCTGTGCTCCCACCGGAAAACTCGACGCCGTCAATCGATCCGACATAATCAATGTTTACCGTGTCGCCATCCGTTACCGTCAGGGAGGTGTCAGTGGAATAAGGAACCTCTGTTACCGTACTTCTCTGTTGCGGCCTCTTCTGTAGCGTCTGTGGTGCTGCTAAAGGGCTGGAACGTGTCGACAAGGATGACAATGATCAGGATTGCGATAAGAGCGGCGGGGATTCCAATCGAAAGACCTCTTTTGATTTTTTCCACTGCTCTTTTTTTGCCCGCTCTGCCGCACGTCTTTGCTGGGCCATTTTTTTGTTTTCTTTTTTCATATCCGGGTTCCTCTCTCCCTTTCCAGGCTGTATGTGATATGGATTGGTTTTGGTAACAAGTTCGAATCATTTGTTTTTTTATTACGATTCAGTCTGCTTTACTCTACGAAAAATATGTGCCCATTTTGTGTTCGATTTGCGAAGAAAATGTCAAAATAGAAAAGTATGTAACAAAAAGGAAGGCGGCACCGTTTGTTTTAGAAAGGTTAGAAAAATTTAATGAACATTTCAATAGAAAATGTAACAATACAAGCTTTGACGACTTGATTTTCCGTTTACAGAAAGCTATACTTTGTTGAGATGGTTTAAAACCGGGAGAAAAAATGGAGGAAACAAAAGTGGGTAAAGTAATTGGAATTGACCTTGGAACAACAAACAGCTGTGTATCAGTAGTGGAAAATGACCAGCCGGTGATTATTCCCAATTCGACCGGAGGACGCACGACGCCGAGCGTGGTGGCTTTTTCTAAAAATGGGGAACGCCTGGTCGGCGACGCAGCGCGGCGGCAGGCTGTGACAAATTCGGCACGGACCATTACATCAGTCAAAAGGCATATGGGATCAGACTGGGATATCCGCATTGACGGAAAACAGTACAAACCGCAGACGATCAGCGCGATGATTCTGATGCAGCTGAAAAAAGATGCAGAGGATTTTCTGGGCGAGAGCGTGACGGAAGCCGTCATTACAGTACCGGCATATTTTAACGATATCCAGAGGCAGGCAACGAAGGATGCCGGCCGCATTGCAGGGCTGGATGTGAAGCGTATTATCAATGAGCCGACGAGCGCGGCGCTTTCTTATGGTCTGGATCACGGAGAGGCGCAGAAGGTCATGGTATATGATCTGGGCGGCGGTACCTTTGATGTTTCCATTATAGAGATTGGCGAGGGGCTGATTGAAGTCCTTTCGACTTCAGGTGATAACCATCTGGGTGGAGATGACTTTGACGAGCGCGTATCGGATTGGCTGGTCGCGGAGTTTAAGTCCGAGTATCGTGTGGATCTGAAACACGATTTTGCCGCGATGCAGCGTATCAAAGAAGCGGCGGAGCAGGCGAAGAAGGAGCTTTCTACTTCAGATACGACCAACATTGTGCTTCCCTATCTGACACAGGTGAAAGGGGAAGCGGTTCATCTGGAGCGTACATTGACGAGACGGAAATTCGATGAACTGACGGCGGATCTGGTTCGCCGCACGGAGGTGCCGGTGCAGACTGCGCTTTCTGACGCGGGGATTACAGCGGCACAGCTTGGCCGTGTGCTTCTGGTCGGAGGTTCGACGCGGATACCGGCTGTGCAGCAGAAGGTTTTCCAGCTGACTGGAAAGGAACCCTCTAAAAATATCAACCCGGATGAGTGTGTAGCGCAGGGCGCTGCGATTCTGGGCAGTACGCTGCAGGGCAATTCTCTGATGGCAGCGGACACTGGCATGAACCTGCTGCTGATGGATGTCACACCTTTAAGTCTGTCAATTGAGACGGTGGGCGGTGTGGCAACGCGGCTGGTAGAACGCAATACGACTGTGCCGTACCGTTATTCGCGGGTATTCTCCACTGCGGCGGCCTATCAGCGCGATGTAGAGATCAACGTGCTTCAGGGAGAGCGCACGATGGCGCGTGATAACAAATCCATTGGCAAGTTCCGGCTCAAAGGGATCCGGCGTGCCCCGGCAGGAGTGCCGCAGATCGAAGTAACCTTTGACATTGACGCGAATGGAATCCTGAAGGTTTCCGCGAAGGATCTTGATACACAAAAGGAACAGTCGATTACGATCACAGCGGACGACCGTATGTCCGAGTCTGAGATTCAGCAGGCGATTTTTGAGGCACAGGCCTATGCCGGAGTGGATGACCAGAGGCGGGACGCGATCGAGATTACGAACGAAGCACAGAGCCTCCTGGCAAAAGCGCAGCAGGCATATAAGGAGCGCAAAAAGGATCTGGATAAGAATGCGTCCAAACAGGTCAAGAATGATTGCAATGCATTGCAGAAGGCACTTTCCAAATTCCGGCTGGACAAGATGACTGACCAGGATCTGGAAAATGTAAAGAACGCAAAAGAGGCGCTGGAACGGTCGAGTTCGCAGTACCTGGGAATGTAAAGATAAAGAGGTTTTCATGTATCTGGTTATGTGAAAGAGCAAAAGAAAGACCGCTCTGTATGCAGATGAGAAGAATATGTCATGTCTGCTGCAGAGCGGTCTTTTGTTTTGTGCTTCATGGGTATTGCTATCAGGCTGATCCGTCATTATATGTAACGATATCGTGTGACAGACAAACACCGGATATAGATTTTATGCCATCACAGCCGTGATCAGCGCCATTTTGTACACCTCGTCAGCGTTGCAGCCGCGGGAAAGGTCATTGATCGGCGCGTTCAGTCCCTGGAGGATCGGGCCAAAGGCATCAAATCCGCCGAGCCGCTGTGCAATCTTATAGCCGATGTTGCCGGACTGAATCTCCGGGAAGATAAAGGTATTCGCCTGGCCCGCTACCGGGGAGCCCGGGAACTTCAGCTGGCCGACTTCCGGGGAGACTGCGGCGTCAAACTGCATCTCGCCGTCCACCTTCATATCTGGATAAGCCGCTTTCAGCTTTGCTGTTGCATTGGCTACCTTTGTCACATCATCCCCCTTGCCGGAACCTTTTGTAGAAAAGCTCAGCATCGCTACCTTCGGGTCAATACCAAAATAGGAAGCCGTCTTTGCAGTTTCGACAGCAGTCTCTACCAGAGCATCCTCATCCGGAGCGATCTGGATCGCGCAGTCCCCCATCGCGATGCGCTCTTCCACGCCATCCTTCTCGCGAATCAGGATAAAGCTGGAGCTGACGCTCTTATTGCCTGGCTTTGTCTTGATCAGCTGCAGCGCCGGGCGAACCGTGTCAGCTGTTGAGTAGGTAGCACCGCCAAGCAGGGAATCCGCTACACCCATCTTTACAAGCATGGTGCCGAAATAATTGCCCTTCTTCAGGCTTTCACGGCACTGCTCTTCGGTCATCTTGCCCTTGCGCAGCTCTACCATCTTTGCAACCATTTCCTCCATACCCTCATAGGTCAGAGGATCCAGAATCTGAACTCCATCAGTACAGAAGCCGCCCTTTTCCGCGGCTGCTTTTACTTCGTCCTCATTACCAACCAGGACAGGCTGCAGAAAATCGCCGCCCTTCACCAGACGGTCTGTAGCGGAAAGAATACGCGCATCCGTACCTTCCGTAAACACAATCTTCTTCGGGTTCTTTTTTAAAGTTTCCACTAATGTCTCAAACAAATCCATGGGTTTCATCCTCCATAAAATCCGATCCTCGGACCGGTTATTCTTCCGCGGCTGTCCGGAACAGGCAAATCTATGTTTTACTATTTCGACCGCGTGTGATTCGTTACAGGTCACACCACAGACCGCGTGTTCCTGGGAACTGTCAGGTGTGAACAATAACTGTCACTTACAATTTACCACTAACTTTTTGGCATTACAACCCCCTTTTTATCAAAATTTGTCTTTGCTTGTTTTGCCCTGAAATCAAGTTTCCTGATATTTATATACAAATTCCAATCCTTTATTTCGTTGCAAGCTTACCGTGATGTAAAACAAGCAGTACGCAATTACCTGAAAAGCGAGCATGACGCAGGACGCGAAGCAAGATATCTAAAACCGCTTAACGTTGTGCTTGGCGATTTCCTAGTTGACTACTTGCCCGGTAATTATCATAAAGTTGACGATTCCCCGCTCGAGATTGACGAAAATCTTCCGTTCGGGAACGGAAGACAAAAAATAGATTGGCAGTAGTAAGTGTGATTTGTTGGAGGGCTAACGATGGGATGTTATGTCAACAAGCCACACAGTATACAGTATGAGAGAAGCCCTAGATCGGGACGCCTGGACAGGTTCTACCTGATGTCGAGGGGGAGCCGGATTGATGCCTCACCTGTGGTTATATTCGTACCGGAGAACGAGTGATCGCCATTCGTGGCGAACATAAAGGGGAGTCGCAGAGACTCCCCCCACTAGAAAACCAGAACCGGATGCTATTCATTGGCTGGAATATCCGAGACCAGTTCCGCGAAATCGATTGTGAGATCATCGTATATCCCAACGCTGATTTTGTCATGGAACGTGTACGAGGCACAGCTAAAGTGTTCCTGTTCGAGCAAGTACACAAGTATCCTTTCTTCTGCTGGATCGATAATCCAGTATTCGCGGACTCCTGCGTCAGCATACAGGTTCAGCTTCCGCACGTAATCATGGCCGGGATTGGACGGAGATATAATTTCTACAATCCAGTCGGGCGCACCTATGCAACCTTTGTCTGTAAGCTTGGAGCGGTCACAGATGACGGAAATATCAGGCTCAACGGTGTTGTCCTTGTCCTTACGCAATTTGACTGCAAATGGGGCAGGATAGACGCGACAAGAACCATGTTTTGAACGAATGTGGTTCTTAATCTCATATACTAAATTCATTAGGATATCCTGATGTATTCGGCTGGGCGCGGACATATAGTAAATCTTTCCGTCAATCAGTTCCACACGAACGTTTTCTGGGAGATTCCAGTAATCATCTTCTGTGTAGATTTAATAACACCTTCCTTTCTTGGGGTTATGTGGTTGGGGCATCGTGTTTGGAATTTGTGTATTCTTCAAAAGCTGCATCGACATCAAAGTTATCACGTTCCATTGTTTCGTCAATGGCGCGATTAATGAATGCATTCATACTTTCTCCCTGTTCGGCAGCATGTTTTTTATGGAATCGCGCTTTCCTTTAGGCAGTGTAAGAACGATTCTGTCGTAGTTGTTTTTGACATATTTTTGGACGGCTTTTTGTTGCGCTTTACTGATTTTTGAATCTTCTGGCATGACAAACCCCTTTCTTTTACGATGGCATAAAATATAGTTATCTCATAATAATTGAGTTTAACATATCAATCTATAACTAGCAATAGAATTATAATGAGTCCATCAAATGAAACACAGCATAGCAGCCGGGTGGCCGAAAGCCCCCACAAACCATCACACAAAAAGTCCGGGTTAGATGGGATTATATCACAGACCCGGCGGAAAGGAAAGACATGGAAAATCTGCAATTAGGGGGGCATCTCAGCAAGATCGCTACCAGATAAATCCAACTATGGAACTGTTAGGCTATCAGCGCGTTGAGCAACCAGAGATGAGACCATTACTGGAAGACCTGCATGCGGCTTATCACAATGACATTTCCTTTCACCTCACTCTGGTCTTCCAGCAGGTATGGATTCAGGAACGGTTCAAAGCCTTCATTATCATAGGAAATCTCCCAGCCCTCGGTAGGGTAGGGGTCTTCTACGGCCATATTCTCGCCCCAGATATACCATACCTGTGTCAGACTCTTCGAGCGCATTGTCATATACAGCTGTGACAACACGGCAGCATCGTCCCGCCCGTCTTCCGCCAGATCAAGATTCCAGCTTCCACCATCCTGCGGCTCAAGGAAAGCAAGACCAATCAGGTTAGCGTCAGCGACGTCGCGCCACGCAAGGCCAAGCTCGCTCTCCGCAAAATCCGCAGCGGTTATGCCATTCGGCGTAAGTACAATTACGGCAGGCGTCCAGGGCTGCAGGCCTTCTGGCAGATAAATAGTCGCAATTCCTTCATCTCCGGTATCTGCGGTGATAGGGTAATGTCGAACAGATAGGCATGCCTGCGGGACTGTTACCAGAGTAACGTGTGGAGTGAGACGGCGGCTATTCTTGGTTATTCCTTTTTAGGCGATCAGCTGAATGTTCCGTCTACTGTCAAGGTAATGGTTGGAATTTTCATTTTATGCGAAATTCCTTACCCATCTTGCACTGACAAACGCATGAACTGCAGAAGCCTTGGCGTAGTAAGGATTTTCGCTATTTTCCGGTTGCTTTAAGGACTATCTTCGGATATACTTTACAATAATAGGGTAAGAAAGCAGTCCGATAAGAACAGGAAGCAAATCATAAGCGGGGTGAGTTTGTTTATGAAAAAATTCAACACGGCCGTCGTGTGCAATCCGAAAAAACATTATATGGTAGACCTTACAGAGAGAGTAGAGCGCATTATTAAGAATTATGTAGAACCGGGAAATTATTTTGCCATTAATCGTGGAAGACAGTACGGAAAAACTACGACACTGTGCCTCCTGGCGGAAAAGCTGCGTGAAAAATATGTTTGCCTTCAGATCAGCTTTGAAGGCTGTGAGGAAATGTTCCAGTCTGATTACGCATTTGTGAGCGGCGTGATTGATCTGATTGAAGAACAGCTGGAGCTTGAGTCCGTGCCGGACCATTTGATCGAAAGGTGGAAAAATGAGATAGACACAGATCTGCCGTTTCAAACCTTGGGAAAAAGGATCACAGAGCTTTGCCGTTTCAGCGAGCGCCCCATTGTACTGATGATTGATGAGGTAGACAGAGCATCAAATAACCAGAGGATGTTAAGCTTTCTTGAAATGCTGCGGGACAAATATATTAAAAGGGAAAGCGGAAGGACCTGGACGTTCCAGAGCGTCATACTTGCGGGTGTTTATGACATCAAAAATCTAAAGCTGAAAATCAGATCCGAAGAATCGCACCAGTATAATAGTCCATGGAATGTCGCAGTCAGATTTAAGGAGGATCTGAGCTTTTCCTCAGACGAGATCGTAGGGATGCTTTCGGAGTATGAGCGAGATTACCATACAGGCATGAATGTTCAGGAAATGGCTGATTTGATTTATGAATATACCTCCGGATATCCGGTTCTGGTATCTGGTATCTGTAAGCATATAGATGAAAATCTGACTGGAACGTCTGCATTTCCAGACCGGGCGGCAGCATGGGTACCGGAGGGTGTGGCAGAGGCAGCCAAGTCGATAGAGCACGAAAATCAGCCGTTATTCGAAGATATGATCAAGCAGCTGAAGGATTTTCCGCAGCTGAAAGACATTATCAGACGTATCTTGTTTGAAGGTGAGTCTATTGCCTTTAACGCCTATAATGAGGTACTGAGTCTTGCAAAGATGTTTGACTATATAAAATCTGCAAATGGAAGGGTAGCAGTCTCCAATCGTATTTTTGAAGTGGTACTGTATGATTACTTTCTCTCTGAGGATGAGACTGGAAATATTACGAAAAAGGACGCCGAGCTGAACAAAAGTCAGTTCATCGTAGACGGCAGATTGGACATGGAGGCGCTGCTGCGAAAATTTGCGGAGCATTATGCATACGTTTATGCGGATAATGATCAGAAGTTTATAGAGAAATATGCAAGGAAAATATTCCTGATGTATCTTAAGCCAGTCATAAACGGGACAGGCAATTATTATATCGAAGCGCAGACCCGTGACGAGAAAAAAACTGATATTATCGTAGACTATCATGCGGAACAGTTTTTGATCGAGACAAAAATCTGGTATGGTCAGAAATACAATGAAGAAGGAGAAAAACAGCTTTACGGATATCTGGATCGCCTGAAGCTCAAAAAGGGATATATGCTGACCTTCCGCTTTAATAAGGACAAAAAGACAGGCGTACAGGAGCGCAGGGACGGAGAGAAGACTCTGTGGGAAATCATTGTGTAGATAAATTATAGTAGATTATATTAGAAACGCTAAAGAAAATGACACATGTCGTTTCTCATAAGAGGATGGAAGGAGTGCCCGGCGTGGACGGAGTGACAGTAGACGAATTAATTACAGGGATCGGCGTATCGGTGAGTTCCTGAAGGAAATGTATTTGACAGAGGGACGCAATACTGGTTTCCGTAAAAGCGGGAAGTGGATTATACTGAAACGGAGATACAATGGTTTATGAGCTGCAGGGTGAATGAAAAATATTTGGAAGGAAAAGATACCGCGGGAATCGTGGCAGTGTCAGCAGAAAAAGTGGACGCAAAGCAGACATTAAAAAAATATTTCGGCTATGATACCTTTAAACCCGGGCAGGAAGAAATCATTGACGCGGTTCTGTCTGGAAAAGATGTTTTGGCAATCATGCCGACCGGAGCAGGAAAATCGATCTGTTATCAGGTGCCGGCCTTGCTTTTTCCGGGGATTACGATTGTCATATCACCGCTGATTTCCCTCATGCAGGATCAGGTCAAGGCGTTAAACGAGGCGGGAATCCATGCCGGCTATATCAATTCCTCCCTGACAGACGCCCAGATCGCCAAGGTCTATGCGAGAGCGGCAGAAGGTGCGTATAAAATTCTGTATGTTGCGCCGGAGCGGCTCGAAAGCTACAGCTTTGTGGAATTCACGGAACAGATCAGAATATCTATGGTGACGGTCGACGAAGCGCATTGCATTTCGTCGTGGGGACAGGATTTCAGACCCAGTTACCTGAAAATCGTAGATTTTATCGACCGCCTGCGCTTTAGGCCGATTGTAAGCGCATTCACAGCAACCGCCACCGAAGAGGTGAAAACGGATATTTCCTGCGTACTTAAGCTGCGGGATCCGAAAATTGTGGTTACCGGATTCGACCGTGAGAACCTTTATTTTAGCATCGAGACAACCGGGGAAAAGGATGATTTTGTACGTGAATATATAAGGAAGCATCCCGACGAAAGCGGTATTATATATTGTGCCACAAGGAAGAATGTGGACAACGTATATGAACGGTTATCCGCCGACGGAGTAGCGGTGAGCAGATATCACGCGGGAATGGACAATGAAGACCGAAAAGAAAGCCAGGACGATTTCATTTACGACCGTTCTCTGGTGATCGCCGCCACAAATGCGTTTGGCATGGGCATCGACAAATCCAACGTAAGATTTGTGATTCATTATAACATGCCTCAGAGCATGGAAAACTATTATCAGGAGGCTGGCCGCGCGGGCAGAGACGGTGAGCCTTCTCAGTGCATCCTGCTGTTTTCCCCGCAGGATATTATGATAAATAAATTTCTGCTGGAACATAAGGACTTTACGGATGTTCCAGCAGAAGACATGGAATCCATCCGGCAGCGCGATGCCAGAAGACTCCAGATCATGGAAGGATACTGCAGAACCACGGGATGCCTGCGCAATTATATTCTTGAGTACTTTGGCGAGAAAAGAAACGAACCATGCAGTTCCTGCGGCAATTGTGACAGGGAGTATACAGAAATCGACAGGACAGAGGACGCGAAGCAGGTCATCAATTGTGTATGGGAAACCCGGGGAAGATATGGCCTCAGTATCATCCTGGGTACCCTTCTCGGAGCAAACAGAGCCAGGCTAAAGGAAGTCAAAGCTACCAGTTATAAGACCTATGGAGTATTGAAAAACCGTTCCGAATCAGAGCTCCGTCTGCTGATCAGTCAGCTGATCATGGACGGCTATCTTTGCCAGACTGCTGATAAATATAGTGTGATTCGTCTGGGAAATATAGCGCCTCTTAAGGATGAGGGAGCGCGCGTCCTGATCCGGATCCATGATGACCAAAAGCCGGAACGGCCGGAGCATCAGGCCAAAACCCGCGGCAGGAAAAGCACTGATTCCCTCACAAAGGCAGGCTATGAACTATTTGAAATACTTCGCCAGCTGCGGCTTACGATTGCCAGAGAACAAGGTGTGCCGCCGTATATCATCTTCAGTGATAAAACATTGATTGATATGAGTGCCAGTAGTCCGCGCACCAGAGCGGCCATGCTGAAGGTATCCGGTGTAGGCGAGGCCAAATACGAAAAATATGGCGGCAGGTTTAGAGAGGCAATCACTGTATTTATGGAGGATCATCCGGATGCCGTCACATGCATAGAGGCTGATGAAGACGATTCCGGGGAAAATGGCGTGCACAGAGCCAGAGTGGAATATAATCGCAAAATGAACAGACCGGATGGAGCCGGAAAGTCCTGGACGGAGGAAGAAGATAAGCAGCTTGATGATGAATATCATTCCGGCATGAAAATTTCAGAGATCGCAGAGTTTCATGACCGCACAAATGGAGCGATACGCGCCAGACTGAAAAAGCATGGACTTATAGAATAAGGGATATTTATATAAAAATGGTCTGGTTCAATTTTGAACCAGACCCCATTTTTTTGAATCCAGATACAGTAACAGCATACGTTTCAAACCTGGAGCATTACAATGGAGAATATATTCTTGTCAGCCTGGCATCTGTTTTTGGAGTGCTAAACGCGGCAGTAGTTGTACTTCTGCTGGCTATGTTGGCTGTGAAAACATTTCAGATTGCGTTTCACCAGAAAAATCGGCTTGGAATGATCCTGGGCTGCGGGTGCGGATCGCGGTGCATCCTCCACTCTGGATACTGTAGTAAGCAGTATTATGCAGACGGTGACATTGCACCTGGCGGAATAAAACTCAGGGGATAGTTGGAAAAGCACTTTTGAGCCATTTCATTCATAGAATAAAGAAAACCGCTTAGAGGTGCTTTTTTGGAGACATTTAAAAAGCCGTTGTCCTCAGAAGAAGAGAAAGCGTATCTTGTACGATACCAGAAAGGGGACATGGAAGCCAGGAATCTGTTGATAGAGCACAATCTAAGGCTGGTGGCGCATATAGCGAAAAAGTATCAGTCGTCCGAGCTCGATCCGGATGACCTGATCTCAATCGGGATCATCGGACTCATCAAGGCTGTGACAACATTCGATTGCGAGAAAAATTCAAGGCTTGGGACATATGCAGCTCGCTGCATTGAAAATGAACTCCTGATGATGCTCCGCTCCCGTAAGAAGCTGACTCACGAGGTTTCCATGTACGAAAAGATCGGTACAGATCAGGAGGGACGCGATCTTCGCCTGATGGATGTGCTGGAGAGCGAGCCGGTGGATGTGGTGGAGAATCTGGAGATACAGAAGGATATACGCAGAATGCGGGAATGTATGGGCAGTGTTTTAGACGAGCGGGAAAGGCAGGTGATTGCCGGGCGCTATGGGCTGAATGGGCAGAAGGAACTGACCCAGCGGGAGATTGCCGGACTGCTTGGAATCAGCCGCTCCTATGTATCCAGACTGGAAAAAAGAGCACTGGAAAAAATGCGAACCGAAATGGATGCGTAACAAACAGAAAAGCATTGCCAGAAAACATGCCAGATATGAAATCTCAGGAGCCCATTTGTATAGAAACGTAAATTCGGGAGATAATGAATACAGTAAAATCTGCGTAAAATGGGAAGTAATCCCGGGAAGGGAAAAACTGGAGGAGGCTGCAGGATGAAAATACTATTCTTTGGAACAAAAAGCTATGATAAGACGTATCTGCTTCCATGCCTGGAAGAGGAGAAGTATGCGGGGATTGAAGTGAAATTTATCGAGGCAGAGCTGACGCCGAATACGGCTGCGCTGGCGAAAGGCTATGACGCGGTCTGTGCGTTCGTGAATATGGACGTCGGTACACAGACGGTTGAGACACTGAATGAATGTGGGGTGAAGCTGATCCTGATGCGCTGCGCGGGATACAACAACGTGGATCTGGAGACGGCGAAAAAATATGGAATCCGCGTCGCGCATGTACCGGGCTATTCGCCGGAGTCTGTAGCGGAGCATGCGATGGCGCTTGCTCTGACCGCGAACCGGCATCTTCACAAGGCGTATATCAAAGTACGTGAGAACAATTACAGCCTGAATGGGCTTTTGGGTGTATCCTTTTTCGACCGCACAGCGGGGATTGTCGGCACGGGCCGGATTGGCGCGGCCATGGCACGTATCTGCCATGACTTTGGAATGAAAGTGATCGCGTACGATATGTATCCAAATAAGAGTCTGGACTTTGTGAAATATGTGGGATTGAAGGAGCTGTTTGAAAGCTCGGATCTGATTTCTCTGCATTGCCCGCTGACGCCCGAGACCCATCACATGATCAATATCGATACCATCGGACACATGAAGGATGGCGTAATCCTTGTCAATACCTCCCGCGGCGGTCTGATCAAAACGGATGACCTGGTTCGCGGCATTCGGGAGAATAAGTTCTTTGCGGTTGGTCTGGATGTGTATGAGGAGGAAAACGGTTCGGTGTATGAGGATCTGTCGGAAGAGATTATGCCGCATTCGACTGTGGCCCGGCTGCTGTCCTTCCCGAATGTGGTCGTCACCTCCCACCAGGGATTTTTCACAGAGGAAGCCATGCAGGCCATCAGTGAAACGACGATGGAGAATGCATGGTATTTTGCGAAGGGCGAAAACGGACCGAATGAGTTATATAGTGAATGACAAAAGAATTTTGTCGCTCACTATAAAAAAGGACTATAAAAAGGGGCAGGTCTGCTTTGATTTGCGCACAGACTTGCCCTTTTCTTTATCAATCTGGGTACAGGAATCACTCTCTGAACTCAAACAGCTTTGCAATGGGGATTTCCAGAACGTCAGAGATGTCGAACAGGAGCTCGAGAGAAACCGAGGTCGGCATATTGGGAGCCTCAATATTGCTCAGATGGGTACGGCTCACATTGATTGCCTCTGCAAGCTGCATCTGTGTCATTCCATTCATCTTTCGATAGTACGCAATGGTCAGACCAAGCTGACGATACTGTTTTTTCCTTTTTTCTGACACTGCTGCCATGATAGTATTTCCTCCTTTGTTGAATTGTCTATAGTTTAATTCTGAATGAGAGAAACATAAACAATTTTATACATTGCGATTACATGAATATTTTGTGCTTCAAAGCTGATTTGATTTATTGCGATAAAATGCGGATGTAAGTTTGCACTTAAATTTTTTGCGATGGAGTGCAATACGACTGATTTTTCTGTATCGCCACGAGGTAAAAACTCCTCTGATGTACAGTCAGGCAAGGCACAGGACATCGGAGTCGCTTTTGCGATAAAAACTGGTAATGGTTCAGTATCTTTACAGACAAAAACAGGTCTTCTTCTGATCGAAGACCTGTTTTTGGGGAAATGGTCTGCTTGCGCAGATGCGTAAGGTGTTCTATTGCTTCACAATATGCTCTTCGTTCCACTTCAGTCGGCAAAACAGAATCAGCCCTGCGGCTGGCGGTTCTTCCCGGCCGCGTAGGAATCAGAGCTCGCGGTGCGCAGAACAATACTGATTCTTTTATAGAGCAGCATGGTTGGCACGGAAATGCAGATTCCCTTGATCAGATTCAGAGGGCCGACACAGAAGATGACAAAGGTCGTCACGTTCGTCACAGAACCATTGACCGCGGTTCCCATGGAGATGATGCTGTCCAGCGGCATTCCATAGAGGGTGGCGAAAGCCGGAAGCAGGTAGATCGCGTTGAACATGGTGCCGAATACCACGAGTACCACGGTGCCGACCGCGAGCCCAATGATTGCCATTGTGCGCGTCTTTTTCAGATGATAGATGACTGCTGCCGGAACAACGAATGAGCAGCCGACAACAAAGTTCGCCAGATCTCCGACGAAGGCGGTGGAGGTTCCCTTGATGATCAGCTTTAAAAGAATTTTTACCAGCTCGATGACAACGCCGCCGACCGGCCCTAAGCAGAAGGCTCCGATCATGACCGGGATCTCACTGAAGTCCAGTTTGTAGAAGCTTGGCGCAATGGCAATAAGCGGAAAATCCAGGATGTGCAGTATCATGGCAATCGCGCCAAGCATACCGCAGATGGTAATGTACCTGGTTTTCCCTACCTGTGCGATGTTTTTTTTCAGCACAGTGGCTTCCAGCCCATATGACGCGCCGATGATCGCCGCGATCACGACGGCGCATACTGCGACAAACTGCAGGTTTTCTGAAACGGTCTGTAATAATCCTGTTCCCATGTTTTGTTCTCCTTTTCTTAAATAGAAAGATTCATTTAAGGAAAAGGCTCTTCCTGGTGCAGATGGTTTTGTTATCATTTCGATGCTGTCCTGAATGGTTACAAAAAAAGAGATTTCCTATTTAGAAAATCTCCGCGGCAGAATCTCACGATTATGAAAACCGTGCTGCATTCTTCTCTCATCCAGACTATACTGTCGGTTCCGGAATTCGTCGTCAGACGTCACCGGATCAGCCGCTTTCGCGGGTCGCGGACTATACCGCCGGTGGGGAATTCATATTTGCCATGTCACCCCGCCCCGAAGAACCAATCTTAAACTGGTCTCTATGATAGCGCATTGCCGGATAAATATCAAGTACTTTTTCAGTTGATTTATCTGTTTTCTGTGGTATGATAATTACGCCAAAAGATAGAAAGGCAGGTGTGTGGAGAAAATGGGAAGGATCAGGAATATTCAAAGGACGACGGGGAATCCGTATGTGAACCTCTATGAGCTGGATGTGGAGAACAGCAAAGGGCATGCCGGGAAATATTATTTATCCTCCAGGGCAAAGTGCGTAGAGGATCTGGAGCTTTCTGCGAAAAAACAGTCACCGGACGGTGTAATCATATACAGCCTTTATGGCGAGAAGCGTGACCGCGTGGTTTTGATTCGCCAGTACCGTTATACCATTGATAATTATATCTATGAGTTTCCGGCCGGCCTGATTGAAGCGGGTGAGGAGTACCATTCCGCCGCAGTGCGCGAAATGCGTGAGGAGACCGGGCTGACGCTGCATCCGATTCCGGTTGACACAATTTATGAAAAGCCTTATTATACAACAATTGGAATGACGGATGAGTGCTGCGCGACGGTGTACGGGTACGCGGATGGAGAGATCCGTGCGGATATGCAGGAAATCTCGGAGGAGATTGAAGTGGTTCTCGCGGACCGGGACGAAGTGCGCAGAATCCTCCGGGAAGAGCGTGTGGCAATTGTAGCTGCCTATATGCTGCTGCACTTTCTGGCGGATGAGGAGCCGTTCGCGTTTCTGCAGGAGAGACATTGCGAATAGTAACCGGCAAAACGGCCGCATTGCGCTTTCGACTTGACTGGGGTAGGAGAACTTGGATGACAATAGAGACAAATTCGGAGCAGGAGACGTTTCTCGTCGGCCGCCGTCTCGGCGAGGAGGCCCTTCCGGGCCAGATTTTTGCCCTGGAGGGCGATCTGGGCGTGGGAAAGACTATTTTAACCAAGGGGCTGGCGGAGGGACTTGGGATTACAGAGCCGGTCAGCAGTCCGACGTTTACCATCGTACAGATCTATGAGGAAGGACGTTTGCCGCTTTACCATTTTGATGTATACCGGATCGGGGATGTGGAAGAGATGGAAGAGATCGGGTATGAAGATTACTTTTATGGAAATGGCGTCTGCCTGATCGAGTGGGCAAATCTGATTGAGGAGCTTTTGCCGCCGCAGACGGTTTCTATTTCAATTGAGAAGGATCTGGAGCGGGGGTTCGATTATCGAAGAATCACGCTTCGGCAGCCGTCGCCAGGATCGGAATCGGTATAGACATGTGCAGTGGTTAAGAAACCGGATATATAACAATTGCAGTGGGAAAGAGAGTTCATATGAAGATAATGGCACTGGAGTGCTCCGGCCTGGTGGCTTCCGTGGCGGTGGCCGAGGACGATACCTTGCTGGCGGAGTATACGGTTAACTATAAGAAGACACATTCACAGACACTTCTTCCGATGCTGGATGAGGTGGCAAAGATGATTGAGCTGGATTTGCAGTCCGTGGACGCGATTGCCGTGGCAGGAGGACCGGGCTCCTTTACCGGTCTGCGCATCGGTTCCGCGACGGCGAAAGGCCTGGGTCTGGCGCTGGACAAGCCATTGGTTTCGGTGCCGACGGTCGATGCGCTTGCCTGGAATTTATATGGCTGCGAGAAGAATATCTGTCCGATGATGGATGCCCGCAGAAGCCAGGTTTATACAGGCATTTATTCCTTCCGGGGAGAAGCGTTTATCACAAAACGGGCGCAGGAACCGATGGCAGTCACAGAGATTGTAGAGGAACTGAATCAGCTTGGCAGTGCAGTGATTTTTCTTGGGGATGGTGTGCCGGTATATAAGGAGCAGATTCGGGAGTGGATCAAAGTGCCGTATCAGTTTGCACCCGCGCATCTGAACCGACAGCGGGCTTCCTCCGTGGCAGTGCTTGCCATGCAATATTATAAAGAAGGAAAAACGCAGACGGCGGCGGAACATACGCCGGAATATCTGCGGCTGTCGCAGGCGGAGCGTGAACGGGCAGAGCGCCTTCAGAGGGAAATATGAATACACTTCAGATCAGAGAGATGCGGTTTGCGGAAATTCCAGAAGTGGCGGCCATTGAACGGGCGTGTTTTTCGGAGCCGTGGAGTGAGAACGGGTTTCGCTCGGCTCTGGAACAGGGGTGCTCGGTATACCTGGTCGCGAGAGAAGGGGATTCCGATCAGATTGTGGGATACTGCGGTCTGCTGCGGAGCTTTGAAGAGGCGGAGATACTGAATGTTGCTGTGCGGGAAGAGGTTCGCGGCAGAGGATTTGGATATGTCATGCTCTCGCACCTGATGGAAACTGGCAGAAAACGCGGGATCCGGCGTTTTACGCTTGAGGTGCGAAAGGGCAACGCCGCGGCGATTCATCTTTATGAAAAGCTGGGATTTGTATCTGCGGGTATTCGCAGGAATTTTTACAGAAGGCCGGTTGAGGACGCGGTGATTATGTGGACGTCGGAGCCGGATTGAATTCCAGTGATTTCCGGTAGCTGGCGGACACGGGACTCATTATACTGTAATTGTGCCGTCAGCGGCCAGGCTCAGAGGATGTTCACGTGTCTGAGAGCCATGAATGACAGAAGGAGGATTCCGGATGAGCGAACAGAAGAAATTGCGCTGCAATGGTTGCGGGAAAACGTTTGAGATAGAGAATGGCATATACCAGGAAGGCTTTTTTGAGGGCAGACAGGAATGGGGATATTTTTCCAAAAAGGACGGGGAACGCCATTTTTTCTGCCTCTGCGAAACGTGCTATGACGAGATGGTCAGGAAGTTTGTCCTGCCGGTAGAAATAGAGGAATATTTGTAAAAGATACGGAAGGATATATCAGGAGGGGGGAAAATGCTGGATGTATGTCTGCTGGGAAGCGGCGGGATGATGCCACTTCCTTATCGATGGCTGACGTCTCTGATGACGCGGTACAATGGAAGCAATCTGCTGATTGACTGTGGGGAGGGGACGCAGATTGCGGTTCGGGAAAAAGGCTGGAGCTTCAAACCGATTGATACGATCTGCTTTACACATTACCACGGAGATCATATCAGCGGGCTTCCGGGGCTTTTGCTGACGATGGGGAACGCGGAACGTACAGAGCCGCTTACCCTGATCGGACCGAAGGGGCTGGAACGTGTTGTGAATGCGCTGCGCGTAGTTGCGCCTGAACTTCCCTTTCCTATTATATATAAAGAAATACAGGGGACGGAGCAGGTGTTTGAGGAAAACGGATACGTGATCACGGCTTTCCGCGTGAACCACAATGTCCTCTGTTATGGATACAGCCTGGAGATTCCCCGTGCCGGGCGCTTTGACGTGGAGCGGGCAAAAGCGGCCGGGATTCCGATGAAATACTGGAGCCGGCTGCAAAAAGGGGAAGTGATCGAGGAAGATGGGCGTATTTATCGCCCGGAGGATGTCCTGGGGCCTGCGCGCCGTGGGATTAAGGTTACGTATTCGACGGACACCCGCCCGACGGATTCTATTGTAAAGCACGCTGCCGGGGCGGACTTGTTTATCTGCGAGGGAATGTACGGCGAGACGGACAAGGACGCGAAGGCGGTGGAGCATAAGCATATGACCTTTACGGAAGCTGCGCGCCTGGCTCACCGTGCCCAGCCTGGGGAAATGTGGCTGACACATTACAGTCCGTCTCTTGTGCGGCCGGAGGACTACATGGAGCAGGTGCGCAAAATATTTCCAAATGCCTATCCGGGCAAGGATGGGAAGAGTGTAGAGCTGGATTTTGCGGATGAGTAAGCGCCCCAGGACAGCAGGAGAATATTCAGAATCTGCGGAATCAGGAAATCAGGAATAAGGCAATGGTGTTTCTGGACAGACATTGGATACAGGCACGTTTGGAGATTATGAGAATGAATATAGAGATTGGCGGTATGGAAAAGAAAGAGATTACAATTCTGGCGATCGAAAGCTCCTGCGATGAAACAGCTGCTTCTGTCGTAAAGAACGGGAGAGAGGTGCTTTCGAATATTATTTCTTCACAGATTGACCTGCATAAGCTTTACGGAGGCGTGGTTCCGGAAATTGCTTCACGCAAGCATATCGAAAAGATCAATCAGGTGATTGAAGAGGCTTTGTCTGAGGCGAAGATGACGCTGGATGATATAGATGCAATTGCGGTGACCTATGGCCCGGGGCTGGTTGGCACGCTCCTCGTTGGAGTGGCTGAGGCGAAAGCGATCAGTTACGCGAAGCACCTTCCTCTGGTGGGAGTCCACCACATTGAGGGCCATATTTCGGCCAATTATATTGAAAACAAAGATCTCGAGCCGCCATTTATCTGTCTTGTGGTATCAGGCGGACATACCCACATGGTTCGTGTGAAGGATTATGGCGAGTATGAGATCCTTGGACGCACCAGGCACGATGCCGCGGGAGAGGCGTTTGACAAGGTGGCGCGCGCGATTGGCCTCGGATATCCTGGAGGTCCGAAAATTGACCGTCTCGCGAAGGAGGGAAACCCGGATGCGATCACGTTTCCGAAAGCGAAGATCGCGGATGCCCCCTATGATTTCAGCTTCAGCGGATTGAAATCTGCAGTGCTGAATTATCTGAATGGATGCAAAATGAAAGGCGAGCCGATTGTGGAAGCGGATGTCGCGGCTTCTTTCCAGAAAGCGGTCGTTGATGTATTGGTAGAGCATGCCATGTTGGCCGTGCAGGAATCTGGCCTGGATAAGTTTGCCCTGGCAGGCGGTGTGGCATCGAATACCGCCCTGCGCACTGCGGCGGAAGCGGCCTGTGAGAAGAGAGGAGTTCGTTTTTACCGCCCGTCGCCGATTTTCTGTACGGATAATGCGGCGATGATTGGAGCAGCGGCTTATTACGAGTACATGCGGGGCGTCCGGCATGGGTTGGATCTGAATGCGGTGCCGAATCTTAAGCTTGGGGAGCACTATCCGGGAGAGACTGTCAGATGACTGAGAATAGAAGAAACAGTATATCCTGGCATTTTGAGCGTAAAGGGATTGCATGAAATTAAGATAGCGAAAAACGTGAGATAAACAGACAGGAAACGAAAAACGGAGGGTGAGTTGTGTGGAAGCTTTAAAAAAGAATAGGGTACGTCAGCAGACGATGGATATGACGCAGGGTCCTCTGATGGGGAAACTGCTGATTTTTACACTTCCGGTCATGCTGGCCGGTATCCTGCAGCTGCTCTTCAATGCAGCAGATATCATTGTAGTAGGAAGACTTGCGGGCAGTAATTCTCTGGCAGCGGTGGGCTCGAATGGCGCACTCATTAATCTGATTGTGAACCTGCTGGTAGGCTTGTCCGTAGGATCTGGCGTGGCGACGGCTTTCTTTTATGGAGCCAACGAGAAAGATCAGGTCAAAGAAACGATTCACACATCGATTGCGATCAGTCTGGCTGGCGGCATCGCGACTGGTGTAGTGGGAATTGCTCTGAGTCCGCTTCTTTTGCGCCTGATGGCGACACCGGAAACGATTATTGGGCTGTCAGAGCTATATTTAAGAATCTATTTTCTGGGAGTACCATCCATGGCCGTGTACAATTTCGGGAGTGCGATCCTCCGGTCTCTGGGAGACACCAGGAGGCCGCTTTATTATCTGGTCATCGCTGGGTTGATTAACATAGTCCTGAATGTGATTCTGGTCGCGGTGTTTCACCTGGACGTGGCTGGTGTTGCGATCGCGACGGTGGTTTCGCAGACAATATCTGCCGCATTGGTTGTACGCAGTCTGATGCGCCTGGAGCCGGAGATGAATCTGGAACTGAAGAAAATACGTGTGTCAAAGCCGAAGCTGTTTCGCATCCTCCGGGTGGGTCTGCCGGCAGGGCTGCAGTCGACCGTTTTTTCTCTTTCCAATGTATTGATACAGTCTTCGGTCAATAGCTTTGGTGAGATTGCTGTGGCGGGGAATTCCGCGGCGGGGAATATAGAGGGGTTCATCTATATGGCGATGAATTCCTTCTACCAGGCTGCTCAGACATTTACGAGTCAGAATGTCGGAGCACGCAAATTTGACCGGATCGGAAAAGTGTTTTTGCACTGTTTTCTGATGGTAACAGTTACCGGTCTGGTACTTGGCCAGGTGGTATACCGCATGGGCAACCTGCTTTTGGGAATCTATCTTCCCGGCAACCAGGAGGCGATCGCATATGGTATGACCCGTCTTTCGGTCATCGCGGTTACTTACTGTCTCTGCGGAATCATGGAAGTCATTTCCGGAGAGCTCAGAGGAATGGGAGAGTCCGTGCTGCCGATGATTGTTTCCCTGGTTGGCTCCTGCCTGTTGCGTGTGATATGGATTTATACTATTTTCGCATCAAACCATACCCTGTTTGTTCTGTATCTGTCTTATCCGGTATCCTGGATTGTGACAGAAAGCGTGCACCTGATCTGTTATTTCTATGTGAAGCGAAGGCTGGTGGCGCGGTATCGGCAAGTACCTGTGAATTGAGGCAGGGGAGGGGGGTATCAGTGAGTACCCGTGAACGGAGGCAGGGAAAAGGCAGCACATGGTCATAAACGGAGTCTTTGGGAATGTGACGGTAGTATGCAATCGTAAACAGGAATTGGAGGCTTGCACAAGAGAATGAGAAACATCGCAATCGTACTCGCCGGTGGAAGCGGCAGCCGTATGAAGAGCTCGAAAAAAAAACAATACCTGCTGCTGGGGGATCGGCCAGTATTGTGGTATTCCCTTCACATATTTCAGAACTGTCCGCGTATAGAGGAAATCATCCTGGTATGCGGTGCGGGAGAAGAGGAACAATGTCATAGAGAATATGTGGAGAACTATGGATTTACAAAGATAAAAAAGATTACACGTGGCGGAAAAGAACGCTATCATTCCGTGTATGAGGGGCTGAAAGCGGCAGGGGACTGCGACTACGTCCTGATTCACGACGGGGCGCGGCCGTTCATAGATGCCACGATGCTGGAACGAATATTTGAAGGTCTGGCTGATTGTCCGGCCTGTGTAGTCGGAATGCCGGTAAAAGATACGATTAAGATGAGAAGCGCGGGGGGTTATGTAGAACAGACCCTTCCGCGGGAAAAGCTGTGGATGATACAGACTCCGCAGTCCTTTTCTTATCCGCTTATCACTCGGGCCTATGAGGAACTGATTCTCAGAGAGCAGACATCGTCAGAACAGGATGCGGGCGCGGCAAAAATAACGGATGACGCAATGGTGGCGGAAACGATTCTGCACATACCGGTCAAGCTGATTGAAGGCTCCTATGATAATATGAAGATCACGACCCCGGAAGACCTGGTGCTGGCCGAATCTCTGGCGAGTCATTACAGGGGAAAAGGATGACCCATACCAGTCAGATACACACCAGGCATTACTCCTCAGCATTCGCCATAGCCACGTTGATTTTGCGTTTCCTTGCGACGTTACTATTCACGGGGTGGAGAAGACGGACTGAGATTTTGAACTTTCGTGAG
>JAJBUL010000060.1:7163-30346 GCA_020860365.1 Clostridiales bacterium | reverse complement strand
AGCATCAGTAATTAGACCCGCTCAGAAAAACGGCTGTGAATAGTAACGAATTTTTTTGAAAAATAGGAAAATTTGCATATGCATACTATATCTTTGTCTTTCACCTGCTTTCTGTGGCTAAGCGATTCTGAAGCCCTGATCGACTTTGAAAGCCGTGCTTTTCACCGCCACACTTCAGACAAAGTAAACCGCATGTTACGAAGCACCAGTGGCGTCTATACTTCGTTTCGGTCAACCCTGCGATCGAGTAGGATGCGGCGTACCGAATCCTACCAATCACAGGAAGCCTCTATCCTCACCCAGCCTTCTCGATATGCAGCAGGCAGGTCTGGAAATCACCATTCATCCGCGGGAGCAGCAGCCCGGCATACATCAGCACGGCCCCCTGATACCTTTTCCCTTCTATCTCATAGAAAGCGTCGGAATCCAGGCCGGCCAGGCGGAGCCGAAGGCTCTTACGATTCGTCTGTACAAGCACCTGTACGTAAGTCAGCAGAGCTTCGGACTGATCTTCCGAAACTACCATAAAGCAATCATAGCAATGATTTTCACGCCAAGAGGCAATCCGGTAATAATTCCCTTCCCGGATCAGCGCGCTGTATTTTTTGTAACGGGCTACCTGCTCCGGGATTTGGCTCTTTTCTTCAGCCGAAAGCTTTGTGATGTCCAGTTCGTAGCCAAAGGTGCCGGATAATGCGACGACGCCCCTTGTCTCGAAAGGCGTCGTCCGCCCGGTACCATGATTCGGGCAGATGGAGACATGCGCACCAATGGAGGAGAGCGGGTAAAGCAGCTGTGTCCCCTCCTGAATCGCCAGACGCTCAATTGCATCCGTGTCATCGGAACACCAGATCTGCGGGCTGTAGTACAACATTCCCGGGTCAAACCGGCCGCCTCCGCTGCTGCAATTCTCCAGAAGCAGCTGCGGAAAATCCTTTGTCAGGCGATCCTGCAGACCATAAACCGCCAGCATATAGCGATGCATAATTTCTCCCTGGCGGTCAGCCGGGAGTGTCAGATTTCCGACATCTGTGAGCATGCGGTTCATATCCCATTTCACATACTCGATATTTGTGGAAGAAAGGACGGTGCGAATCATTTCATAGACATAATCCGCAATCTCCGGACGACTCAAATCCAGCACATACTGCGCCCGACACTGCCCCGGCTCGCGGCCGGCAAGCTGTAGTGCCCAGTCCGGATGCGCCCGGTACAGCTCGGAATCCTCCGACACCATCTCCGGCTCCACCCAGATCCCCAGCTTCATCCCCAGCTTATTCACTTCCTGTGCCAGATAAGCGAACCCACCCGGCAGCTTTTTCTCATTCACCCGCCAGTCTCCAAGGCTGCTGTCGTCATTGCTCCGGCAGCCAAACCAGCCGTCATCCACTACCAGCATCTCAATGCCGCCTGCCGCTGCCTCTCGGGCAATCGCCAGGAGTTTTTCCGTATCAAAATTAAAATAGGTCGCCTCCCAGTTATTGATCAGAACCGGGCGCTGCCGATCCTTCCAGTATCCACGAATCAGATGCTTTCTGTATAAGGAATGAAAACTGCGCGTCATTTTTCCCAGACCCTCATCGGAATAAACAAATACCACTTCGGGTGCCTGGAAAGAAGCGCCCGGCTCCAGCTTCCAACAAAAATGATCCGGATGAATGCCCATCATCATACGCACCTGGTCAAACTGATCACGCGTCGCCTTGGCAATAAAATTTCCAGAATACACAAAGTTCATCGCATATACATCGCCCGTGGTCTGCGTACAGTTCCCCGAGACAAGCGCCATAAACGGATGATCCTGGTGACTCGAAATCCCACGGATCGACTCGGTGACCAGACTGCCATAACCCAGCTTCTGTCTCTGAAGAATCCGCTCCCGCGACCAGGCGCCCGGCAGGGTGATCACTTCCAGATTCTCCTGCTCCACATGCAGGCAGGCCGACAGTACCTTCGTCAGGTAAAGACTGCG
This sequence comes from Clostridiales bacterium, assembly GCA_020860365.1. Classification (GTDB taxonomy): domain Bacteria; phylum Bacillota; class Clostridia; order Lachnospirales; family Lachnospiraceae; genus Choladousia. The sequence goes on along the minus strand of JAJBUL010000060.1, from coordinate 28,374 downwards.
CGCACCGGCATTTTCGACCCGAACACTCCTCGTAATCGCGTCCACATCTGCAAAGGCCGTGTAGGACAATATCACTCGCAATCCCGTCACCGCGTCACTCAGTGTGACCTCCAGCGTACTGCAGCTGTCCGGTTTGTCCGTCCAGGTCGCCGGAAGCCCCTCCAGCGTCTTTTTTCCTTCAAAAATCTGGTGTGAAACATAGTTCAGTTCCAGACCTTCCTGTCCATCCAGCGTGCGGATATTGATGCAGCTCTCCCGTCCATCGCCAATCCCCGCGCATGGATATTCCATCGGGTAAAAATCAAAATACCCCACTTTCTCCCTGCGCAAAACCGAGGGCGGCTCGGGCCGCTCATTCTCGCGCAGTAAATACTTCAGATCCGTATCCCCGACCCGTTTTCCATAATAAATCTGCCCCGGATAACTCCCATCTGTCAGGCCAAACACATAACTCGTATTCGGGGTATCCAGCTTAAACACCTGATGCTGATTATCATACTGTATCATATTAAAAATCCCCCTGTCATCGTATGCCCGCACTCCGGGGCACCGCAGTTAACATCAATGGTCACCGGCCCGCTTCATGCCTTCAACCGCCGAATCACTTCCATACACATCCGCCCGTTGTGATAAGGGCACTTCCACGGCTGGACAATCGGCAGCTCCATCGGTGAATGATCTGCATTGACATTCTCAAACCACTCCGAACCCTCACGCGGGTCGACAAAATACGCGCAAATATAGTCCCAGATCGCTTCCGCAGCGTCGAGATATTTTTCCGCATCCCCGTCGTCCTTCCCTTGCGGAGTGCTCAGGGCTTCACGTATCTTCTTCTCCCACGCATTCAAAAAACCGACGATCGACTCCGCCTGGATCCACCATACGCGCTTTGTATCATCCACACCATTCTCCGCCTCGTTTAAAACCGAGTGATCACGGTACGCCCGCTGGTAAATATTTTCCGCGATCTCAGCAGTGATCGGCGCAAATTGCTCAGAATAAAACGGGTTATCCAACACCTCCAGTCCCCGATCCAAAAGCCACGAGGTCTCAATATCATGGCCATAAGAATACAGATCGATCAGGGAATTCCAGGTACGGTCAAAGAAAACCTCCTGCCTGCCCTTCGCAGGGTTGTAAACCTTTTCCGCGAACAGATCCAGCATAAACTCCAGCCGCTCCGCTGTAAAGCTCTGGTGCGACACCCTGTAAAGCTCCGTATAAGCCTCAAACACATGCAGCAGCGTATTCATCGTTTTTTCCGCCATCACGCCATTTTCCGAGAGCTTCTCATTCGATACCGGCTGAAAATTGCGGTCAAACGCTTCCTGGTACCCATACTCATCCGTACATTTTTCCTCGATCACATTCTGCAGGCCAAATGCAAGCCAGAGCGCCTCCGGATTCTTTGTCGCATCATAATAGGAAGAAAGTGCATAAATCGCAAATGCCTGATTGTAAGTATGCTTTGTCGTGTCATTCGGTTTCCCATCATATGTCACCGACCAGTACATGCCGCCCTGCTCCCGGTCCAGACAATGATCCCGCAGAAAGCGGTACGCATGCTCTGCGCTCTCCCGCAGCGGCTCCTCGCCCAGCAGCAGATATGCGTTCGAAAAGAACCACAGGATCCGGCTGTTTAAAATGCAGCCTTTTTCATAGCCCGGATCCACCTTCAGATCATACCCCATGTAGCCGTAAAACCCGCCATGCTGCGCATCCTTCAACCCCGTCCAAAAGGGAATCAGCTTTCCACGCAGATGGTCTTCCACCTCCCTGACAAATTTCTTTGTATCCATTGTAGTTTCCGCCTTTCCCCAGCGCCTGCGCAACGCGAAAAAAGTGTAATAAGATTCGAATCAAATTATACCCGGAAAGCCTGTCATTCACAAGTAGAAATTTTAATCGCGAATGCCTGAAGCTATAGAATACCGCGCTTGAGCTGCAGCAAATAGCAGACCCCTGCCTGTCAAAGAAAAATTTAAGAGTTCGTTTCAATTTTTTTTAGAAAACCACCTTGTTTTCTTTTTTACTTCCGTATAAGATAACATATCAGAAGCGACGGACAGCTGTCATATAAATATAGAAACAGAGGCACTAAGCATATGATAAACCTTCCAAAATTCAATAAAAATCCGAAACAGGCGGAAAGTCTGCCCTCCCGCTCGCCCATCGAGGTAGTTGAAGCCGCATATGACAAAGGCTTAAGCCAGGCTGATGTAGAAAAACGGGTCGAGTGCGGCTGGAGCAATACTGCGGTCACTTCCGGGTCGAAGTCCATCCAGGATATCGTAAAAGAAAACCTTTTTACCTATTTTAATCTGATTTTTCTGATCCTTGCCATATTTGTGATTGCGGTAGGTTCTTTCCGAAACTTAAGCTTCATGGTCGTCATCATTTTTAACGCGCTGATTGGTATTATACAGCAGCTTCGCGCAAAGAAGACGCTGGAGGAGCTGAATATGCTCGGTTCACCGAAGGCGACTGTTATCCGGGACGGAAAGACGCAGACCGTCGTCTCAGAAGATCTGGTGCGGGATGATATTGTGATTTTTCACGCCGGAGATCAGATCTGTGCCGACGCCGAAATATTAACGGGAGAAGCGAACGTAAATGAATCCCTGCTGACCGGTGAATCCGATGACATCGTAAAGAAAACAGGGGATTCCCTCATTTCCGGCAGCTTTGTCGTCTCCGGCGAATGCCGGGCACGGCTGGTAAAGGTAGGTGCGGATTCTTATATATCCAGGCTTACGATGGAAGCAAAGACTATGAAGACGGATGAACAGTCTGAAATGCTCCGCGCGATGGACCGCCTTCTGAAAGTAGTAGGGATTGTCTTAATTCCCATTGGAATTGCCCTCTTTTTCCAAAGTTATCATTTGAACCAGGAGACGCTCACGAAAAGTGTTACCTCTACGGTGGCGGCACTTGTCGGAATGATTCCGGAAGGACTCTACCTGCTCACCAGCGTAGCGCTGGCAGTAAGCTCCATGCGCCTCGCCCGGAAAAAAGTTCTGCTTCATAATATGAAAAGCATCGAGACCCTCGCCCGGGTCGACGTGCTTTGTGTCGACAAAACCGGCACCATCACAGAAAATACCATGCAGGTCAATGATGTGATTCCTGTGAACCCTGAAGCAGAAAATCCAGCGGAGTTAAAACGTCTCATCGGGGATTTTGTGGGAGCCATGACCAGCGATAACATCACGATGAAAACACTCAAAGCTCATTTTACGCAGCGGTCCGGCGCCGTGCCAGTGCAGGTGCAGTCTTTTTCATCCTCGCTTAAATACAGCGGCGTGGCCTTTGCCGACAAAACTTATATTCTGGGCGCCCCGGAGTTTGTGCTTCGCGAGGCTTACCCGGAATACGCAGCATCCATCGAGGAATATACCGCGAAGGGCTACCGTCTTCTGGTCCTTGCTTCCACCAGTGAAGCGCTGACCGGACAACCGCTGAAAGAAAAAGTCACTCCGCTTGCCTATATTCTTCTGGCAAACCCCATCCGCGAGACGGCCCCTGCCACCTTTTCTTATTTTGCGGAGCAGGGCGTCCATGTTAAAGTGATTTCCGGCGACAATGCCCGCACGGCCGCAGAAGCTGCGAAGCTGGCAAGTATTGAGAATGCAGATCAGTATGTAGACGCAAGAACGCTGAAGACAGAAAATGACATCGCGAAAGCAGTGGAAGATTATACTGTATTCGGGCGTGTGACGCCGGAGCAAAAACGGCAGATTGTGCAGGCCCTGAAGGCCCAGGGGCATACGGTCGCCATGACGGGAGATGGCGTCAACGATGTGCTCGCCCTGAAAGACGCCGACTGCAGTGTAGCGATGGCCTCCGGCAGCGACGCGGCCGCACAGGCATCTCAGGTTGTCTTGCTGGATTCGGATTTTTCTCATATGCCCGACGTTGTCCTGGAAGGGCGCCGTGTAGTCAACAATGTTCAGCGCTCCGCCACCCTGTTCCTTGTAAAAAATATATTTTCCTTCCTGATGTCGCTGGTTTCTCTGATTTTTGGTGTCACCTACCCACTGGAGCCCTCGCAGATTTCTCTGGTCAGCACGTTTACTATCGGGATGCCCGGCTTCCTGGTGGCACTCCAGCCAAACAAGGAACGCATTCAGGGCAGCTTCCTTGCCAATACCTTTCTGCGGGCACTCCCGGCCGGCATCACAGACATGCTTGCAGTAGCTGTCATGATGGCTTTTGGAGAAGCCTTCGGGCTGCCGGATGGCGAAGTATCCACGGTGGCGACCCTGCTCCTGGCGACGGTCGGCTTTGCCGTTCTCATGCAGATGTGCGATTACCGGAACCCCCTCCATTGGTTTGTGTGTGGCAGCTCCATCGCCGCGGTTCTGTTCTGCTGTGCGTTCCTGCCGGGGATGTTTTCTCTGCACAGTGTATCGACAAAATGCATTCTGATTTATGCAGTTCTTGTCATCGCGGCCGGATCCGTCTTCCGCTGGCTGACAAACATCATTCAGTTATTAAAACAGCTGTACCAGAAATATATTAAAGAAAAACGTCTGGTGACATGGATCAAGCATCTGATCCTGGATGAGCAGGATGACCGGAACAGTTATCAGATTTAATCGTTTCCTTCCGATTCATCTGCCTGCAAAACACCACCGCCACTCCCGTACTCACCGCAGTCGCCGCAATCCCAGGACCGACGATTGCGGTCGGATTTACGCTCCCGTACTGACCTCGCCAGGCAATGACTGAGACCGGAATCAGCTGCAGGGAAGAGATATTCAGAATCAGAAAATTACACATCTCATTGCTCGCCGTGCCACGAGGAACCGACCGCGGCGCAGCACCTCGCGCCCGGCGTTTCCGGCGCGTCATATTTCGCGGCTGCATATTCAGCTCTGTACCGGCGCCTGGCAAATGGATGGACGCCCTCCGCTCCTCTTCCAGCTCTTCTAATGCCTCCATGGCCTTCAGCCCATACACGGTAGCAGCGCTGCCCAGCCCCAGCACATTGGCGACACAGTTAGTAGTAATATGCGCCAGGGCAGGATTCTCTTCCGGGATGTTCGGGAATAAAAAACGCATGACCGGCCGAAGCCTGCGCACAATTGCTTCAATCAGCCCTGCGTCTTTCGCGATCTCCCTCAGTCCGCTCCAGAAGGCCATTACCCCAAACATCGTCACACACAGGGCGATTGCCTCCTTTGCAGAGGAAAAAAACGCGTCGGATACCGCTTCCACTTCCCCGGTCAGAACACCATACACAATTCCGGCCAGCAGCATTCCGCCCCAGATTCCGTTCATATTTGCACGCTCCTGACTGCTCAGACCCTTACAGACCTTTGCAAACCTTTTGCTTTATCTTTATGTGGGGGAGACTGCGAATATGAGCCAATCTATGTCATTTTTCCAGTAATGATTCCTTTTGGCCGAATGCGGTACCTGTCAGGCACCGCATTTTGGCTGCTTCAGATTCCAACAGCCATGAATAAAAACGTCACGAACCGTCAATTCCCGATCCAGTATCACAAGATTCGCATACTTTCCAGGCGTCAGGCTGCCGTAATCGTCAGAAATCCCTGCTGCCCGCGCCGGATTGACCGCAGCCGCCCGCACTGCGCTCTCCAGAGGAATGCCCATTTCTTTCACCGCGATGCGCATACAATCCATCAGATTCGTGGCAGAACCTGCAAGTGTTCCATCCGGGAGTTCAGCGCGCTTTCCCTTCACCCGGAACCGCTGGCCTCCCAGCTCGTATTCGCCGTCTGGCATCCCGCAGGCACGCAGGCTGTCGCTGATCAGAATCACGCGGTCGTCGCCAAACAGCCGAAACGTAGCACGCACCACCGCCGGATGAATATGAATCCCGTCACAGATCAGCTCAACCATGCAGTGTGGATCATCCGCTGCTGCGCCGACTGGTCCCGGGTCGCGATGATGAAATCCCGGCATCGCATTGTACAGATGCGTAATCTGAGAGGCGCCTGCTTCCAGAGCCTCGCGCACCGTGTCATAATCCGCCGTCATGTGCGCCAGTGAAAGATTCACTTTTCCGGAAAGCGCGCGTATAAAATCCAGCGCGCCTTCCGTCTCTGGCGCCAGCGCTACCGTGCGGATTCTCCCGCCTGAAGCATCCCAAAGGTGCCAGAACAGGGAAGTATCCGGCCTGCGAATGTATTTTTCATTCTGAGCACCTTTCTTTGAAGCGTTGATAAACGGTCCCTCCAGGTATAGACCAGCTAAAACGGCTCCACAGGACGGTCTGAAATGCCGTGCATCTTCACCCACGGTTATTTCATCATTCATCGAACTGCCAGCACCGTCTGTTTTCCCGGTCACTGCACTTTCCTCACAATACGCCGCAACAGCGCCAGCCACGTCCATCAGCTGTTCCTCTGAGACCGTCATGGTAGCGGGAGTAATAGTCGTAATCCCATTGCGCCCTTCATATTCCGCAATTATGCGCAGCGCGTCAACCGTTCCGTCACAGGTATCACTGCCGACACAGCCATGAAAATGAATGTCCGTAAGACCGGGAATCACATAGCAGCCGGATGCGTCGAATACTGTCTCTTCCCCCTCAAAGGCATCGTAGGCAGTCCGGTCAACGAGGCGCTCGCCAATTATATAAATGTTCTTCTCTTCAAAACAATAGCGGTCAGTATATACCCGTCCGTTCTGAATCCTGTATTTTTTCATATCTGTCTTTGTACTCCATTCCCTGTCGAAGCCTTTATCAATTTTTTAGTACCATATAATTTGACCTCGAGAATACTTTAAAACCACTCTTCTGTCGTATCCAATCAGTTTCTGTTTTATAATGGCCAAAATACGAATCTTTTCTTGCCATTTTAGCTGTTTTGAGTTATAATATGAGCCATGAATAATTTTGATTTTTTAATATCACCCCAGAATGTAAACCTGTCCATTGCAAAGCGTATGAGCCTCCGGAGAAAGGAGAAAAAAATCACGCAGGTGCAGCTGGCAAAATACTCAGATGTAAGCCTTGGCTCCATCAAGCGATTTGAGCGCACCGGCGAAATATCACTATCCTCGCTCATAAAAATCGCCTTTGCCCTGGGCTGTCAGGATGACTTTAACGCCCTGTTCGCCAAAAAAGGATATGCGTCCATAGAGGAGGTTATCAATGAACCAAGATAACATGGAAAAAAGAGCCCTTTCTATTTTTTTTGAAGGACAAAAAGTGGGGACTCTCGCCTCCACAACAAACCACCTGACAGCCTTCGAGTATGATGTCAGCTGGCTTCAGAACGGCTTTTCCATCAGTCCACTCTCGCTACCCCTTCGCCGGGAAGTGTTTGTTCCAAAAGGTTATGACCCTTTTGAAGGCACATTTGGCGTGTTCGCGGACAGTCTCCCAGACGGCTGGGGAAGATTGCTCACCGATCGAATGCTAAAAAAAAATGGCCTGGATCCGGATTCCGTAGATTCCCTGAACCGTTTGGCAATCGTCGGCTCTTCTGGGATGGGTGCGCTGGCATATTATCCGGAAAGCAGTCTCGGAAGCAGGATGGAAGGCAGTTCTCTTGACGATCTCGCATACGAATGCGCGCTAATTATGCAGTCCAGGGAAAGTGGAAACCTCGACGAGATTTTCCTGTTGGGTGGCTCCTCTGGCGGTGCACGGCCCAAAATCTATTATCAGATTGATGGAGAAGAGTGGATTGTAAAATTTGCCTCCTCTGTAGACAAAGCGGATATCGGACTACAGGAATATGAATATTCTCTCTGTGCCAAACAATGTGGTATCCGAATGGCCGAAACACGTTTATTACCGAGTGACCACTGCTCCGGTTATTTTGCAGTAAAACGCTTTGACCGCATCCAGCGAACTCCGGAAGATTTCCATGAACGACCAGAGTACACAAAGGCAAATCCACAGCGAATTCATATGATTTCCGCCAGTGCCCTGCTGGAAACCTCGCACAGGATTCCAAACCTTGATTACCATACCCTGATGCGGCTGACTCTTTTTCTCACAAACGACTACAGTCAGCTTGAGCAGCTCTACCGTCTGATGTGCTTTAACGTCTTTTCGCATAACCGCGACGACCATTCAAAGAATTTTTCCTATCTCTACGATGAGAGAGAAAAGCGCTGGAGTCTTGCCCCGGCCTACGATCTGACCTACAGCAATTCCATCGGCGGTGAACACGCTACCACCGTAGATGGCAACGGCCGGGATCCTGGAATGAAAGAGTTGCTTGCCGTCGCAAAGGCGGCAAAGCTTGACTCACGGAAATCAAAACAAATTGGCGAGGATATACGGGAAATCGTGTATTCTGACCTGAAAAAATGGCTATAAAAATCGCTCCTGCTTTATTCCCTGTACAGTATCACCCTTCACCGGGGTTCTTCCCACACTTCGTGCGGAACAACCCCCGACGAAAGATACAAAAAGTAACCTTACTTCACGTTCACCAGCTCATACTCTGCGTTTCCGAGCCCGATCTTCACCGCATGCTCAATGGAGGATTTCCAGTTGGTGTCCGGCGATACGCGGCCAAAGTGATCGCGATCCTCGTGGGTGTGCTGCTCCACGGACTCGCCTAACATGCTGTTGCGAAGCGGCGGCTGCGCATTGACTGCGTCAACACAGGCCATATCAAGCGCGACCGGGTCAAAGGACGCGAACATGCCGACATCCGGCGCAATCGCGGCGTCATTCTCCGCGTGGCAGTCGCAGAACGGCGACACATCTATGACCAGACTGATGTGGAAGCAGGGGCGCCCCTGACAGACAGCCTTGGAATATTCCGCGATCTTGCAGTTCAGGATATCATTCGCCTCATCGCTCGCGGGAAGAACCGCATCCTTCGGACAGACGCCGATGCAGCGGCCGCAGCCGACGCATTTTGCGTGGTCGATCGAGGCTTTTCGAATGTTTTCATCTACCGTGGCCGCGCCGTGTGCGCAGATTTTTGTACATTTTCCGCAGCCGACGCATCTCTCCTGTTTGATATGCGGTTTCCCGGCGCTGTGCATTTCCATTTTTCCGGCGCGGGAGCCGCAGCCCATACCGATATTTTTGAGTGTGCCGCCAAAGCCGGTTGCCTCATGTCCCTTAAAATGCGTAAGAGAGATAAATACATCCGCATCCATAATCGCGCGGCCAATCTTCGCTTCCTTTACATATTCTCCGTTTTCTACCGGAACCAGCGCCTCGTCCGTGCCCTTCAGCCCGTCCGCGATCAGCACATGGCAGCCCGTCGCGTAGGGTACGAAGCCATTTCCATATGCGGAATCGATATGATCGAGCGCATTCTTGCGCCCGCCGACATACAATGTATTGCAATCCGTCAGAAACGGCTTACCGCCGAGCTCCTTTACTACATCCGCCACCGCTTTCGCATAATTTGGGCGCAGGAACGCAAGATTCCCCGGCTCGCCAAAATGCATCTTGATTGCGACATACTGATCGGTAAAATCGATCTCTCCGATCCCGGCTTTTTTAATCAGCCGTTTCAGCTTGCCCGGAAGCGTGTCTCCGTCATGCACACGCAAATCTGTAAAATAAACCTTCGATTTTTCCATCACTTACAGCCTCCTCCTATGATGTCCCTGTCACGTTCCGGCACAGAACTTCACACGCGCCGGGAAAACGCCGTACAGATTTGTATTTTCCTGGTATTTCGCCGTACAGTTTATCACATATTTTTTCGTATCACAAGTCTGAACAAAACCAGGAAATAATTCTTACAGATTGACAAGTCTCCCGATAAGACATATGATCATACATAGAAATATCTGTAGAATATACGCTTTCAGACGGTCTTCTCTGCAAATGTGAATTCCTGTTCTGAATCATTACAAATCGCCTGTACGAGGAGCCTGCTTATGAAGATCGCCCTGATTCAAATGAAAGTGCAAAAAGAAAATGACGTGAACCTCGAAACCGCCTGCCGCCAGGTCACCGCAGCCGCAAAGGCCGGCGCAGAGCTCGTCCTGCTGCCAGAGATGTTTTGCTGCCCGTATGAGACGGCAAATTTCCCCATCTACGCGCAGCCGCAGGGCGGCGCGAACTGGAACGCCTTATCCGCGTGCGCGAAGGAAAATCAGGTCTATCTGGTCGCCGGTTCCATGCCGGAGCGCGACGGCGACGCTGTCTTTAATACCTGCTACGCATTCGACCGCCAGGGAAAACAACTCGCAAAATACCGGAAAATGCATCTGTTTGATATCGACATCAAGGGCGGCCAGCGCTTTTTCGAGAGCGAAGCTCTGACCGCGGGTGATAAATTGGCGGTATTCGATACTGAATTTGGCCGGATAGGGCTGATGATCTGCTTTGATATCCGCTTCCCGGAACTGGCCCGCCTGCTGACGCTGCAGGGCGCAAAAGCCATCCTGGTACCGGCGGCGTTCAATATGACCACCGGACCAATGCACTGGGAGCTTCATTTCCGCTCGCGCGCGGTCGACAACCAGGTCTTTCTGATGGGCTGCTCGCCTGCGAGAGATCGGAACGCCAGCTATCACGCGTACGGGCACTCGCTGGTGGTTTCTCCCTGGGGCGAAATTCTCGCCGGGTTAAATGAAAAGGAAGGAATTCTGTACTGTGATGTGGATTTAAAAGAAACAGAAGCCGTACGCGAACAGCTCCCGCTTTTAAAAGCACGAAGGGCGGATGTATATACCATTGACCTGGTATGACCGCCTGCGTCTCACACATCTGGCGTTTTCAGTCTTTTTCCAACGCCGCAATCACCCCTGGAAGATCCCCCACTTCCGGACAGATGGCAACCGCTCCGGCCTCTTCCAGCTCCTTTTTCGTCCCATATCCATATAATACGCCCACGCAGGGGAGGCCATTTTCCTTCGCGCCTTCTACATCATGAAGGCGATCGCCCACCATAAGAATGTTCGGCGCAAAGGAGCGTTTCCATTCAGATATCTGTCCGGCTTCAGAATGGGACGTTTCCGCAATCTGTGACAGTGCGTACGCGATCACCCGGCCTTTCTGGCTCCGGCTCTCATCCATCGATGCCCCGAAAACACGTTCCAGATATTGATCCAGATGAAAATGCTCGACCGTTCGTATGGCGATGGGCTCCGGCTTCGATGTCGCGACAAACAGCTTCCTGCCCTGTGCGCGCAGGGTCTCTAAGGCCTGCGGGATTCCTTCATAAACCCTGTTTTCTTTCCATCCCCGGTCCTGATGGTATTCCCGGTAGTCGTCCACCATGCGAAGCGCCTGCTCCTTTGGCATCCCGTAATACTGCTGAAAAGAATCCGTCAGCGGCGGTCCGACAAAGGCCCGCAGCTTCTCCCGGTCTGTCTCTTCGATCCCATTTTTTTTCAGCGCATACAGAACCGCATTGATAATCCCCGGATGAGATTCCGTCAGTGTACCGTCTAGATCAAACAGTATATAGTCATAGTGCTTCATATGTATTCTCCCTTATTTTACGGATTTTTCCCGCGAAAAACAATTGCATCCTGTAACAAATCCGTGTAAAATCATTTAAAATCAGTAACTGTCAGAAAATCCGAACGCAGTCTGTCAGCAATTGCCAGGCTCACTGTGAATGGTTACGAAAGGGGCTCTTTATGGACTGTATCATTATAGGAATCGCCGGTGGAACCGGCTCTGGAAAGTCAACGTTTACGAATCGCCTGAAAGAGCGGTTTTCGGACGACATCGCGGTCGTTTATCACGACAATTACTATCGGCGGCAGGACAATGTTCCATTTGAAATACGGAAAATGGTAAACTATGACCACCCGGATGCACTGGAAACCGATCTGATGGTTCAACATCTGGAAATGCTGAAAAACGGACAGGCGGTGGATTGCCCGGTCTATGACTACAGCCAGCACAACCGCTCCGACCGAACCATTCATATTGAACCACGCCGGATCATTGTGGCAGAGGGTATTCTGCTCCTCGCGGATGAGCGCCTGCGCAACCTGTGTGACATCAAAATCTTCGTGGAGGCGGACGCCGATGAGCGCATCCTGCGCCGGATCGTCCGTGATGTAAAGGAACGCGGCCGTGACCTTGACAACATCGTTCAGCAGTACCTGACTACCGTCAAACCCATGCACTATATGTTTGTCGAGCCGACAAAAGCCACCGCCGATCTCGTGATCAACAGTGGCATGAATGATGTCGCTTTCGATATCGTGCAGACAAAAATCCGGCTGCTGCTGGAGACCACATCTGCATAAACCGAAATGAATCCTCACACAATCCGGAAGCAAAGTATATCATTCCCAGGAAATTCGTCTCGTAATTGAGTATCCTTTGGCTTATACCTCCTGCCGTAGCATCTTCCTGCGGTGGTGTTTCCGGCACAGCGCCGTATAATTGTCATTCGCGCCGAGGACGACCTGGTCGCCCTCGGTGAGCATTTCCCCACGCTCGTTAAACCGGGCATTGCAGGTCGCCGCCTTCCCACACCAGCAAACCGTCTTGATCTCCTCAATCACATCCGCCCACGCGAGCAGCCACATGCTGCCCGGGAACAGATTTCTCTGAAAATCCGTCCGCAGCCCATAGCAAATCACCGGTACCGTCAGATCATCGACAATATGTACAAAAAACTCGACCTGCTCCTTCGTACAGAACTGCGCCTCGTCGACGACCACACAGTCATATTTCTGAATCTCTTCCATCGTCATCCGGACGAGATCCTCTACGAAAACACATTCCTTCCTTAATCCGATGCGGGAAGAAATGACGCCCTCCCCATCCCGGTTATCCAGCTGAGGTTTCGCGAGCAGCGCCCGCTTTCCCCTCTCATAATAATTATAGTCCACCATCAGCGCATTGGCAGTCTTAGAGCTTCCCATCGCGCCATAACGAAAATAAAGCTTTGCCATATATTCGGTTCTCCGTTATTTGATTTTTCACTGTCTCATTTCAGCATATATTTCTTTAATTCACTCTTTTGTTCCACACCCAGCTTGCTCATGACAGATTTCATGTGTGCCTTGACCGTATTCACGGAACTGCCGATATGATCACTGATCTCCTGATAGGTCCAGCCTCGGGCAGCCAGCATGGCGATGGCAAATTCCGTCGTCGTCAGATTGTCCGCGACATCATCCCCGGTATCCGGGTTATGTACCTTCCTCCACCCACCGGAAAAGCTGTAAGTGATATTAATGATCCGCTTGAAATCTTCCGGATAATCCTTTTTCAAAGTGGCTTCCAACACCCCGCCGAGCAGGCCGTGGTGTTCTCCGAATGGTTCAATCAGCCCGTCCGGCCTGGCAAGTTCCCAGGCGAGCTGCATCTGTTCTTTTGCTTTTTCGGATTTTTTCAGCCCCATATAATTCATGACAGCTATCATCCTGAGATAAATAGTCGGGATCGGATATACCTGCGGCTGCAGGGCCAGCGCCATCTCCACATTTCCGATGCTCCTGCTGTAGTCTCCCTGAAGGTAGGCGTAATGCGCCTGTACATAGCAGGCAAAAAAACGCAGCCCCGGCGGTAATAATGTAAGTTCAGATATATCAAATGCAAGCTCATCCTTCAACGGAAGATGGAGCAGCACGGCCGCTGTGGCGGAGACAAAACCAGACATGACCCTAAACTCAGGGGGAGCATCCATAGATGCATTGATGTCCGCAAAGGTCGTCTCCATCTCAGCCAGAGCATAGCGAACATGCCGAATATTGTCCGTAGCCAGATTCGCAAAAGCATAGACCAGGCAGGCAGACAGACGAACTGCCGTATCCTCGTTCACCAGATACGGCTCCATCTCTTTCGCCGCCTTTTCCGGCTGCCCGCTGAAATAATAGTATTCTCCCATGGCAATGTCGCGCTCTTTGGCGTCCTCGATTGCCTGAGCGGTTTCCAGGCAGTGCCCGGGAAGAAACGAGCTGTTAATCAAAGGCATAAAAGTATGGTGCGCCACTTCGGACGAGCGGGCGACTGGCTGCTGGACATTTTTTTCCATAAAAATATTGACTCCTGTCCGTAAAATATTATGTGACCATTCAAAACGACCGATAGAAGTGGTTTCGAAACAGTTACAGAATAGTTAATTGCACGATAACAAAAACGATGTTTTCTGTGCATTATTTTACTCTTTCTCCTTGTTTTATGCAAGTAGGTAAAGGTATTTTTGGCGTTTTCACACTTGATTTCCTCCAGTCTCCCTTTTATAATACGCATGAATCAGACGTGTTCTGGCGTTGCCTGACGGCAAGTGCCCGGCCCGCCTGAACCGCAGCTATCGTCCACTGTGCAGACCATCCCACAAAAAAGGAGAGGGTTTTATGGCAATTGAAGATTATAAAAAAGCATATCAGGCAGGGAAAAAAGATTACCAGGCACGTATGATGCGCGGCGAACGGCCCACGCTTCAGGTTCTGGATGAGATTCTCCCTCCCGAAAGCCTGTCGACGGTTTCCCTCGGACTGGTACAGATCCCAATCGACCAGATTGTTGGTACGCGCTATGGAGGACGCGCGACCTCTTTTTCAGGAAATTTTATGCCAATCCTTGAAGAGAATTCCGAATTTGCGCAGAAATGGGCCAATTTAAGCAGTGCGCATATAGCGGAAGGCATCCACGACCCCATCAAGGCATGGGAATATCGGAACCGATTCTATGTGGAAGAGGGAAATAAACGCGTCAGCGTAATGAAGTATTATCAGGCTGTCTCGATTCCCGGGACAGTGACCCGCGTTCTTCCGAAACGCACAGATGATACAGAGACTGTCATTTACTATGAATTTGTAGATTTTTACAATCTTTCAAAAATAAACTATATTGAATTTTCCAAAGTGGGCAGCTTCGCGAAGCTTCAGGCCGCGGTCGGCAAAAAGCCGGATGAGCCCTGGGATGACGACGACCGCCTGAATTTCAGTTCCGTCTTCACCCGCTTTACGGCTGCTTTTACCGCAAAGGGCGGCAAAAAGCTTCCAATCAAACCAGGTGATGCCTTTCTTTCCTTCATCACCCTGTATGGTTATCAGGAAGTAAGCAGCATCACTACGGAGGAGATGAAAACGCTTGTCGCGAAGGCATGGGAGGAATTCGCGCTGCTCGGAGAAGCTGAAACCGTCTCTCTGAAAATGGATCCGACAACGGAGAAAAAGCCTCTCCTCGGCCGCCTTCTCACGAAGACACCTTCGCGGCTGAAGATCGCGTTTGTCTATGACAAGACGCCTGGCTCCTCAGCCTGGACGTATTCCCATGAGCTGGGCCGCCTGCATCTGGAACAGACCTTCCCTGAGGAAGTAAGTACGATCGCATACAGCGGAATTAGCGCGGAGACGATCCATTCCTGCCTGGATGAGGCAATCGAGCAGGGCTGCAACCTGATCTTCACAACGACGCCGGTATTTGCCGCTGCCAGCGTAAAAGCCGCGATCGCAAACCCGGACGTCCGCATCCTGAACTGCTCGCTGAATACCTCGCACCGCTACATTCGCACCTACTACGCGCGGATGCATGAAGCAAAATTCCTCATGGGCGCGATCGCCGGCGCAATGGCGGAAAACAACCGGCTCACCTACATTGCCGATTATCCGCTTTTTGGCACGATCTCGAATATCAACGCCTTCGCGCTCGGCGCAAAAATGATCAACCCGCGCGCAAAAGTATACCTGGAATGGTCTTCCAAAAAAGATGTAGATATCGACGACCAGATCCGGCGTCTCAATCCTTCCTGCATCTCCGGCAAGGACATGGTGATCCCGGAGGAGGCTTCCCGCCTGTTTGGCATTTACCATATCGTAGACGGCCGCCCACAGAACCTTGCAATGCCTCTGTGCCACTGGGGACGCTTCTATGAAAAGCTCATCCGCACAATCATGGATGGCACCTGGAAATACGACGACAATGGCAAAGCGATCAACTACTGGTGGGGTATGTCTTCAGGTGTCGTAGACGTCATCTGCTCACAAAACCTGCCGATCGGCACGAAACGCCTGGTCGACCTGCTCAAACATACCATCAGTGCCGGCGAGTTTAACCCCTTCTCCGGCATCCTGTACTCACAGACTGGAATCGTCAAGTCCCACTGGGAGGGCGACCTTTCTCCCGAGCAGATCGTCAAGATGGACTGGCTCGCGGAAAATGTAATCGGCTCCATCCCAGAGGAATACGAGCTGACTGAGCAGGCCAAACCGGTCGTCGCACAGCAGGGCGTGAAAAAATTACCTGCCGCCCTGAGTTAAATGATACAATTCGAGGAAAGGAACCACACAAAGATGCGGATACTGGCAATCGCGGATGAGGAATCCCCCTACCTGTGGGATCATTTTGAAAAAAGCAAGCTGGACGGAATTGACCTGATCATTTCCTGCGGTGACCTGCACCCACACTACCTTTCCTTTCTCGCCACTTTTACCTCCGCGCCGGTTATCTATGTGCACGGAAACCACGACACCAAATACGATCAGGTACCGCCAGACGGCTGTACCTGTATTGACGACGATATTTTTGTCTTCGAGGGCGTTCGGATTCTCGGGTTGGGCGGCTCCATGCGTTACCATCCCGGCAATTACCAGTATACCGAGCAGGAAATGAAAAAAAGAGTACGGAAGCTTCGCCGGAAGCTGTTCCGCAACCATGGATTTGACATTCTGGTGACGCATGCGCCCGCCTATCAGCTAAATGACGGGCGCGACCTGCCGCACCAGGGATTTCAAAGCTTTATCACACTGATTGATAAATACAGCCCGCGCTTTTTCCTGCACGGGCATGTTCATATGTCTTATGGCCGCCAATACAAACGTTACGACAAATATCAGAATACACATGTGATCAATGCGTATGACCGGTTCGTCTTTGACTACGAGGCAGACAGCGAAGAGGCGATCATGGTGTCCTATTACGGAGTGCAGTAACCTTCTGCGTTTTCTTTTACTTTCTTTCTCTATTCCAGGTATATCATCACTTTCAAAATCCACAAAATCGTTGATTCCTTCAAATTCCCCTTCTATTTATCGCGTACCGCACGCCCGATTTTCCTGGAGATGATATACCGTGGCCTTCCTTTCACTTCCTCATAGATTTTCCCGATGTAATACCCGATAATCCCAAGGCTGATCATCACCAGGCTTCCGATCATCAGGATCAGCAAAATCACCGTCGTAAAGCCTTCCACCGCGTGCCCGGAAAAGTAGCGTACCAGGGTCTGGATCGTCAGAAGAACCGCCGCTATAAAAACCACAACTCCCGCAAAAGTCACAAACTGGAGCGCAGCCGTTGAAAAAACAACAATATTTTTTACAGCGTACTCAACCAGAGACCAGGTCGACCACTTGGATTCCCCCTCCGTGCGCTCCTGCACATCAAATTCCACGGATGCAGTTTTAAATCCAATCCAGGAGGAAAGCGCCCGGAAAAAAACATTCCGCTCCGGCAGGGACAGCAGCGCATCTACCGCGCGGCGATCCAGCAGTTTGAAATCCGAGGCCCGCGACATATCGATCTTCACCGCTTTGGAAAGCATTTTGTAAAACAGCCCCGCGCTGAGCCGATGCAAGGTGCTCTCCTTGCCGCGCGTCCGCTTGACGCCCTCGATCACCTCATAGCCCTGTTCCCAGAGACGGTACATCTCCACAAGCGTTTCCGGAGGATGCTGTAGGTCACAGTCCATCACAGCGCAACAGTCACCGGATGCCTCCGCCAATCCCGCAAGCATCGCGGCCTCCTTTCCAAAATTCCGCGAAAAACGAACCCCTGTAACATTCGGGTTCTCCCGGGCGGCCTTTTCAATCTCCTCCCAGGTATTGTCCTTCGACCCGTCATTCACAAAGACAATCTCATATGGGATTTTCTCTGCCGTCAGGATCTGGTCAATCCGCACGGAGGCCTTTTGAATCATTTTTTCCTCGTTATACGCGGGAAGTATTACTGAAAGCAATTCTCTGTCATCCCCTTAATTATTAATATGTAACTACCTGGAATAGCAGGCCGCAGGACTACGCTTCGGTTGTTGTTCTGAGCTGTTACAAAAACATTTGCTCTGCCCGTTCCCTCGCCCGCGCCATTTCCCCGTACACACCAAAGTCCAGTTGCACGGTATCATGACTCGGATGACGCTGCTCGTCGGGCGGCAACCGCATATAATCCCCATACAGCCAGATAAGGTAAGCGTCGTACTCACCTGGTACCGGAAGCAAATAACCTTCAAACTCTACATAAATCACTTTGTCAAGCCACTTCTCTGGAAAGGCTCCGCGCGTCATATTCTGTCCCATGCCATCGTACAGATATCCGGTTTCCCGGTTTCGGAAAAACACCAGCGTCTGATCCCGCATCCAGATCGCCAGCTTCATTGGAATCAGGCCTTTCACCCGGCTCCCGATCCAGCGGATGACCGGGTGGCTGCCATCGCCTTTGATTTCCGTATTGCCCCATTTATTAAACACAATCGACCGGGTCACCTTCGTGACCATCCGGTGCAGCTTCTGCGACCAGCCATGACAGGCGGTACGGTCATGCGCGAAAATATCCAGAAAAATACCTCTGTGGATATCCGAAAACCGCGCCATAAATTCCGACGCAAACACCGTCCCATTCACACGCAGCCTTGTATACGGGTTATAATTCGCCCTCTGGAGAAAAAGTTTGTCGGAAAGATCTTTTTCCGCCACTCGCAGAAACTTTTCATAGTCCTCGCGCAGCATCATCACATCCACGTCGTCGTCCCAGGGGATAAATCCATGATGCCGGATCGCGCCAAGCAGTGTCCCGCCTGCCAGAAAATATTTGATATCGTTCTTGCGGCAGACACGATCCAGCTCCAGCAGCGTGGCAAGGAGAATCTTCTGCAGAGTTTTCAGCCTGTCGGCGTCCATCGTTTCGTAAGTGCCATTTAAACGCACAGAGCTCTTCTCAATAGACAATCGGTCGTCCTGACCCTCTCTGTCTGTTCCCTCGTTTCGCATTGTCCTCACTACCCCTGTCTCTGCGTCCTGCTGTTCATGCTGCATCAGGCGATGCGGCTGGCCTCATGAATAAGAAATTTCCATCGATTTCATCAATCGTTCAAACATCTCAGGCAGCGCTACTTGCGCCTGCCAGCCAAGCGCCCGTGCTTTCTCCGAACAGATCAGCATCCGTGAGGTCGGCGCGTAACCATAACGGGTGGCATCCTCCGGAATATCAAACACCAGATGAGAACCGCTCTGCGGATATTTTTCAATCAGCATTTCCGCCATCCCCCGGATCGTGCTGTAAGTTTCTTCATTCGAAATATTATAGGCCTCTCCGTCTGCCCCACGCAGGAGAACGGTCAGAATTCCCAGCACCGCATCCGTCGTGTAACAATAGCAATGTGCCTTGCTCCCATCCGTATGCAATACGATATCGCTGCCCTCCATGATGCTGCGCGCAAACTGCGCAAATACGCGGTTCTCATTTTTCGGAATCCCCGCGCCAAAGGTCTGCGCCAGGCGCACCATCTTCACCGGCACCTGATACTCATGCGCGTACGCCGCGCAAAGCCCTTCCGCCATGCGCTTACCCTCCGAATAGCTGCTGCGCACCGCCAAAGGGTCAATATAGCCGTAATCCGCCTCCCGGAGTACCGCGGCCATCCGTACAGAATCTGGTATATCCTGCCGCCGACCTTCGGGAGGGGGCAATTCCACATAGCTCGCCGAATCCGGCACGCCGTAAATCTCCATCGAGGAGAAATACACCATACTTTTCACATGCTTCTGCCGCGCCAGCTCCAGCAAATGCTCCGTCCCTTTCAGCGTCGTCAGAATCGTCTCCACCGGGTGATCCACAAAATCCTTCGAAGTCGTCACACTCGCGCCATGCAAAATATAATCCACCGGGCCTTCCACGACAATCGGCGATAAAATATCCCCAGCCACCAGCTCCAGTCCGTCCTCAAGGAAAGCACCCAGCATGGCCTTCCCTTTCTCCAGACTGCGCACCAGCGCTGCCACCTTAAGGCCGAGTGATCGCTTTACACTCGCGCACACCAGCGCCCGCACCGCAATTGATCCAATCAGCCCAGTCGCCCCTGTCACCAGGATCCGCCTTCCCTGCAACGCCTCCCAGTCCACCAAATCCGACGCCGCAATCCGTTCCAGATCCTCCTGCAGAATCTTATCGTCACTCCACACCCGGTCTGTTATTTCACAAACCAACTTTAGACCTCCCATTATTCCGCCGCAGCTTTCGGATCTTTGCAGCAATCCGATCCGGCTTCGTCAGACCAAATGCCTGCTCGTTCTCCCGGTACTGTAAAAGGGCGCGGAACATATAGACATCCTCCGGCGTCGTCACCTTGATATTCCCACGATTTCCCAGCACAATATGCGGCTGGCGCCCCAGTGCCCGATAAATCGTGCAGGCGTCCACCATCCCCTCATAGCGGTTCTCCCGCGTACGGATTCTCTCATGTGCCTCCAGAATATCCTTCAGGTAAAAGCTCTGTGGCGCCTGTGCGGCATAGCTCTCGCTGCGCAGCGGCACATCATCCACCTTCCTGCCGTCCCGGCTTACCAGAATCGTCTCATAACAAAGCGTCGCCGTAATTGCGCTGCCATACGTTTTCACGCTCTCAATATTCTCACTGATTACATCGTACTCCACACAGGGACGGACGCCATCATGAATCAAAACAATCGAATCCTCCGGGTTTTCCCCGCGCGCGCGGATCAATGCATTATAAATCGAGTCCTGCGCGGTCTCGCCCCCCGGAACGATTGCCGCCAGCTTATCAATATGGTAATCTTCCGCCAGTGCTTCCGCATAATCCATATAATCCTTACTCATGGCCAGGTAAATCCGGTCGATCTCATCATGCTCCTGAAACAGCTGCATTGTATGAATCAGAATCGGTTTTCCATTAATTTCCAGAAACTGTTTGGGAATCCCCGCTCCCATCCGCACACCGCTTCCTCCGGCAAAAACAACTGCGATATTCATCCGCCGCCACCTCCTGTGTCCCCCGTCTCCTGCGAAAGCAGGCAGGCTCTCTTTTTTCTACAACTACCGACCCCAAAAGCGCCCTTTTCTCCCGGAGCACAACGTCACAGGAATCCGATCAACCGCAAGATTCGCTCCGTCGCATGCCCATCGCAGGCACCGACATACAATTCCCGAAACGTATCTATTTTATCCTCCTCACCCGCAGCATCCTCTTTTTCATGGAATTGCCCCCTCCCGTTGGTCGGCGGCAGGTCGCGCTGTCCATGGAAAGAAACGCTTCGCGTTTGGACGGCGCTTCTGTCGCATTCCGCTCCTCCGTCTGCGAAGCCATTTAACGCAGGACATACC
>JAJBUL010000060.1:0-7153 GCA_020860365.1 Clostridiales bacterium | reverse complement strand
CTTCAATGCTTCACTCAGCTCTTCCCTGGTTTGCGCAAGCGGAAATGGCATTCTCCGATAGTCAATATAAAACCCTCGTGTCTTCTCATAGTCTTCCAGATCTGGTGCAAACAGCACCACTGGCTTCCGGTAAAGCAAATAATCAAATAAAACAGAAGAATAATCTGTGATCAGCACATCCGCCACCGGAAACAGCTCCTCTGTTGGAATCTCACTGTTTGATATCTTTTCATGATGGAATTGCCCCCTCCCGCTGGTCGGCGGCAGGTCGCGCCATCCATGGAAAGAAACGCTTCGCGTTTGGACGGCGCTGTGGAATTGCCCCCTCCCGTTGGTCGGCGGCAGGTCGCGCCATCCATGGAAAGAAACGCTTCGCGTTTGGACGGCGCTGTGGTCGATATGCGGGTGCGCCTTTATTATAAAAAACCACTCATCCTGCAAATCTCCGGCAACCCTGCGGATCTCCTCCAGGCCTTCCAGCCTCGGCCGCCCCGCATTCCCCCGGAATGTCGGCGCCCACACCGCAACCCTCCGGCCGGCCGCTTCCGGGTGCTTTTGCCGGAAATTTTCCCTGCACCGCGCATTCCATTCCTCGTCAAAGTAATCATCCGTGCGGCTGATTCCCGTCGCGAAAATATGCTCCCGTGAAAGCCGCAGAGCCTTCTCATGCACCGGAATACAGGCTTCAGCACTCAACGTCAGATACGTATAATTATCAAACATACTGCCATGGTAGCCTTTGGGGATATCCTCCCCTGTATCATATGCGATTTTCTTCATCAGCCCGCAGGAATGCCAGAGCTGCACCACCTTTGTCTCCGGGCGTTTCCGGCATGAAGACACCGGTAGAAAATAATCGCAGATAAAAACATACTCCGCGACCGCATACCGCCGCATGAAACGCAAGAGGTATTTCGCCATCGCGAAAAACGAAAGCCCGTCAAAATCTGTCACAAATGTTTCGATCCGGAGTTCTGCTTTCACGCCATTGTCTGCGTTTGTGCACATTTCCTGGCTGCCATCCGGCATCATTCCCTGGCGGCACTGGGGGGAAGCCGGTATCCCCGTCCTTTCCGCCGTGTCCGGACATTCCTCCGGCATATGGCCGTCTGCCGCCATCGTCCGTACAACCTCATACATCCTGCGCATAGAAAACGGAATCTCTCCATGATGCGCGTCCGCGAACAGCACAAGCCCGTTCTCCAGCGGTCTGTGGCAATACAGCCGATAAACCAGCGGAAGCAGAACATTCTGCAGCAGCATTTTTATCCATTGCTTAATCCGAAACATCCTTTACCCTTTTCCTGCGAAAGCGAAGCTTCTCATTCTGCGCAAGCTCCATCGCCGCCGCGATTGCCTGATCCATATCATAGTGCTGATAAGTCCCCAGCCGGCCGCTAAAAATCACATTCTCTTCCCGGTCAGCCAATTCACGGTATTTTTCATACAGTAAACGGTTTTTCTTATCTCTGACAGGGTCATACGGCTCCGCCGTATCAGTGCCGACCGCAACGGAGTGTAGAGCATTTTTTTCCGTCGATGACGTCTCTGCCTCCGGATTCCACTCCAGCGGGTACTCCCGGGAAATGATCGAATACTCCTTCGGATGCTCCAGCTCCGGTGTAAAATGCCTGTACTCAATCACACGGGTATAAGGCACCTCCCGATCCGTATTTATGATCACTGCGCTCCCCTGATAGTCGGTTTCTTCTACACGCTCCGTCTCAAAACGGGCACTGCGGTACTCCAGATGTCCATAACAAAAATCAAAATACGCATCAATCATGCCTGTATACAGCACCCGGTCAAACATCCCCGGATGTTCCTCACGATAAATGAAAAAATCGGTATCTGTCATTACATCGGTATTCTCCAGAAGCTTCTCCACCAAAGCCGTATAGCCACCGACCGGTATTCCCTGAAAACTGTCTTCAAAATACCGATTATCGTAGGTAAAGCGAAGCGGCAGCTCGCAAAGCAGAGAAGCCGGCAATTCCTTGCAGTCCCTGCCCCACTGTTTTTCCATATAACCCCGGATCAGCTTCTCATAGATGTCTGGCCCCACCTGGGAAAGTGCATATTCCTCCACCGTGCAATCCAGACGCGAAGCGTTTTTTTCAATGGACGGCACGATTTGCGCCGCAATTTTTTCTCTTACCTCCTGCGGTTTTTTCAGATTCCAGAGACGGCTGAATGTATTCATATTAAAAGGAAGGTTATACAATTCATCTCTGTAAACCGCCAGCGGGGAATAGATATAATGGTTAAAGTCCGCAAACCGGTTCACATACTTCCAGATTTTCTCATCGTTCGTATGAAAAACATGCGGCCCGTACCGATGTACCTGAATTCCATCTACATCTTCCGTATAGACATTCCCGCCAATATGGCTGCGTTTATCAATCACAAGGCATCGTTTCCCAGCCTTCGCCATCTCTCTGGCAAACACCGCACCGGTAAGCCCGGCTCCGACAACCAGGTAATCATACTTCGCGCCCTGTGCCCGCAGCCGTGCCCGTCTCTCTTCCTTGCGCACACGAATCGTCTCATTCTGGTCATCCCGATAGGCGTCACAAACCTCCTGCGAATCTCCGATCATGCGCATTTTCCCATGATCAATCCAGATCGCCTTGTCGCAAAGCCCTTTTACGGAATCAATATTGTGAGAAACATAGAGCAGGGTTGTCCCACCGTCCAGCATCTGCTGCATCCGCTCATTGCATTTTCGGCGGAAACGCATATCGCCGACCTCCAGCGCCTCGTCCACGATCAGGATATCCGGATTCACGACGGTAGCGACCGCAAAACCAAGCCGTGCTTTCATACCGGAAGAAAAATTCTTCAGCGGCGCGTCAAGGAAATCCTCAATATCAGCGAACTCCACAATCTCGTCAAAATGCTCCTCCATAAACTTTCTGGAATGCCCCAGCACCAGACCATTCAGATAAATATTTTCCCGGGCGGTCAGATTCTTGTCAAAGCCTGCCCCCAGTTCAATCAGAGGAGAAATTTTCCCTTTCACCTTCACCGTGCCCTCATAGGGCTGCAAAATCCCGCTGACCGCTTTTAAAAGAGTCGACTTGCCGCAGCCGTTCGGCCCGACCAGCCCCCAGGCTTCCCCTTTTTTTACCTGAAAGGTAATGTCCTGCAGCGCGATGAACTCCTGAAACATCAGCTGATGCTTCACCAGCTTGATCGCGTATTCCTTCAGGTTATCCACCTTTTCGGTCGCCATATTAAACCGGACTTTTAAATGATTCACTTCTATTACATTTTTACTCATCTTTATCCCTCAGATATACAGAATGAATCGATCCTTTGAGCGCTGGAACGCCCAGATACCGATTGCCAGCATCAGAAACGCAATGATCCAGCCACCCCAGAAAATGCGTGGCCCCGGAACATTCCCGTAGTACACGATATCCCGGAATTGCCCCACATAATAATACAGCGGGTTAAACACCTTAATAAAAAGCTGAAGCTTC
Organism: Clostridiales bacterium; assembly: GCA_020860365.1. Lineage (GTDB taxonomy): Bacteria > Bacillota > Clostridia > Lachnospirales > Lachnospiraceae > Choladousia. Next base: position 3,668 of record JAJBUL010000060.1, on the reverse strand, counting down.
TCCGGCAGCCTGGTAATCTCATACAGAATCGGCGTCATATACAGAAGCGCCCGCAAAATCGCTCCATAAATGTGCTCCGTATCCCGGAAAAACACGTTAAACTGTGCCAGGAAAAAGCCTAATCCGCAACAAAAAATATAAATCTGTATGACCACCAGTGGAATCATCACCAGCGTCCAGTAGAACTTCGCTCCAGTGACCAGCATCACAATAAACAATGCGCCAAAGGAGAGCACCATGTCCACCATACAACTCGTCACCCGGGCAAGCGTGAAAATATATTTGGGGACATTCACCTTGCGGATCAGGGCGGAATTCCCCGTCACAGACTTCATTGCCCCGGTCGTACTCTGACTCAGGAAATCATACATCATACGGCCGGAGAGCAGAAAGACCGGATAATTCTCAATATTCCTTCCCAGAATATTGGAGAACACAATTACCCAGACCATCATCATCATCAAGGGCTGAAGGACCGTCCAGGCATACCCCAGAAAGCTGCGCCGATATTTCAGCTTCAGGTCACGGCTGACAAGCTCGATAATCAGATCCTTATATTTGAAAAACGTCTTAATACGGTAGTTTAAAAGCTTCATCTTTATCCTCCCTGCATTCTCAACAAACCGTATTCTACCATATTCGAAAAGCTATTTCAATAATGAAAGAAGGGTTCCGGCTTTTTGCCGAAACCCCTGTTTTTACTTATCCTCTTCTTCAAAGAAGCCCGCGATGCCGAATATAATTCTCAATCATCTCTACGCTGCCCTCAATTCCGATCGTACTGCTTTCAATGCAGAGATTGTAGCTGGTCGCCACTCCCCATTTCTTTTCCGACTGGAAGTTGTAATAGCTCGCGCGCTTTTTATCCGTCTTCACCAGCATATCGCGTACCTTCGCGTCCGGAAGCTGATATTCCTCCGCAATACGCGCTGCGCGGAAGTCACTGTTCGCATGTACAAATACACTGACAAGCTCCGGTGTATCCCGCAGGATATAATCCGCACACCGTCCAACGATCACGCAGGAATCCTCACCAAGCTGTTTGATCGCGTCATAATTTGCCTGATAAATCTGCTGATCCAGTGTCGGCCCCGTGTACATCGCGGATGGATAAACATCCATCACAATAGAATACAGTAAACTGTTCGTCGGCTTCTCATCATAGCTCTCCAGAACTTTCTCGCACAAGCCGCTCTGCTTCGCGATCACCTTGATCAATTCCTTGTCGTAAAATTTGATACCCAGCTTCCTGGCCAGCTTCTCCCCGATCTCATGACCACCGCTGCCAAACTGGCGTCCGATTGTAACCACTACCTTCTTTGCCATAAATAACACCTCCTTATAGAACCAGACACAATTCCATCCGATCTATGTATGTATGCCGTATTATAGCATAAATTTTCGGTTTTGTCTCGAAAAATCTGAATATTTTATTTTTTTATTTAAAATCCTTCGCAAAAAGCAGTACGTAGTCATTTTCATCATACCGTTTTTTTCCCATCGACATCTTACGCATGAACTTATTCGAATTCCGGATCGCCTGGTCAACCAGCTCTACGATATCCCCCACCGACATCGGCGTTTCGGTAGAAGATCTCTCAGCTATCTTCTGGCGGATCGCCTCATACCCATCCTCACTAATCGAGTAATCCTGCTCTCTTGCATGCCGCAGAGCAAACATGGCCAGTTCGTCCGCTGTGTATACCGGCAGATAAATCTGCGCGGTAAACTTCATAGTAAAGCGTGGATGCTTCATCAGCAGATCGTGAATATACCTCTGCTCATCCTCCAGAATCACAATCAGACCGTCCGTACGGAATTCCATCGCCGTGGTCAGCTGCTCCACGGTATTATCCGCCAAATCCCCAGCCTCTTCAATAATCAGCGTTCCTCCGGCAATTTTCGCAATCGTCGCCGCAATATCTCTGCGATTCAGGTCAACCGCATAGATTTTAGCCATTTTTGCCGTCTTTTGGCCTTTTTCCTGCGCAATTGCCTTCGCGAGACCGATTGCCAGGGTTGTTTTCCCGGCGCCATGCGCACCAAAGATCAGAATGTTTCCATTGCGGGAAGTCCGATCCGCGCCCTTGGCCATTGCCTGCAGGATTGCGTTTGCAATCTGATCCTCAAGCCCTTCAACCTCCGTAAATCCCTGAAACAACCCGCGCAGATGCGGTTCGATCGTCAATGGGTCATCAAAATATTCTTCCGGCTCTTCTTCCTCAAACGCCGCCTCATCCGGTTCTTCTCGCAATTCCTGTACAGGTTCCGCGTCCATGCCATTCGTCATCCCTGCCCGCTCCTGATATTCTTCTTCACGCTCCGCGTCAAAATTCACATCTTCCATCTCAGCCGCCTTTCCTTCCTCTTTGCTCTGTGCCAGCCCATCCGATGAGGCAGCTTCTATACCAGCTTCGGACGCAGCCTCTGAAAAATCAGCCGTTCGATAAGAATACGCTTTTGCCACTTCCTCCGTCGGGATGCGAATCGTTTTCGTCATCATCAGTTCCCTGCGAGCTGCTTCAAGCAATTCCTCTTTCGTATTAATTCTATGGGTTTTCGCCAGATCAGGTCCCGATGAATAGGTTGGGAGCGAATTCCTGTTTCTCAGCAGCTTCTCCGGATTGCTGGCATATTTCAGCGCTTCGAGCTGTTCCCGGGGAAGCTCCTCAGCCTCTGCCGCCGTAACACTCTTAGCCGGAACCGAACTCACAAAATCTTCCGCAGTACCATCCTGATGCGAAACAGTTCCTCCATTGAATGCCCCGGCCGCTGCTTTTAATATTCTCACAGCCTCTTCCGGATCGACCGCTTCTGTTTCCGCCATAACTGCCGCTTCTGTCAGATGAATCGCCTCTTTTTCCGCCTCTGCAGTCATCCCCGCCTGGTCGGCTGCCTCCGCTTCCATTGCTGCGACAGCCTCCTCCGCCTGATCGTTTGTCTCCGCTTCTGCTTCCGATGCTGTCTCTTCCTGGGCGGCCGACTCTGCTGCTGCTGCCGGATCGGCCTGGCCGGCCAGCTCAGCTTCAGCTGCAGCAGCCGACTCATCCTGGCCGACTGCCTCCGCTTCCGTTACCATCGTCTCTGCCTGACTAACTGTCTCTGCCTGTCCGGCCACTTCCGCTTCCGCTGCCGTCTCTTCCTGGGCGGCCGCCTCTGCTTCTGCAGCCGTTTCCGCCTGTCCGGCGACCTCTGCTCCCGCTGCCGTCTCTTCCTGGCTGGCCGCCTCTGCTTCCGCTGCCGCAGCCGCCTCTGCCTCCCGCTGCGCTCTGGCAGCAGCCGCGGCCTGTTTTCCTTTCTCCCCCATGGAGAGAAGGATATCGTCAATCGAAAGCCTGCCCGGTGTTGGTTCCGGTTCTCTCCGTTCACGAATTTCTTTGATGTCACGAAGTCTCTCTTCCACTGCCGCCGGCACATCGTCTTCGTTCAGTTCCGGCTTTCTGGCGACCCCTGCTATTACTTTTCGAACACTCTTTGCAAGCTCCACCTGTAAATCGTCATACTCCGAAGACTCTTCCTCCTCATATGGGAACGAATCCAGCTCCAGTTCTGACACCGCCGCAGGTGCATTCTCTGCTTCTGCTCGTCCGTCGGCATTCCATGCCGCCGCAGTGTTCGCCCACGCGGCTTCTGATGCCGTGTCAGCCTTCCACGGCGCTGCAATATTG
>JAJBUL010000208.1 GCA_020860365.1 Clostridiales bacterium | reverse complement strand
AGTAACTATTGTTACGCTTTCATAATATGTCCAATTAATAAAGATGTCAACCTTATACGAAAAAATTTATAAAATATTAATATAAAGATTACATGTCATACCCCCGTGCCACGCACCTGCTGAAGGGCGAGGAGAGAACGAGTAACGCATAAAAAGATCGTGCATTTAGCAGGTACTTTGAATAATTACCATAAACGTACTTCCACTCCCAGGTTCGCTTTGCACCCGAATTTCCCCTCCATGGAATTCCGCGATTTCTTTTACCATGGCAAGTCCGAGCCCATTTCCTTTTCCGGAACGGGAAGGGTCGGCCTGATAGAAGCGTCGGAAGATATTTGGCAGGTCTTCCGAGGCGATGCCGATGCCGTCATCCTGCACGGAGAGAACAAAAGAATGACCAGGTTCGGAGCGCAGGTATACCCAAATGTGTCCATTTGTCCTGCCATATCGGTAGGCATTGCTGATCAGATTGGTGAGAAGCCGTGTCAGCAGCTCCCGGTTTCCGCGGATGCGGATGTTTTCTTCTGTCTCACAGGTAAGTGTGATGTTATTCTCCCGGATGAGAGCCATGTCAGAGCAGATATCTTCTACGAGCGAGCTCAGGTTAAGCTCTTCTTTTTGATAGCGCTCTGGCTGCAGCTCCAGTCGGGCAAAGTCCAGCATATCGCTGATCAGGCGGCTCAGTTTTTTGCTTTGCCGCCGGATGACCTCCAGAGCCTCCCGGTATTCTTCCAGGCTGACGTCCTGCTCCTCCAGCGTAAGGTCGCACTGCGCGCGGATTACCGTGACGGGGGTGCGCAGCTCGTGGGAGGCGTCGGATACAAACTGCTGCTGTGCCTGGAAGGAATCATCCAGGCGTGAAAACATTTCATTAAACTGGTCGGCAAGCTGGTGCAGCTCATCGCTGCCGTCATTTAATTCAATCCGTTTTTTCAGATCGTCCCCCTGTCGGATCTGTGCGGCAGTCTCCGCAATCTGGCGAATCGGCGTGAGTACGCGTCCTGCGATCAGCCAGCCGCCGATGATGGCGATCAGAACCAGGATGGGCTGGAGAATCAGGGAGGTGCGGGAGATGGCGGATAACTCGGTCTCACCCTGCTCTTCGGAGACGACGCCGCGCAGCCAGAGCCCTTCCAGGCCGTCGAGCGTCAGCTGACGGTCAAAGACATAATACAGGGTTCCATCTACCCGCACGCGTTGCACCACAGAATCCTGAAAATCCAGATCCATGGTGTCGAGCGCGATCGGATTTTCCCCATAAATAAGCGTCCCGTCTGCCTGACAGAGGGAGGTATAGACGTCATTGACTGCGTCCAGAAAATCGTCGTCAATTTCAATGTAGCCATTCCCGTAGCGCACATAATAGTCAATATCATTGGCTGCTGTATCCGAGTAAAGAGAAGTGTAGTATTCGACCTCGTCCACATTGTTTTCCACTGCTGTGATCAGAGAATCGCGGATGGTTTTCTGGAGGATCCCTTTGCTGACTGATAAAATGACAAAATAAGTAAGCACTACCACCAGGATCAGGGCGGCAGAAAACCAGAGTGTGATTTTTGTGCGGATGGAATTTTTTTTCATAGGATCAATCTCCGTTAGCGTCATGCTAAATTGTCTGCGGCAATGGCGCGGCCTGCTATTCGCATTTAGCAAGGCGCTATCATATAGCCGCGTCCGCGTACGGTGCGGATCAGCTTCTGATCGTGCCCGTCGTCGATCTTTTTGCGCAGGTAGCTGATGTAGACGTCGACGACGTTTGTGCCGCCCTCGTAATCGTAATTCCAGATATGGTCTTCGATTTTTTCACGGGAGAGCACCAGACCCGCATTGTGCATGAGGTACTCAAGCAGCGCGTACTCTTTTGCTGAGAGCGTGATTTCCTGTCCGCCGCGCGTGACGCGTCCGGAGACAGTGTCCATCACCAGATCGGCGACTTTCAGTTCGCTGTTTGTATTGCCATGTGCTGTCCGGATCATCGCCCGCACGCGGGCCAGCAGTTCATCGAAAGAGAAAGGCTTGACGAGATAATCGTTCGCGCCGCTGTCAAGCCCCTTTACCCGGTCTGAGATGGAATCACGGGCGGTCAGAAACAGCACGGGGCTGGTCTTTCCGGCGTTGCGCAGTGAACGGAGGACGGCAAAGCCGTCAGCGCCCGGCATCATAATATCCAGAATGATGGCGTCGTAGTCCGCGCAGGCAAGGTGGTCGATCGCTTCGCTGCCATCGAAACAGCTGTCTACGCTGTAGCCTTCGGAAGTCAGTTTTCTGGTGAGGATGCGGTTCAGGTCCCGTTCATCCTCGGCAAGTAAGATTCGCATAATTCCTCCTGAGTGAAGCGTTACTATTCACAGCTGTGCTGTGAATGTTATAAATGGTACCTGGTTTGTTACTATTATACTATGGAATTCAGAATATGGCCAATGGTTTCTTTTGTTGAATTGTCATAAGGGGGACCGGCATGCCGGTGGATTCCTTATGATGCAGGCTGCGCCATAGCCGCAGGCAATTTAGCATGACGCAGCGGAAAAAATCATTGACAAACCTGCTTTTTTATATCATAATATGTAATAACAAAGTAACAAAGGAATATAGGAACGATACGGAGGAATAGATTATGAATCGCTATTATCAGTATGATCATATGGATCTGTGGCAGGACGATCTGTGGGAAGAACGGATCAGCCGCATTAGCGGTCTTGTCAATTATGTGGGGACGGTGAAAAAGCTGTCTGGCAATGGCTACGAAAAGCCGGGATGGGATGAAAAAGAAGAAGCGGCACATTATCACAGCAAGACCGGAAGTGTAGATGACCCTGCGGTATTGGACGCACTTCTGGCGGACGGAATGACTGCGCACATACGTGACATGACAGAGCACTGGATCGCGGTGGTACCGACCCAGATGCTGGGGCAGCGCGTGGAGCGGATTCCTGCGCTGATGGTGTGCCTGCAGGCCGATTATAAAGACATTTACTGGGCGATGAAGACACTGACAGAATATGAAGAGTATCAGAGGGCTGCCCGCAGGGAAAAGTACATGGTGATCTATGTGGTTTCGAACAATGGCCCGGATCTGGATCGAACATACGTAAATGTTCTCCAGGAGGCGGCGGCCTTGTTCCCGGTAGACACGGAACGTATCTATATGGACATTTCTGCCCTGGCGGCAAATGGGAAGCGTTTGTCTGATATTCCCGCTTTTTCTCTGCCGAAGGCGGATGGGGAAGTATGTACGGATCCGGACAGTCAGGCTATTCTTTTGTGGAAATCCGTTCCGGCCCTTTTGATTTCCGGAAACTGGGAGCACAGAGGCAGCCTGGCGCGGGATCTGGTGATGTCGGATAAATACAGCACTGCGGATTATGACCGGGAGCGGCTTTTGCGCAGCCGGACGGGCAAGCGTCTGATGAATGGCATATGGATGGAATACACCTGTCAGGATGTGAATGACGAGCGCCTGCGAAACTGGATGGAGGGAAAAAATGTCCGCCTGGACATCCATGAATCCAGGGGAGAGCGCTGGCTGACCGTCGCGCCGAAGGGCGCCCTGGAGCAGCCGGAAGAAAAGCTTCCGCTGTTCTGCGTGATGCAAGAGGTATATCGCGGAAATGAGCACCTGGCGGTGACGGCGCTTGGATATTTTGAGCCTTTGATTGAACTGGCGGCGGAGGGAGAATGCATTCTGCTGTTTTTCGTGATGGAAGACCCCGAAGCGAATGACCAGCTTTCGGAGCTGATTGATGAGACAGTCGCCCTTTACCCGGCAGACGCATCGCGCGTCTATGTGACAGGGCATTCTCATGATGGGCGGTACGCACTCCTTTTTGCTGTGAGAAATCTGTCAAAGGTGGCCGCGGTAGCCACGCTGGGGAATTTCATGGGGCTGGAAGATCCTTCCATGCTTGGAGATTCGAAACAGGTGCTTTCTGATGAACAGGTAGAATGGCTTTCCCATCAGGAGCTGCCATGCGTCAACCTCTGTGGGTGCAAGGAGCATGGGGGCAAGCTCCCGCTGAATGTTGACGCCGCAGAGCTGGCGTTGCGCCCCGGACAGGAATATGGACGGATTATGCGGCTGGACGACCGGATTGTCTGCTGGCAGAGGCGGCTGAAAGCCTGGAATTGCCCGGAACGTACCGCGGATGAAATTGTGGCAGTCAGAAATAGTGACAGCAGAGTCGAGCGTGAGCTTGGGCTGCCGGCAGACCGGGAGATGGTTTTGTTTATGGATGGATTTGAGCATTACATCGGAGATATCCGAAATCGGGACGGCAGGTATCTTCTGCGGATGGTCGGGATCGAAAATCTTCCGCACGTTCCGTCACCGTCCATGCTGGATCTGGCATGGGATTTTGTGCGGAGATTCCGCCGCGACCCGGAAACGGGAAGCATTGAGGAGCTATATTGAGGAGATGTAATGCACAATGATTCATGCGCCGCTATTCGGATGAAGCTGCCATAGTACACTTGTGTGTCGATACTCGGATGAGGCTGCCACAGTGCACTTATGTGTCGATACTCGGATGAGGCTGCTACAGTACACTTATGTGTCGATACTCGGATGAAGCTGCTACAGTGCATTTGCGTATCGATACTCGGATGACGCGCCTGCAGTGTGTTCGTGCGCGGATAACTGGATGGCGCGGAGAGGAGAGAAGCTTGAATAAGAATACGAATGAAAATCATGTCTACATCGGAAACTGGAATATGCGGGAGGCCTGTGGAATCTCCATCTGCGCCTATGACCCAGCGACCGGCGCTGTTTTTCCGGGGGAAACAATTGCCCCGGATGTAATCGTCGGAGTGGGAGTGTTTGGAAGAAAGCATCCGGTCTATTACTGCGCGGATGAGAGTATGCGGCATCCGGATTTTCGGGAGGGAGGCGGCGGACGGGTGCTGGCGTTTGTCTGTGACAGGGAAAGCGGCGCTCTGACGTACTTGAATGAGCAGCCAGCCTGCGCGGCCGGCACCTCTTACCTGGCTCTGGATCGGGAGGAACAGTACCTGGTAGCAACGACGTTTGGCAGCGGGACACCGGTCACCCGCCCCGCCAAAAATGAGAATGGCGAATATGTCCCGGAAACGGTATATGGCGCTTCGACGACGAATCTGTACCGTATCAATGAAGATGGTTCCATTGGGAAGCTGTGCGATGTGATTGTGCATCCGATGGAGGGAACCCGGACGCGGCCAGTACAGCCGCATATGCATAGCGTCAGCCTGGCTCCGCTGGGAGATTTTTTCGCCGTGTGTGACATGGGAACGGATAAGGTCTATACCTTTCGAATCAATCACGAAACAGAGAAGCTGGAGGCCTGCCCCGGTTCTCCGTTCCAGAGCGAAGCCGGGATGGGATGCAGGTATCATGCGTTCCATCCGACACAGCCGTATCTGATTGTGAATAATGAACATCGTCCATATCTTACCTCATTTCGCTATGAGCCGGATGGGAGACTGATCAGGATTGGGGATTACCGTATCCTGCAAGAGGCGGCAGAACCAAAAACGGAGGATGAGAAAGTAACAGAGACAGAGACACCGACAAAGACAGCGCGGGAGGGAATGGCAAAACAGTCCGGCATGGCAATGACGGCGGACGGTCAGTACGTCTACACGCTGGCACGGGGGACGAATACGGTCTCGGCGTTTCGTGTGGAAGAGGGAGGAGAACTGACGCTGGTTCAATCGCTTCCCTACGGGGGCGATATGCCAAAGGGCTGCAGCGTCTCCCCGGATGGAAGATTCCTGCTTGTGGCAAGCCGTGGCTCCAAAGATGTGATTACACTGGCAATCAGGGAGGATGGGACACTCTCAGAGACCGGAATATCTACAACATTGCCCAGTCCGGCCGTGGTCACCTTTTTGCTGTAATAAAGAAAGGAGAAAGAATGACATGAAAAGTTTTGCGTATGCCGGAGCCTGGAGTAAGACAGGGGAAGGCGGAATTGGTATCTATCAGTACAGTGTGGACACGGGGGAGCTGGAGCTTTTAAAAGTGGTGAGGAAGGACATTTCTGCCGGTTTTACCCTTTTGGACGAGAAGAAAAATGTGCTGTATGTGGCGGATGAACGGGAGGAGAGTCCGGAATACGGGACAAATGCCGGAGGGTGTGTCTTTGCCATGAAGATCGATCCGAAGACCGGCGATCTCGAGGAAATGAACCATTACAGCAGCCTGGGAATTCTGCCGGCGTGCCTTTCGTTTGACGGAGCGGGAAAAGGGATTCTGATCTGCAACCATTCGAGCGCGGCCAGTGTATACCAGATCAGGACGTCAGAGTCTGGCGCTATTTACAGAGAGCAGATTTATAATGATACGCCGGTGGTTCATTACCCGATCCTGGAAGATGGGAGTCTTGGTGAGCCGGATGCGGTTCTGGTGACGCCAAACCGCGAAGGATTGTATTCCTGCCTGCATTCGATCAGTCTGGCGCCGGATGGAAGGACGATGATCCTCTGTGAGCGCAATCAGGATATTGTATATATGCTGCATTATGACGCGACCGGCAAAAAAGTAGTGATTGACGACGCCCTGCAGCTGCAGCGTGCCGGGGAGGGGATGGCAAAAGACGGAGACTGCCCGCGTTACATTGCGTTTCATCCGACTTTACCGATCGTTTATGTCAACAGTGAATATCATCCGCTTCTGTTCCGGATCAGCTATGCGGAAGGCAGGCTGGAGCTGACAGGGCGGTATGATGTTACCCCTGCTGCCGCGAACGGCAGAAAATTTTCACAGTCGGATCTGTGCATTTCCGCAGACGGAAAGTATCTTTATAATCTGTACCGGCAGATCAATATGGTCTGCGTACACTCTCTGGATGAGAAAACCGGGGAGCCTTCCATGATACAGGAGGTACAGCTGGAAGGCGAGGGACCCAGGAGCTGTCTGCTCTCACCAGATGGCAGATATCTGCTGGTGGCGAACCTGGATTCGGGGGACGTCACATCACTGGCGGTGCGGGAAGACGGTACACTGGATCCCTGCGGAAGGCGCACGATGGGACAGAAAAGACCGGGGAATATCAGGGTTTATTGTGAATAATCCTGTAAGGCTAGGCTCCTTACTCTCTTTGCGTCCCGCCGCAGGTAATCGTGAGAAGTGAGTGAGGATAGTAAGCGGACTGGCGTTTGACACGATATTCCGGGAAAATCGGAGGGCGAATCATGGACATTAATCTGCTCAAATATTTTATTGTAGCCGCACGCACGGAACATATGACACGGGCCGCGGAAGAACTGCACATTACGCAGCCTTCTCTGACCGCGGCCATCCGCCGCATGGAGAGGGAGCTGGGGTATCCGCTTTTTTCCAGAAATGGACGCAGCGTTCAGCTAAATGAGTATGGAGCGTTATTTTATGAGGCTTGCCTGCAAATAGACGGTACGATGACAGAATGCCTACAGAAAATGAAAGCGCTGGAAAAGAAAAAGAACAGTTTTGTGCGGCTTTGCTGCAGCTCATCCACGGTAAATTCCGGGCTGGTGGACGAGCTGAGTAGCGGGGGCGACCAGCGGGAGGTGGGTGCGCTCTCAAATCAATGGAAAACTCAGCTGAAAAGCGGAGAGACCGACTTTGTGATTACCTTTGCACTGACACAGGACACAGCGCTTGAAAAGGAAGTGCTGTGCCTGCATGAGATTGTGACTGTGGCAGGAAACGCGCATCCGCTTGCGGGGAAGGCAACCGTGACGGCAGCGGAGCTTTCCGATTATCCGTTCTGTTCCATCAACGCAAACCGCGCGATTTTAAATGTTGCTTCGGAACAGCTGCATGCGTATGGAATTCATCCGAAAGCGGAATTTTTCGGAAGGGATTCCTCCGACATGCTAAAGGCAATTCGCACAGGGCGTTTTCTGGGACTGATGGTGAAGCAGAATCTTCCCAAAGACGATGAGCTGGTCATTCTTCCGATGAAAGGGTTCCATTTGCAGCTTCCGCTTTATCTGTACTGGCGCGCACAGGAACGGAAAAATCCGCTGCAGGTGTCGGTGCGGGATATCGCTAGAAAATTTTATCGGGAAACATACTCAGGTAAGACTTGACAGAATCTGGAAAAATTACTATAATTTTAGCAGGTAAATATCGTAACATTCCAACAAAAAAACAGAATATTCGAAGATGTCACGCAGCAAAAACAACTAAGCAAAACGTGAGACTGCCATGTAATATAATGACAATACGACAAAAGGGAATAAAAAATAGAACCGGGCTGTTTGTAATACGGATTGCTTCAGTGAGACAACAGGGGATTTATTCAGACAGGAGGGAAAACAATGATTACTGACTGCCATATTGACAAAAATACACCGATACCATTGTACTATCAGTTAAAGACGATTCTGCTGGATCAGATCAAGAGCGGAGAGTATGAGAGCGGGGATCTGATTCCGACGGAGGCAGAACTGAGCGCGATGTTTGATATCAGCCGCACGACGGTGCGGCAGGCAATTGCTGAGCTTGTGCAGGAGGGATATCTCTATCGGATCCCAAGCAAGGGGACGTATGTTTCCAAGCCGAGCCTTACCCTGCACATTTCAGAAAGCGTTTATACGTTCCTGAATGATGTAAAAGAGAGTGGAAACCTTGCGACTTCCGAGATCCTGAAGATGGAAATTATCCCCATAACGCAGGATCTGCTTGACGCTGGAGCCGGTGTAGCCGGAGACAGGGCGATTTATCTGTATCGGAAGCGATATCTGAATGGTATGCCTCTGAACCGGGCGATCTCCACCCTGGTATATAAGAAATTCACTGGCCTGATGGACGCGGATCTGGAGAAACAGACCTTGCGTCAGATCATGGATGCGGATCCGCAGACAAAGGTGATGCGCTGGAAGCGAATCGTGGAAGCGGTACCCGCGGAGGCAGAGGACGTGCGGCTGCTGGGGGCGAAGCTGGGGGCGCCGATGCAGAAGATGACGACGATTCGCTATAACAGAGACGATGAGGTGCTGGATATTTCCTATGCCTACTACCGTGGAGAGCTGAGCCGGATGGAGGTACAGGTGGTAAACGATAATGGGCAATAACAGGGAATAACAGGCGGGAGAGGAACGGAAAGCGTGGAAGCTGCATCGCAGACAGGCATGAAAGGATGATTATGAGTGGATATATGAATGCCTCTTCAGGAGGAGAAAGCCGGGGAGAGCAGTCGGGGATGCGGCTGTTTTATATGAACATACTGATCATTGTGCTTGTGGTCATTGCCTACACCTTTTACACAAGAGATCAGACAGGGATGGATTTTTCCATGTCGGAAGAGGCGTTTACTATTACTATGCCGGATAGCACGGAGGTGTCGCTGTCTTTTTCGGACGTAACCTCCATGGAGCTGGTCAGTGACGTGGATTATGGGTCCTGTGTTTCCGGACAGAGCTCTGATTCCTGCTATTATGGGACCTGGGAGAATGAGACATGGGGCAGTTACGCATTGTGTGTGGCGCCCTCGATTGGAAGCTGTATCCTGGTGGAGACGGAGGAACAGATCCTTGTCTTTAATTTTGAGTCAGCGTCTACGACGTCCGCACTTTATGAGAGCTTACTGGATTACGTGGATATCTGATTTGTATGGCTGGCTGACGTTCTATCTTCTATCAGGGCTTATGGTGCGAATTACGGTTGTATTTGAACCTCATAGCATCTGCGAGGTATCTGCGCAAGCCGATATATTTGGCAGGAATAAATGTAGTAATAAAATAATAAAACTATGTAACAACATATTTGCAAGAACGATGTTCATCAGGGGGCGATCGCGTGAATCTGCAGCATTTAAATTATTTTATGGCAATTAAAGAGAATGGGAGCATCTCAAAAGCGGCGGAAGTGCTGCATGTGTCGCAGCCTTCGCTGAGCCGTATTATGAAAGGGCTTGAGGCAGAGGTCGGAGCGCCGCTGCTTTGCCGGACGGCGAGGGGTGTTGTGCTGACTGCGGACGGGCAGCTGCTGTACGATCACGTAAAGAGGGCGCTGACCATTCTGGAGGATTCCAAGACAAAGATTCGGGTGCGGGCTTCGAAGGAGCGGCTGGTCATTTACACAACGGGCGACCGCTCTACCCTTAACGTGATCGGGGCATTTCGGAAGGAAAATCCGGGAATCGAGGTGGAAGAGCGCTGGGTGCCGTTTGATATGCAGAATTTTATATATCCCGAAGGCGGCGAACAGGAATGCTCCATTTGTGTAATTCCGGAAGGAGATTTTGTTCTGGATCCGGGGAAATTCAATCTGGTGCGTTTTCATAAAATCAGCGCCTGGATCATTTCCAGAGCGGATCACTGGCTTTCCGGATACGATGAGATCAGCCTCTCTGACCTGATGGATGAAACGCTCGTACTCCCGATGGAGAATTCGGTCTATGCTCTATACGCAAAAAGCATGTTTCGTCAGCAGAATTTTATCCCCAAAACGGAGGCGAGGGAGCTGTGCGAAGAGCCGATGAACCGGCTGTCAAAGGCGCTCGATGAGATTTCTCTGGTTTATCAGCAAAATGGCATTCCGGTACCACACGACATGGAGCGTTACATTATGCTTTTCTGGAGAAATCTGATTGAAACCAGAAATGACCTGGTACTGATGTATACTTCCGTAAACAGAAAGCATGGGATGGAGCCGCACGGGGCTCTGCTGACCGGGCCGGGCAGCGAGCGCTGCAGCTATATGATATGGCCGAAGGAGCAGGGGCAGACAGCTTCTCTTTTGCTTTTTGTGGAGTTTATAAGGAACCGCTACAACCGGTGATATATCTGTGAAAACACAGAGCAGTTACAAAAAATCTGCCTGTGCGGATGAAGCCTGAAATGAAGGTCTTAATATGAGTGAGGATTAAACGACAGTGCGCGTAAGAAAAAGGCGATTCTCATAAAAGGGAATCGCATTTTTTGTCCAATAGAAAAGTTCTCCGAACTTCCCGCCCGAAAAAAATGGACGGGGAGAATTCCCCGTCCGGATAAAGAAAACGTTGGGAGGATGTTTTCTTATTACCTGAATAGTGACTGGAAGCGGATGGCTCTCATTAATCTAAAGTGTTTAAGTAACGCCCAAGCGACATTGCCGCTGTGACGCCGTCGCCAACTGCGGTAGACATTTGAGCCGGAGATTTCACACGGATATCGCCTGCGGCGCATATGCCCGGGATGACGGTTTCCATGCTCTCATTCACCGGTACCTGGCCGGTCGGACTCAGTTCAAGCGTGCCTTTTAAAAACTCCGTATTTGAAATCTGACCGATCCGGGTGTAGAGTCCCTGCACCGGAAGGATTTGTTTTTCGCCGGTTTCGCGGTTCTCGATCTCCACACCGGTCACCCAGTCTTCACCGAGGATGGCGTTGGTCTTATAATTGCACAGGACGGTGATGTTCGGATTTTCCGCTACGCGATCCTGCAGAACCTGGGAAGCCTTCGGCGTTGGCATAAATTCTACGATGGTTACTGTGCAGCCCAGGTTTACCAGGTGCAGCGCTTCGGTCATGCCGCTGTCTCCGCCGCCTGCCACCATGACTGGCTTGCCCGCACAGCGGGGACCGTCACAGGTCGCGCAGAAGAAGACGCCTTTGCCGGTCAGATCTGCTTCGCCCGGTACCTGCAGTGTCCGCGGATGGGAGCCGGTGGCTAGGATGATGCCTTTACAGGTCAGAGAATCATCTGCTGTTTTGACGATCTTAAAGCTTCCCTTATCCTGTATTTCGACTGCCTCCGCGGTGTCGAATTCTGCGCCCGCGTTTTCTGCCTGTCCGATCATCTGCTCCGCGAGCTGCGGCCCCATGATGCCATCGGCGAATCCGGGATAATTCTCAATCAGCTGGCGGCTGATCATTTCGCCGCCGAGCGCGTTCTTCTCCAGAACCAGTGTCGTAAATCCGGCACGGCTTGTGTAAATGCTTGCAGCAAGTCCGGCGCAGCCGGAACCCAGCACAATTACATCATAATCTGTAAACATATCGTTTGTTCTCCTTTCTGATCAGCGAGCGCCGCTCAGACGCCAGACGTTCCCGCATGTGACGCAATCTGGCGCCTGACGTAGCGAGGGTATTTCAGCTGATTTCTTTGCGCAGCTCGTCCCAGTTTTCGGGCAGCTTCACCGTACGGCTGGTCAGCTTTGCCATGGTATAATTGGAACGGAAGAACTGGCTGCGGTTTCGCGTCGGGTCGCCGACGACGATGATCAGAATCTTCGCTTCCGGTCCAAACAGCGGTACCATTCGTTTCGGATCATCGGATTCATACCATTCTGGTCCGAATTCACCGGACTCCACCTTTTCTTTCAGGCTGTACGGATGCCAGTGATTAAAGCGGGACGCGTTAAGCTCGAAATATTCTGCGGTCACTTTTGCGTGAGTCAGGATGTATTTTGCGATGGAATCCTTGTCGTATCCCTGTTCCGCGAGCAGCTTTGCCACTACCGGGCTTAAGAACAGCACATGGTTTTCATCGTAATGCCTCATGGTCTCATATGGTTCGATCATACGGGTCGCCCAGTCGGTCATGTAATCCAGATGCTGCTTTGCGTCCGGGCCGTTTGTCTGCATCGGGTCAGAGCATACACGGCCGGAGACGATGGGAACAACATTTTCGCCTTTCCGGAAGCCCTGCATTTCGGCAACTGTCTGGAAGCCGATCTCTTCACATACCTGGTCATTCTCCGGAATGACCGGGCGGAACATCTGTCCATGGCTGGACATATCCGTGGAACCGATCTGGAAGCCCGCGATATTACGCAGCATCAGGCGGTAGAAGCGGCCGATGGTGACATTTGCCATACGTTCTGGGCGCTGATGACCGATCTTGTAGTTGAAATCCAGTTCGTCACGAATGGGGCCATTCAGCATGATCATGGCTTCCCAGCCTGGCGTCGCGCCGGAATCCTTCACGCTGAATTCCGGAGTTACCATAATCTCAGCGATCGCGAGCAGAATCGGGAAATAGGAGGGACGGCAGCCGGCCATCACACCGTTCACAGCGACCTTCCAGACGGTACACGCGCCCATGGAAGGTTCCATGACGCCGATGACTTCGTTTGGATCGCGATCCGTGAATTTTAAGAACTCCTGTACTTTTTCCATGGTAGGCGGAACGATCGGAAGGCCATCCGACCAGCGCTTTTCGTAGAAATACTGCTGTACCTGTTCATTTGTTCCTTCGAAAATGGCATCGCCAAAACCAGGCTCGCGTTTCTTTGATTTGCGGCTGCTTTGCCGGACTGGCTTTGTCAGAAGCTCAATGATACGGGGAACAACGATTTCATGGATGTTTTTGCGTACCTCCTCGACCGAATCCAGGGCGATCGGATGCGGATATTCCACAATCCGGGCGTCCGGATATCCGGCGCTGGTCATGATCTGCTTTGCCATGGTCGGGAAACCGGTACACAGGATGTCAACCGCCGGAATGTGCTGCTTCTCAACAAGCACCACGCCGCGGGCGACCGCCGGAGAACAGGTGCCGCAGCAGCCGTTTCCGACGATGACCGCATCTACCCCGTGTTCCTTCAGCTTATCCGGAAGCGCGGCCATCATTTCTGCCTCGATGGTCGGATCATGAAAATTGCCGAAAGTCTGATAATTGACAAATTGAATGTCCGGGTAGATTGCTTTCAGCTCTTCCTCTATCATAGGAAAGGTTTCATCACCGCGAAACGCCCAGTTCCAGAGCTCGCCAATCACTTTTCCGTTCAGATCCGGCAGAGAAGGGCTTACTTTTTCCGTGGCTGTGGTGGATTGCACGGCGGGATGCAGTACCTGAAATAATTCACTCATAAAAGGTTCCTCCTTTGTTCCTTTGTCTTTTTGTTATGATAATATCTTAACATTCCAGGCGCGAATCGTCCAATTCATAGTTTTTCCGGTCATATATACAAATAGCTATAAGACCTGAAATGATAGAGAAAAATCTATCAATTGTCTGTTTCTGGGTTTATGGAAACCGGCTCTGGCGCAGGAGGATAACTGGGTCAGGTGCGCCGTAAATGGCAACGTCAGGATGTCGTTTGAAGAATAAGATGATCGTTGCAGGATGACTGGAAATACCAAAAGTGACGAAAACATCTATAATATCAAAAACACAATTGGCAGAATACCCACATCAGGAAGCATTATATCTTTTTTTGCATATCTAAAATAGATAATATAACGAAAGCGGTAATTGACAGATCACGCAGGAGAAGTTAGAATAAGGTCATAAAGTTACTACAATACGACGTTACGGAAACCTGCATGTTCAGGCGGTTCTGTAGCAGAGATTGGGATAACGGGAAAGGCGCCGGACTGTTATCAGCAACTACGATATGATTGAAGTGAAGGAGACTCATATGGAAGAAAAGATTTATGAAACCAGAAGTGAGTTTTACCGCCTGGATCGGCGCGTGCCGCTCGCTCTGTACAGGCCGGTGGAAGCGACTGAGCGCAGCGAGGTGGCGGTTCTGGCAATGCACGGGGGAGACTACCTTTCGTTTGCTCCACTGCCAGAGCTTGCGAAGAGAGGCTATATTGCGGCGGGTGCGAATCCGAATAACCACGAGAAGCCGGACACGCCTTCTTACGCCGGCCTCCAGAACCGTTTGCTGGATCTGAAGACTGCGGTGGAATTTATGAAGTGCTATCCGGGTGTGAAAAAGGTGATTCTTGTAGGGCACAGCAATGGCGGCTGCCTTACCAGCTGCTATCAGTATATTGCGGAGAATGGCACGAAGCGTTTTGATGAGACAAAACGGATCATCCCGTTCCCACAGATCGATCCGCTGACTCCGGCGGATGGGCTGATACTGCTTGACGCAAATTATGGCTTTATGGATGTCCTTGCCATGGATCCGGCGATTAAAAGTCTGTCGAACGGATTCGAGCGGATTCCGGAGCTGGACGTTACCAATCCGGAAAATGGATACGACCCGAATGGCTGTCATTTCACGAAGGATTTTATCCTGCGCTTTCAGAAGGCGCAGATCAAATTCTACCAGGATCTGCTGGCTTATGCACAGCAAAGGGCAGAGGATATCAGCAAAGGAAAAGGGATGTTTGCGGATGATGAGCCGATCGTGATTCCGGGCGCGGGCACCGGCAGCAGCGCGAATAAGCTGATGAGCCAGGATGTTGGGCTGCTGGCACACACCCGCAATCCGCAGCCGCTGCTTCACAAAGGCGGCGTGATCACGCATGAGATCGTCCATACGGTTCGCCTGCCGGAAGAACCGCGGCGCTCCTGGAATATGAATGGAGGTGGTTCCTCTATCACCTCGGTACAGTCCCTGCTGCAGGGCGAGCATCGGTTTGAGGATTTTGGATATGATGCGTGCTCGATGTGGGGAGCTGACTGGAATTTCAACCCGTACAGCACACGCGCGAATGTACAGGGCATCCATGTGCCGCTTCTGGTGGAAGGCAACACGGGTAGCCATGAGTTTATCAATACCGAGTACAATTATGAAAACGCTGTCACAAAGGACAAGACGGCGATTTTCCTGGAAGGGGCTTCTCATATTTTCAAGCCTGTGAAAAAAGCGGAAAAGCATGAGGGAGAATTTGGAGATACGCTTGCGACCCTCGCCGATTTCCTGGCTGGGTGGCTTGGAAAGCCCGGAAGATTTATGAACTGAACTGAAAAGATTCCGGCGCCCTGGTGCGGAAGGGCACGGATCGAACAGTGTAGTTAATACAAGGCAACTGCGGTACTCGGATGAATACCGCGAACAGAGACGGCGGAATACCGCTTTCAGAAAAAAACAGGAGGAAAATAAAAATGACGAGAAAAATTTCAAGAAGAGACTTTTTACGCGGATCAGCGGCTGGTATCCTTGGCGCGGCTCTGACAGGGATTGTCGGCGGGCCGGTTAGCATTGCTTCTGCAGAAGAGACAACGACGCCGGGCGGGGAGCGTTACGAGAAAATCAGGGTAGGCCTTTCTTCCGATCCGAGTGATCTGATCCCGTACCGCCCGAATCAGAACAGCAATCCATACTTCTACTGGGAGATTTATGAGGCTCTGTTTGATATCGTAGACGGCGACTATGTTCCGGCTCTGGCGCAAAGCTATGAGGAAGTGGATGAGCTGCACTGGAACGTTACGATCTATGATTACATTAAGGATTCTGCAGGCAACCCGATCACGGCCGATGATGTGGTTTACAGCTACAACTGGCTGATTGACAGCGGTGAGTACAGCCAGATGGAGATCTATGGCGGTATTGAGAAGGTAGATGATTATACGGTACAGTTTACCTGGAATTACGCGCCGGAGGCTGTACTTGCTCTGGAAGGACCGCTTTGCCGTGTCATGATTTTCTCACAGGTTGCAATGGAAAACAACAGCTTTGCGACAAGCCCGGTAGCGACTGGCGCATATGTGGTGACCAGCTTTACGGCAGGCGCAAGCGTCGTGCTTGAGGCGAATGATGATTACTGGGCACTCGGAACCGAGGCATATGACGTCCTGACGCCGGCGCATTACGCAAATGTTCAGACGATTGAATACAAGATTATCACAGAGTCTACCCAGCAGACGGTTGGTATGCAGACCAGATCCCTGGATTTCTCTGACAGTGTGGCTTCTGATACACTCTCAACCTTTGAAGAGGGAGGCGCGTACTCCGAAGGCCTGGTGGTTTCCACGGAGCTTTCCAATATGTTCCTGATGCTTGACTGCAATAACAGTCCGGACGCAGTGACCAGCGATATGAATCTGAGAAAAGCGATTTATTACGCAATGGACAATTCCGCTCTGTCGGCGATTGTAGGAAACATGGAGCCGGCTTATGCGCTTGGCACCTCTTATTTCCCGGATTATGTATCAGACTGGGAAAATACGGAGACCTACATTAATACGTATGATGTAGAACTTGCAAAGGAATATCTGGCACAGAGCAGCTACAACGGCGAATCGCTTCGCATTGTCTGCGGCACAGATGAGGAGACCAAGAACCTTGCGACGATGGTGAACGCGCTGCTTACGCAGATCGGCGTTACATCAGAGGTAAATTCCGTCGATTCTTCCCTGCGCAGCTCTGTTACCCATGACACGACGGCGTGGGAGCTGAAGATCCAGGAGAGAGGCAGCGCGCTTCTGATCGGTGCTTACAACTCCTTCCTGAACCACCAGTCCAGCTATGCGGAATACGCGAAAGAGCTTCCGGATGTGATTACGGCTACCTTTATTGAGGATGAAACTCTGATCGAGTACTACAACGCGGCGGCAAATGTAAATACCTACAGCGATGAGACGATGACGGCGCTGATGGAGTACGCGATTGAGAACGCCTATGCTTATGCGATCGGCGGCCGGACCAAGAGTACGGTATATACCGAAGATATCGCGGAGCTTTACTACCGCGAAGGTCAGTACGCGACCATGGGCGGCAGCACATTCTATCTGTGATGACCGATGGAAGAAGTTCCTACGCATCTGACAGGAAATCGTAACTGTTCGGAACCATTACAAAGAAGGAACAGCTGCGTTGAGGCTGGCAAGAGGGTCAGACGGCCTTGTCTGTAAAAAAATAGAGACGGTGGAATTCTGCCGTCTCTGTACCTGGTATGACTGCCGGGGCTTGTGGAGCATTATCAGGAAATGACAAAAAATTTGCCGTTCCCTGTCATTTGATGTGCGCGACCGCATATAGAATGGCTGCTTCGCAGCTTTGCTGTAAAATGGAAAATCAGGAGGTTATCATGCTGACATTAAAAGAAAGAACCGCGCTGATCAGCGGCGGCGGTTTTGGGACGGGATATGTGATTGCCGGAAAGCTGCTGGAAGCCGGAATGAATGTAGTCATCTGCAGTTCCCGGAAGCAAAAAGGGGAAGAGGCGAGAGACAGCTTTCCGCCAGAACTCCGCGAAAGATGTCTGGGTCTGGGCTGTGACGTGGCAAATCCGGAAGAGGTGCGCGCGGCGCTCGCCGCGGCGACAGAAGCCTTTGGCGGTGTGGACGTGATTATAAATGGCGCCGGGATGCACGACCGGGAGAATTTTGCGATCGGGGATGAAAAGTGGAACCGCTTGCTGTACAGTAATGTAACCGGTACTTTTGTCATGATTCGGGAGGCGATCCCGTATCTGGAAAAAAGTAAGGCGCCGCGCATTATCAACATGAGTACGATTGAAGGGCGGACAGGCGGCTATGAATGCGGAGTCGCGACCGCTGCGGCAAAAGGAGGGATCATTGCTATTACCAGATCCGCCGCGCGGTCACTGGCGAAAAAAAGGATTACCGTAAATTGTGTCGCGGTAGGCGCGCTTGAGGCGGAGGCAAAGGAACCGCGCGGGAAAGAAGCGGAAGAAGCTTTGCTGGCGCAGATTCCTCTTCACAGGTTTGGTACAGCGAAGGAAGTGGTTCCGGCCGTTGAATTCCTCGCGAGCGAGGAAGCCAGTTATATCACTGGCGCAGTGATTGATGTGAACGGAGGTCTGTTCATGGCCTGACAAAAGATGGTAATCGTTCAGAACGGTCGGCCACAGTCAGTCCTTTCGGGGTGGTTCTGAACGGTTACGAAAAATGGAGGTATAAATTTTGGGTAGATACGTACTGAAGCGCTGTATATCAATGATTTTCGTCATTATCGGCGCGGCCTTCGTGATTTTCACGATCCTGTATTTTACGCCCGGCGATCCGGCGGAGGTATTCCTCGGGACGACCGCGACGGCGGAGGAGCTGGATCACTGGCGTGAGATTCACGGGCTGAATGATACATATATCGTCCAGCTGGGCAAGTTCCTCTGGAGCGCAATCCGGCTGGACTTTGGCGAATCCTGGTCATTTAGCGTTCCGGTCTGGAGCGGCCTGGTGGAGCGGCTTCCGCGGACACTGACCATCGGAATCGGCGCTATGCTGCTGCAGGTGCTGATCGGCGTCCCGCTTGGGATTTTCGCCGCGACACATGAAGGGCGCTGGCAGGACTCTTTCGTAATGGTGATCGCGATGATCCTGATCTCCTGTCCGAGCTTCTGGGTGGCTCTCATGCTGGTGGTGCTGTTTTCTGTAAAGCTTGGAATCCTGCCGGCTTCCGGCTTTGACAGCTGGCAGTGCTACATCCTGCCGATCGTCTGCAGCTCCCTGAACGGGATCGCACACAATGCGCGGCAGACACGTTCGAGTATGCTTGAAGTCATCCGGGCAGATTTTATCACTACGGCCCGCGCAAAAGGGCAGAAGGAAAACGTCGTCATCTTTAAGCACATGTTCCCGAACGCGCTGATGCCTGTTATCACGCAGGTTGGCTCCGGCCTGGCGCTGATCGTTTCCGGCTCTGCCGTAATCGAATCGGTGTTCTCGATCCCGGGCGTAGGCATGTACATGCTGACCGGTGTAAACAAGAGGGATTATCCGATTGTCCGCTGTACGGTGCTGTTCCTGGCGCTCTTTACGGCATTGGCGATGCTCCTCGTAGACCTGGCTTACGCGTATGTAGACCCGCGGATTAAGGCCCAGTATTCAAAAGGAAAGAAGGTGTGAGAATGGCGATTCGTTTCGGAAAAAAACAGAAAGGGGAGGACGAGGCAGAGCGGACTTCGGTGTTATGGGAGACGCTTACCCGTATGGTAAAAAGCCCCAGTGCGAAGATTGGTACCTTCCTCTTCGCGTTTATCGTGATTGTATGTATTCTTGCACCGGTGATTGCCCCGTATGGGGTGAATGACATGGACCTGCTGCACCTGAAGGAGCCGCCGACACTGGCGCACCCGTTTGGCACAGACGCACTTGGCCGTGACCTGCTCTCCCGTCTGCTATACGGCGGACAGTATTCGATCCTCTTAGGCCTGTGTGCGTCCCTGTTCGGCAATGGGGTCGGCGTGGTGATCGGCTGCATCGCGGGGTATTTTGGCAAGACGACAGAGACCATTATCATGCGTGTGATGGATGTCTGGGCTTCGATCCCTGGTATGCTTTTATGTATCCTGGTGTCTACAGTGCTGGGTTCTGGTTTCTTTAATACCGTGCTGGCGCTTTCGATCGGCGGCGTCCCGAACGGCGTCCGCATGACCAGGGGCCAGATCCTGGGGGAGCGTTCGAAAGAATATATCGAGGCGGCGCAGTCGATCAACTGCTCGAAGGCCAGTATTATGTTTAAGCATATCCTTCCGAATGTAATTTCCCCGACAATTGTCGGAACGACCATGGGAATCGGCGGAACGATTACGATGGCGGCGTCTTTAAGCTATATCGGGCTTGGCGTGCAGCCGCCGACACCGGAGTGGGGTGCGATGCTCGCAGATGGGCGTTCGTCCATGCTGACCCTGCCGCATCTGATTATGTTCCCGGGGCTGGTGATTGCCTGCTTTGTCCTTTCTATTAACCTGATGGGCGACGGCCTGCGCGACGCACTGGATCCGAAGCTTCGAAGCTGATCAAAAGGGAGGAGACGAACCATGAGTGAGAAAAATACCTTCCTTTCCGTGAAGGATCTGGAGGTCATTTATACCTCCGGCAAAAAGACCGTAAAGGCAGTGAACGGCGTTTCTTTTAATCTGGAAAAAGGCAGGACGCTTGGGCTTGTAGGGGAGACTGGCGCGGGAAAGACGACAATCGCGAAAAGTATCCTGCGCATTCTGCCGGATCCGCCGGCAAAGCTGGTCGGCGGCAAGATTTACCTGGAGGGGAAGGAAATCAATTCCCTCTCAGAGGATGAGATGAGAACCATTCGCGGTGGGAAGATCGCCATGATCTTCCAGGATCCGATGACCGCCCTGAATCCGCTGATGACTGTCGGGGATCAGATTGTGGAGGTTTTGCTTTTACACAATAAATATTCCACACAGGAAGCAAAGAACGAAGCAGTCAAAATGCTGGAAATGGTGGGAATCCCGGGGGAGCGCTACATCGAGTATCCGCACCAGTTCTCCGGCGGCATGAAGCAGCGTGTGGTGATTGCCATGGCGCTGACCTGCAACCCGGTCCTGCTGCTGGCGGATGAGCCGACGACTGCACTGGACGTGACGATCCAGGCGCAGGTACTGGAACTGATCAATGAACTGAAGCAGAAATACAGTACGTCGATGATCCTGATTACGCATGACCTGGGCGTTATCGCGCAGACCTGCGATGATGTGGCGGTGATCTACGCGGGAAAAATTGTGGAGATGGGCAGTAAGGCAGATATCTTCCTTCACCCGACCCATCCGTATACGCAGGGGCTTTTCGCTTCCCTGCCGAGCATGACGGATCATGCGGACCGTCTGACTCCGATTCCGGGCATGCCGCCTGATCCGACCAGACTGCCGGAGGGCTGCGCGTTCCATCCGCGCTGTAAATACGCGACGGAAAAATGCAAAAGCGGGAGCGTACCTGCCATGGAGCTTACTCCAGGCCACTTCTGTTGCTGCTACAACAATACCGCAAAGGAGGTGTCATGATGGCCGGTGAAACACTGATTGAAGTAAAAAACCTCAAAAAATATTTTAAGGTTCCTACGGGAATGAACCATGCGGTCGATGACGTGTCCTTTACGATTAACAGAGGGGAAACCTTGGGCGTGGTAGGGGAGTCCGGGTGTGGAAAATCAACTCTGGGCCGGACGATTATCCGTCTCCAGGACGCGACGGACGGCCAGGTACTTCTGCACGGCGAGGACGTCACCACGGTAACCGGGAAAAAGCTGAAGCAGGTCCGTGAGAAGATGCAGATCATTTTCCAGGATCCGTACTCTTCGCTGAATCCCCGTATGAGGATAGAATCTACGGTGAAGGAGCCGCTGCGCCTCTCCGGGCGCTTCCATTCAAAAGCTGAGCTGCAGGAGGAGACGGAGCGCCTGATGAACCTTGTAGGTATCGATAAGCGGCTGCGCGCTTCCTTCCCGCATGAGCTGGACGGCGGCCGCCGCCAGAGGGTGGGGATCGCCCGCGCCCTGGCGCTGAACCCGGAGTTTGTGGTCTGTGACGAGCCGGTATCCGCCCTGGATGTGTCGATCCAGGCGCAGGTGCTGAACCTGCTGATCGACCTGCAGGAGCAGATGGGGCTGGCTTATATGTTCGTCACCCATGACCTTTCGGTCGTGCGGCACATTTCCGACCACATCTGCGTGATGTATCTTGGACAGCTGGTGGAAAAAGCGCCGACGAAGGAGATTTTCGAGAATCACCTGCATCCGTACACTGCCGCGCTGCTCTCCGCGATTCCGTCCACGGATATTTTTAAACCGATGCAGCGTGTGCGCCTGAACGGCGAGATCACCTCCCCGATCAACCCGAAGCCGGGGTGCCGGTTTGCGGCGAGGTGCCCGTATGCGACGGAAGCCTGCTCACAGCCGCAGGAACTGAAGGAAGTCGGAAAAGACCACTTCGTGGCCTGCTGCAGAGTGAAGGAAATCAACTGACTTAATAAGAAAAAACGGATGGAGACACCCGCTTTTTGGCATACCGGCGGCCTGGCGCGTGCGCGTGCGCCGGATGTCACGAAAAAGGAAAAAAGCAGATGCTGCATGAAAACGCGGAGCGTATTTATAAGGTTTGATTTATGAGGTGACAAAATGAGTATCACGGAACGACTGAAGGAACGATTGAAAAAGACGGCGTCTTATAACCGTGCCTCGATGGAAGAGGAAGCCTGGCACAGCAAATCCTATCATAAATATTTTGAGGGCTATGCGGAGCAGAAAAAGACAATGCCCAACGGGAAGCAGAAAATTGTCCGGGTGTATGTCGGCGATTATCATTCACAGAATCTGACCAGAAAACAGGGCGTTTGCCTGCGGATTCTTTACGCAGCGTTTTTTGCTCTGTCTGTGCTGTGTTTCTTCCTGGCGGCCAAAAATCGCACGGAGGGAAATTTCTTCTGGCTGTCAGCGATCTCTCATGCGGCTGCCGGCGGACTGTACCTCTGGGTGTTCTACGGGCTGGTCAATTATCTGATGACCGGGCGTGACATGACGATCAATGATTACCGGACGTCTTCCCTGGTACTGATGAAAGCTACTGTCGCGGAGGCGGCCGCTCTTGCTTCCTCCGGCCTGGTGGCTTTGCTCTGGTTTCTCATTTGCGACCATACGCTGTCGGGTCTTTTGAATGCAGTTCTGTTTTTCCTGGCGGGAGGATGCGTCCTGGCGGTCCGGTTCCTTGAGCAGAAAGTAGAATATACAGTTAAGAAAAACGACGGGAAAGCAGAGTATGGGGATGTGGTGATTGACTGACCTGCTATCTTTTCTTTACCGGTTTACGCATTTCCTGTGCGGGGAAGCGTAACCGGTATCATATCGTTGCCGCTCTGGCAGGACTGTCTCTGTGATGAGCAGGTTTTTTGTTTATTCCAACAGATCAGATACTTCACACTTCAGAGCCTTTGTAAGACGCATGACAATATCAAACTGTGCTTTATTCAAGTCCTTGCTTTTACGCTCGTAAGCACGAATGGTATTTAAAGAAACACCGGATTCATTTGCAAGTCCTTCCTGTGTTAAGCCACAACGTTTTCTTGCAGTTTTCAGTTTGCTCTCGCTGTTTGTAAAATGGGCATCCAGGACTTCATAGCTTTTCTGAATATCTGCTTCGTGCAGAGTTCCGTAAAGACTGAGAAGATCATCATAGGGTACTGTGTCGAGAATACTTTTGAAAGTTCTGCAGGAGTGCCATTGATAATGTGCCAGCATCCAGCCGACCCAATAAACAGGACTTCTGTCATAGCTTTCCACAAGATTGGAATTGTAGCTTTCACCAGTCGTTTTTTCCATAACCTCTAAGAAAAGCTCCATACCGCTTTTTCCTGCGATGTATTTCGGGTTGCCGCTTTCAAATTGTCTGGCAACATCAGATTGAATAAATCGTTTTAAAAAATCCGTGCCGTTCATTCCAAACCCGGTTACCGCATCATAGAGCATATTGCCAACAGCACGGGAGGCTTTACTCAGATATAATTGACTGTAAGCGTGGGTCGTCATGCTTCATATCCTCCCTCATAATATCGAGAATAAAAATGTCTCCTATGAGCTGCTGCAGATTTTTCTTTCTGCCGGCATAAGCGGCTCTTGCGTTTTGGTCTCGTTTGGCTCTTTTATAGTAGTATTTACGATAATCAACTACTTCATGTTCGATAAATTCAATCTGTTCGAAAGCTTGCTTAGAGAGTAGGACTACCTGCTCTCCGAGTGTACCGAGCTGCATGGCAAGGTTCAAATCTCGCAGAGAGATTGTGTTGTTCACAAAATCTTCTGCAAAGGAAAAGTAAGAATCATCTGCGCGGTAGCCGATCATCACATCAACATTCGTGGTGTCTGGCATAAAACGCGAGAGAATAAAGTCTCTTGCATTGTTTCCAATGGGAGAAGTGATGTCAAACTTTCTATGTTTAAGCAAAATGGCAAGCCAGTTCAGGATATTAACTTCCCCTTTTGTAAGGTGCATCACATTCATTCCGTCAACGTGCAGGAGGTATTTGTTGGAGTAACCATCATTCTTGAGCGGGCATGCCCATTCCTTTGCAAGCTCTATACTTTCTGTGCAATAAAAGCCCTGCCCGTAATCATTGTACTTTTTTCCTATACCAAATTTCGGCACTTCAACGATCTGCTGAGAACCGTGATAAATAATCAAATCTTGCTTCATATGTCACCCCGAAGTAGTACTGTGGTATTAGTTTAAGCGCATTATAATGCTGTGGTATTCGCTTGTCAATGGGGAATGTGTTTTTCAGCCAAAAACATATTTTTGAACGGATTATGGCGCGAAAAATGAGATTGACAGATAAAGGGGTATGTGGTAGATTAATAGCATAATAAGGAACCGGTTTCACAACAATTAAGACACAGGGACAGGAATGGAAAGGATAAGGAGTATTTTTATGGACGAAAGAGTAAGTAGCTGTATTACGCAGGAAGAATTGAAGAGATTTGCTGCTGATTTCCAAAAGAATCCGGCAAATGTTCTGGCTATGAATACCGTGACTGCGAACGGACTCAACAAGTCGGCCAGAAGGTATGAGGCATTTCGCAATGCCAGCCATGAATATTCTGTGAGCCTGGATCAGAACGGAATCACATGGCAGAAGCAGAGCGGACGCTGCTGGATGTTTGCGGGACACAATTTTCTCCGGGATCGGGTGATAAAAAAGCTGAACCTGAGTGAGTTTGCTTTTTCCGGAAGCTATCTGATGTTTTATGATAAGCTTGAGAAGGCGAATTTTTTCCTGGAAGGCGTGATCAAGTACATAGAAGAACCGGCGGACAGCCGCATGGTAATGTCTCTGATGCAGAGTGTGCGCAGTGACGGCGGCGAATGGGAAATGTTTGTGAGTCTGGTTCAGAAATACGGTGTGGTACCGGCGGACGCGCAGCCGGAGGCGGTCTCTACGGAGGAAAGCCGGTCGATGGCTCCTGTGGTACAGGAAAAGCTTCGCGAATTCGCACGTGATCTGCGGGAAGGATACCGTGCCGGAAAAACAGTGGAGCAGCTGCGGGAGGATAAGACTCAGATGATGAATACCATCTATCGCATGTACTGTATCTGCTATGGGGAACCGGTAAAAACCTTTGATTTTAAGGTCAGAGATAAGGATGGAAATTTCATTTGTGACAGAGGGATTACTCCGCTGGCGTTTTACGAGAAATATGTCGGCGTGGACCTGGAGCAGTATGTGAATCTGACTGCGGGGTCTTCGAATGGCAGAGAACTGAAAAAGTATTTTTATCCGGATGCGGGAGACGTGATCGAAGGCAAACCCATCAGCTATGTGTCAGTACCGGTGGAGATGCTGAAAAAGACGGTGGTCGCGCAGCTTGAGGACGGCGAGCCGGTCTGGTTTGGCTGTGACGTAGGAAAGTGCAGTCTGCGGGATAACGGTATTCTGGATGATGAGATCTTCGATTATGAAGGGCTTTTTGGGATCAGCCTTGCTATGACGCGTG
Organism: Clostridiales bacterium; assembly: GCA_020860365.1. Classification (GTDB taxonomy): domain Bacteria; phylum Bacillota; class Clostridia; order Lachnospirales; family Lachnospiraceae; genus Choladousia. The sequence goes on along the minus strand of JAJBUL010000208.1, from coordinate 5,145 downwards.
AGGATCGGTTTGCCTATGCGGAGGCCCAGATGAGTCATGCTATGGTTCTAAAGGGCGTAGACATAGACGAGAAAGGGAAAACGGTTTCCTGGCGGGTGGAGAACAGCTGGGGACCAGACGTCGGAAAGAAAGGCATGTTCACGATGACGGACAGCTGGTTTGATAAATATACGTACCAGGTGATTATCAACCGGAAACACGTGCCGGAGGATGTACTTGCGGTGTATGACGGCGAGGAGGCAACCGCACTTGACAAATGGCAGATCAACATCTGATGCAAAGGAGAACAAAAGACGATGAAACAGAACATTTCTTATACAGATTTAGAGCAGTTTGATCAGAATTTTCACGCGTCCCGCATGAATATTACCGCGATGAATGCCGTGACAGCGAACGGCGTCGCCGCGGCAGCAAAGCGCTGGCAGGCGCCGACGCCGGCAGTGCATCAGTACTCCGTTCATCTGGATCAGCACGGCGTGGCGAATCAGATGCACAGCGGACGCTGCTGGATGTTTGCGGCTTTAAACTGCCTGCGGTATCAGGTGATTCACAGACTGAATCTGGATCAGTTTGAACTGAGCCAGAATTACACCTTCTTTTATGACAAGCTGGAAAAGGCCAATTATTTTTATGATAATATCCTGGCGACGACGGAGGAAGCGACCGGAAGCCGTATCTTAGACCATCTGCTGCGGCCGCCCGTTCAGGACGGTGGGCAGTGGGATATGGTGAGCGCCCTGATTCAGAAGTATGGGGTTGTGCCGAAGAGCGCGATGCCGGAAAGCGCCTGCTCTTCGGACAGCAAGGAGATGGACAGCGCTCTCACAGGCAAACTTCGCCATGACGCCGCGCTTCTGCGCGCTGCGGCAGCGGAAGGAAAGGACGCGAAAGAACTCCAGGCAATGAAGGAAGAGATGTTGTGCGAGGTTTACCGCATGCTCTGCATCTGCCTGGGAACGCCGCCGGAAACCTTTGATTTCTGTGTGCGCACGAAAGACGGCAGATATATCTGTGACAGCGGGCTGACCCCGAAGTGCTTTTATGAAAAATATGTGGATGTAGATTTGAGCGAATACATCAGTCTGATTCATGCTCCGACTGCGGACAAGCCTTATCTGAAAAGCTATACAGTGAAATTCCTCGGCAATGTAGTGGGAGGAGACCCCGTGCGCTATGTAAACGTGCCCATTGAGGAGCTGAAAAAGGCGGCGATTGCGCAGCTGAAAGACGGCGAGCCGGTCTGGTTTGGAAGTGATGTATCCAAGTACAGTGACCGCCCCAATGGCCTGATGGATCTGAATGTTTATGATTATGAGACACTTATGGGTACGCAGTTCCATATGAATAAGGCGGATCGGCTCAATTATGGTCACAGTGCCATGAATCACGCGATGGTGTTCCAGGGCGTGGATCTGGACGCTGCGGGGAAACCGGTTCGCTGGTGTGTAGAGAACAGCTGGGGAGACGAAAAGGGCGAGAAAGGGATGTTCCTGATGACAGACGCGTGGTTCGACGAGTATATGTATCAGGTGGTGGTAAATAAAAAGTACCTTTCTGCCGATATCCTGGATGCGTATCAGGCAGAGCCGATCGTACTCTCTCCGTGGGATCCGATGGGCGCCCTGGCATGGGAATAAAGCCCCGGAGAAAGGTTCACGCCAGGATTTATACAGTTGGTTTGTGAGTGAGAAGATGGGACAGCGAAAGGAGTGTTTAAATGACGGATTTTGATAAAGTATATGACAGATCAAAGACAGACGCTATAAAATGGTCGGTTTGCCGGGAGGGCGAGATCCCGATGTGGATCGCGGATATGGATCTGGCGGTTCCGGAACCGATTCTGGATGGGATCCGCGCAAGACTGGAGCATCCGTTTTTCGGATACGACAAAGCCGCGCAGAACGCGATGTCGGTGGTGATTCAGCATTATAAGGATACTTACGGCTGCGAGATTGAAAAGGACTGGATCATTGCCACTCCAAGCGTGATGCCAACCGTGAGCCTGGCGGTACAGACGGCAGGCGGCCGGATGATGTATTGCACGCCGATGTATGGGCATATCCGAAAGGTTCCGGAAGAGACCGGGCTGCCGGTCACTGAGGTGCCGATGAGAGTGGAAAATGGCAGTTATACGTTTGATTTTGAAGCGATGGAGCGGGCGGTTACCCCGGATTTGAAAAGCTTTGTGCTTTGCAATCCCCATAATCCGGTAGGACGGGTTTTTACCAGAGAAGAATTGTCAGCGCTGGTTGCTTTTTGCAGACGGCATGAGCTTACTCTGGTGTCGGACGAGATCCACTGTGAGCTGGTATTTGAGGGAGAACACGTGCCTCTGTTTTCGCTTAGTGAGGACGCGAAGATCAATACGGTCACGACGTCGAGTGCGGCAAAAACCTGCAATATCCCAAGGATTCCCCTGGCCTTTGCCATTATTCCGGATCCAGAACTGCGTCGGCGTGTCATGGAATGCTGCCACGGCTCTATAGGAAGAGGACCAACGCTGAGCGCGGCGGCTCTGGTGAAAGCTTATGACGGTTCGTGCAGAGAGTGGAAGCGGGAGCTGGTGGATTATCTGCGTGCCAACCGCGACTACATGGAGCGCCGGATTGCGGACATAGACGGGATTTCTGTAAATCACAATCAGGCCACCTATCTGGCCTGGATTGACTGCACTGGCCTGGGAGTAGAGGATCCCTTTTCCTTCTTCCGGGAGAAGGCGGGCGTTTATACCAATGATGGGAAGGAGTTCGGCGCGCCGGGGTTTGTAAGACTCAATTTCGCGTGTCCGCGCTCTCAGCTTAAGGAAGCGCTGGATCGGATGCAGGCAGCCTGTGCAGGAAAGTGACCGTGTGCGGGAGACTGTAGACGGGGCAGGGAAAACCGTTTTACAGACAAGAGAGGCATTGCCGGAAGGAAAACTCTCCTGTGAAGGAAGAAACCGTGGATGAAAGAAAGAAGGTAACCGTACAGAACGGTTGCGAAAGAAGACAATTGCCTGGAAGGCTACAAAAGAAGGAAGAAGGAAGACGAAATGCAGATTATAGATCTTCATTGCGATACGATTATGCACTTTTATGCGGGAGAGCATCTGAGTGAGATGGAAAACTGCCATATCAACCTGAAAAAGCTGCAGCAGGGAGAGTGTATGGCACAGTGCTTTGCCATTTTTGTCCCCAGCAACGGATCCGGGGCGAAGCATGGCATTACGGAGGAGCCGGCGGAATACTTTGATAAAGCTTACGCCGGATACCTGCGGGAAATGGAGCTGAATAAGGAAACGATTCTGCCGGCGTACACAGCGGCTGATGTGGAAAAGAATTATGCTGCTGGCAAGATGAGCTCGATCCTGACGGTGGAGGATGGCGTGACGCTGGACGGAAAAATTGAGAATGTGGACGACTATTACAGGCGCGGTGTGCGCATGGTGTCTCTGACCTGGAATTTTGAGAATTCCCTGGGTTATCCGCAATCTCCGGATCCTGCCCTGCACGCGAGAGGGCTGAAGCCCTTTGGAATTAAGGCCGTTCGGAGAATGAATGAGCTGGGGATTGCGGTGGATGTATCACACCTCTCGGAGGGTGGTTTCTGGGATGTGGAAAAGACGACGACAAAGCCTTTTATTGCGTCTCACTCCTGCTGCCGGGGGCTGTGCAATCACAGCCGGAACCTCACGGATGAGCAGCTGAGGGCACTTGCCAATAAGGGAGGCGTCTGCGGCATTAATTATCTATCCAGATTCCTGCATGATTTCACCGGCGCGGACAGCGATAACAGGACGTCGATTGAAGAGGTGGTCGCGCATCTGAAGCACATGAAGAATGTGGCAGGAATTGATACCCTCGCCATGGGCTCCGACTATGACGGAATGCACAATGTGCTGGAGTGGGGCGATTACAGCGGCACGCAGAAGATTGTCCAGGCCCTGGAAAAGGCGTTTACGGCAGAAGAGGTCGAGAAGATCTGCTGGAAAAACGCACTGCGGGTATTCCGGGATATTATAGGAGAATAGCTGCGCCGGACGCCGTTACAGGTCACACCTGTAGTGGTTAAGATAACGTAAATCTGGCCATGGTGTGACCTGTAATGGCGTGTGTGAGCGAGAATCACAGAATAAGAAAAGCTGCCGGATGCGGGGCAGTGATGGAAGAAACTGGCCGCAGGGGAGAACCTATGCGGCCAGGACGGAAAGGCCAAGAAACAGGGCACAGCAGATCAGATTGGCTGCCAGGGAAGTAAAGGAGCGCTCATCCGGCTCCAGCTCATCAAAGGGCGTTACTTTTTCATCGATAAAGTCAATCAGATCCGGACTGGATGACTTCTTCCGGGAATTCTGGGGACGGGAGAAAATGCGGTCGAAGGGGCGCATGCCATCCAGGCCCAGAAACGAAAACCAGGCGATAAGGCCATACAGGATGCCGATGATCTGAAAAACAAACGACTGCATGGTGAAGAGCCCGGCTGCGTTGGAAAACCGATTCCACAAATAGGCAAGCAGCAATCCAACGATAAAATGAGAGAAAACTTTATATAAAATTGGACGAATAAAGCGGAATGAACAGTACTTTTTGAAAAACTGATCCTTTTTCGTTGCTTTTTTCATAAAAATCCTTCCTTTGACTCATTGATCAATCCCATTATAGTACAAAAAAATATGTCCCGTCAATGAAAAAATTGATTGACAGCACTTCACCGCAGTGATACAATAAACGAAACCGGTTACATAGGAATGATCGATCGTTGTAATGTACCAAGAAACTGTTAATTATGCAAAGAAGAAACCAGTAAACGAATCACAAAAAGTTATCTCAAAAACAAAGCACAGAAACAAAGCAAACAAGGGCCAGAAAACAAACATCAGGAAAACATCTGGTAAATGAAATTTTCTGGAAAACAGGGCATCAGCAAACAGGAAGAGAGGAAACAGACAATGGAAAAAATAACAAGAAGAGATTTTCTGAAGGGTTCCATGGCCGGAGCTGCCACAATGGCGCTGTCCGGGATCGTTACGGTACCGGCCGTGATGGCGGAAGAAGAGGATAAGTATCAGGTAAAAGACTGGAAAGCGTTCATGACCGTCAATAAGGAGATGACTGTATTTTGTCAAGAGGAAATCCCCAAAATCGGAAAGAAAATTCCCTATTTTCG
>JAJBUL010000268.1 GCA_020860365.1 Clostridiales bacterium | reverse complement strand
ACTTACGGATATGTGGGTGAAACACCAACGAAAACGGCAATATCACCTACAAAAAATGGGAGAACCGACGAACAGGTGCGGTATTTTCGGCTGAAGGTAGAGAAAGCGAGGTATGAAGCAGACCTTGCCCGCAGGAGGTTCCTCAGCGTAGACCCGGATAACCGCCTTGTGGCCCTGGAATTAGAATCTGCGTGGAACGTGCGGTTGGCGCAGCTGCAGGAAGCGGAAGCAGAGTACGAGAAAGAACTTGCCCGGAACGTCATAGTTGCGGACGGCGATCTGGAAGAAAAAGTATCGAACCTTACAGAAAATTTTGCGGATGTCTGGGATAACCCCAGGCTGAAAGCGGAAGACAAAAAGAGGATCGTCAGGTACCTGATAGAGGACGTGACTTTAGTGAAGCAGGAAGAGACAACACTGGTGCAGATCAGGTTCCGTGGCGGGACAACCTGCCAGACAGAGGTGGAAAATCCGCTTCCGGCGTATAAGGAATGGGAGACATCCAGCGGGGTGATAGAATTCCTCCGCAGTGAGTCGGCTAATTATACGATGAAGGAACTTGTATCGATTCTCAATGAAGAGGGACATAAAAGTGGTACAGGGAAGCCGTTTAATGTTGATATTGTGCGGAACCTGATGCGGTTTTATGTTTTCCCAAGCAAAAAAGAAAAATATCTGGCACTCGGCTACCTTACCGCACGGGAAAAAGCAGCCCGTATGGGAATGAAGGCAGATAGGATGCTCAAAAAAATCGGGAGAGGCACTATTATAATAGAAGAAACAGACCGGGTGCTTGTCTCCGACAGGAATGAGTATTTATATAAACCGTAACCAGTTGAAACAGGCTTTAATCTTATGAAAGGGGTACAGTATGGACAATAATCTGACGAATGGTCATATTTCCATCCGTTCTGGATATAACCGCGCCAATGGCGAAGTGTGGCGGATGCCGATCTGATTTCTGGGACTTCCGAAGAAGCAGTACGGTTCAGCCAGTTGCCAAACTCCATACGTTGGATAACATAAGACTTCTCGTCAATGATCACGAGAAACTCCTGAAGCCGGTCATACATCTCGCTGATATCAGGGAAAGACTCCAGGATCTGATCCAGGCGTTCCTGACGCTCATCCTGCTTAATGCCCCAAAGCTTTGCCTTGTTGGTTTCTTTGGTCTTGAGGATATAAGCGGAATGTTTGAGGAGCTTATAGTTCTCCTCGGAAGAAGCCGATTTTTGCTCGTTGAGTTCATGCTGGGTGCGGCGGCGGATCTGATCCATGGCATCGTTCAGGCGATTGACTACATGAAACAGATCAATGCAGATGAGTGCGTTTGGGAAACATTCCTTTGCAACATACATGAATCCAGAATGCATGTCGCAGCAGAAGAACTTGACTTTTCTGCGTTCCTCAAGGGAAAACTTCTTGAAATAGCTGATCAGATATTCGCCCTTAATGACAGGGAGGACATCAATCAGGACACCGGAGTTTCCGTCAGTGAGATTACAGAGAAATTTGTTTGTATCCCACCGATGCGTTTCCGGATTCCATACGCCGGCATTTCCCTTGAATTCATCTACACAGAGGACTTCAGGGAGTGTATCAGGGCGGCCGATGGAGATCATGTTTAAAACATCGTTCACGATGGCTGGTGTTACAAGCTCTCTTTTCACAATGTCGCGGATGGAAACCATATCGGTCAGCTGAAGGCAGATGTCCGCCAGAAGAGCATTGGTCATCAGGAACTGGTCGCTGATCCAGTCAACGGATTCGTAGTATGTAGCGTGACAGTCATTACAGAAATAGCGTCGATGCTTATAACTGATGAATACGGAACGGTTCGCTGCGGGAAGATGACGGACTGTCCGGGTCTTACCCGAGTCCTTGATCCAGCAGTGGCGGGAGCCGTATTTCGGGCATATCCACTCTTGCGGGGGAAATTCAACGGTTAGGTCAATCCGTTCATGACTGGGGTGTTCCACACTCGACAGGATCTTTACATCGGGCGGAAGCTCGAAGAGACGGTTGGCACTGATGTGTCTGGCCATAAGTATTTACCTCCTGGTTATGAATGAGTGATCAGAAAAAATATCTGGTCACGGGTTTATGCTGTGCCCTTCAAAAGGCCAATCCTCTTCGGGAGGAAGTGGAATCCCGTTGTCTTTCAGTATGGCTTCAAGCTGGTGTACACGGTTATAGAGCCAGGCGGTTTCGAGCCAGCTGTTACGGGTAAACTCAGCAGCCTCTTCTTCGGCAACCTTAAGGTTCTGATACTTATCCCAAAGCCTGCATTTTTCAGGATTATCGTATAGATGGCACTTGACGAGCACATGGTGAGGCGGCAGCAGTTTTTCACCAGAAGGGGAAACTGCATTCTGCTGCTGGAAGCGGCCGCCAGATAATTCCCCTGAATCATCACCGCCTGAGAAAGGCAGAAGATCCGCGTATTCATCCGCGAGGACATCATAAGTGCCATTATTGTCGGGGTGTGCTGATGTATCCTGCCGCAGCGCAGCAGGATATTTAGTGTGGTGTGTAGCATCAGGATCTGGTTTGTCCCGCGCAGGGACGGCGGGACCTAAAGTTTTTTTACCCATTGTAAATATCCTCCTTTGTATGTTGGATGGTTTGCTTCCGGCCCCGTTGTCTGCAACGGTATGCAGACAGAAAAGAGGCTTTCCAGCATAGATTCGCGTATATGAAAAATATAAATAACGAGTCTACGGTTCCGGATTATAAGAATCCATAAGAGAGAAGTCAATTAAACTGAAGTAAAATATAATAAACAATATATGATATTTCAGAAAGAATGATTAAAAATGGAAGAAAATTCTGTAAATAAGAATTATCCAAAATACAAAACAGAGGAAGACCACATAAAAAATGATGAAGAAAATATAAAATCTGAACGGGAACGCATAAAGCAGCTTCGTGAAAGTCTTGGTCTCAGACGGACAGAGTTTGGAGCAAAGATCGGATATACCTATCAACAGATAGTCCGGGTCGAGGAAGGGCTTACACCGGTCAGTGACGAGGTCCGCGGCAGGATCTGTCGGGAATACAGGGTAAGCGAGGAATGGCTGCGGGATGGCGATGACGATGGAATTCCGCAGGAGGAGAACAGTCTGGCGAGACGAAAAAGACTAAGACAGGCATACAAAGAGAGTGGCCTGTCACAGAGGGAATTCAGCAGACAGACTCATACTTCGCTGTCGATGTTAAGTGATGTGATGACCGGAAAACGGCAGCTGACAATCCGGTATGCCAAAAAGATAGAGGAGGCGCTTGGAATAGGAGCGGACTGGATCCTGTACGGAGACGAGACTGCAAAAGACTGTCCGTGCACAGATGCCATGATTAAATTTATTAAAAAGCATCCGGAAATCCGGACGGAGATCTATGAAAAAATGAAAGAAGAGAAAGCCAAAGGAACCTAGTCGGCAGCCGTGGCTGTAATGCTCGATAGAAAGACACAGGGTGTCAGAATGATCCCATCAATCGCCTGGCTGTAGGACATCGGGTTCTGTAGGTGTATAGCGTATAATGAAATTACCTGAAATCGGAAAGGGAATTCCCCGAAATCGGAAAGGGACATCTTGAAACAACACAAC
>JAJBUL010000327.1 GCA_020860365.1 Clostridiales bacterium | reverse complement strand
GGCTTTGAGGCAAGGAAAAGATGTTTTTAGGCGTAAAATCTCAGGAAGTTAACATGGTAGATCTGATTTTGCGTACATATAATGTAAAAGACGGCACCTTATTCGTAGATGGACATGATGTAAATTCCATTTCCATCTATTCGCTGCGGGACGGCTGCGCATATGTGCCGCAGGATAACTTCTTATTCTCCGATACAATCGCGAATAATATTTCATTTGCTGTTGACAAAGGGATATGGACAGAATCTGACCAGGCTGAGGCTGATCGCGAAATGCGGCCAAAGGCTAACACAGAAAGACACGATACAGGCAGTCTGGCTGCAAGAATCCGCTCTGCGGCGGTTGCGGCAGATGTCGATGGGGATATTTCCGGGTTTACGGACGGTTATGAGACCATCCTCGGGGAACGCGGCGTGACGGTTTCCGGCGGACAGAAGCAGCGTATTTCCATTGCCCGCGCCCTGATGAAGGACGCTCCGATCCTGATTCTGGATGACTCGGTGTCTGCGGTCGATACAGGGACAGAACGCGTGATTCTTGACCATTTAAAGGAACGGACTGGAAAGACGACCATTCTGATCGCGCACCGAATTTCGACCGTGGAGACGATGGATAAAATTATCTTTCTGGAGGATGGCTGTTTGGGTGCGGTAGGTTCTCATGAGGAATTATATAAAACCTGTGAAGCGTACCGGAAAATGGTAGACTTGCAGAGGCTGGAAGCAGAAATGTCCGACAAGACATCTGAGAATCCGTCCGGGTCTGAGAGGAGGAGCCGCCATGCGTGAATATTTTCCCCTTTTGCTGGTGGGCGCGATCATCGGCACAATCAGCGCGATGCTCATCCTGGCTTACGTGCTGGTAAAAGATAAAAAAGAATCCATGGGGTTTGAGCGTCATATGAAGGACAGCGTGATATTAAAGCGGCTGCTTCTGTACGCGAAGCCGTACTGGAAACAGTTCCTGCTGGTATTGTTCCTGATGCTGTTTTCCATCGCCTATGATATTCTCTCTCCGCTGATTGTAGGAAGAATCGAGAACCTGGTAGCGGGCGATTTTACCTTACAGCCACTGTTTGGCTATGTAGCGGTCTACGCGATGATTCTCGTGGTTTCTATGGTGTGCTCGTATTTCCAGGCGATAATTTTGCAGAAGGTTGGGCAGCGGATTATCTCCCGCATGAGGGAGGAACTGTTTACGCACATTGAAGCGTTTTCGCATGCGCAGCTGACTGAGATTCCGGTCGGCAAGCTGGTGACTCGTGTGACAAATGATACCAACGCAATTTCGCTGATGTTCACCAGCCTTCTGGCACGGCTTTTAAAAAACTGCTTCGTCATTGTAGGCGTGCTCGCCGCGATGCTGGTGCTGAATTATGAACTGACCCTGATGGTACTCTGTTTCGTACCATTTATCGTGCTGTTCACTGTCATCTTTCAGAAATTTTCGCGGCGCGCATACCGCAAGGTGAAGGACTGTACTACTGATATCAATACCTGGCTTTCCGAAAACCTTTCCGGCATTAAGGTCACACAGATTTTCAACCGGGAAGAGGTAAAAAATAAAGAATTTTCCGCAAAAAGTAAGGCGCTCGGGCGCGCCAGAGGAGAGCAGGTATTTGTATTCGGAATTTTCCGGCCTCTGATTTATATGCTTTATATCAGTTCAGTGCTCTGCCTGCTGTATCTGGGCGGGAAAGGATATCTTAAGGATACCACGTTTTTCGGCCAGACATTGACCAGCGGAACAATTGTTTCCTTTTATATGTACATTTCCAAATTTTTCGATCCGATCCAGAACCTGGCGGAACAGTTCAACTGGCTGCAGTCGGCTTTCGCGTCCGCAGAGAAAGTTTTTTCGCTTTTGGATCTGCCGTTGGAAATGACCGATGCTGAGGATGCAATTGAGGTTCCCAGGCTTCGCGGGGAGATTGAGTTCAAAGACGTATGGTTCGCCTACATTCCCGGTGAATGGGTACTGAAAGGTGTTTCTTTCCACGTTAAAGCAGGAGAAACAGCAGCTTTTGTCGGTGCGACCGGTTCCGGTAAGACAACGATTCTGGCATTGCTCACGCGAAACTATGAGTTCCAGAAGGGCGAAATTCTCATTGACGGAATGGACATCCGGAAAATCAAAACGGATTGCCTGCGCCACCAGATTGGACAGATGCTTCAGGATGTGTTTCTATTTTCTGGTACCATTCGCAGTAATATCGTGCTGGGCGATACTGCATCCGCTTTATCCGTTGAGAAAAACAAAGCGACTGCTTCTACGGATAAGGAACGTGTGAAAGCGGCGGTGATTTCTGATGATAGAAATGTATCGGATGAAGAAATCATGGATGTCTGCCGCTATGTAAACGCGGATGGCTTTATCAATCGCCTGGAGCATGGGCTGGATGAAGAGGTGCGCGAGCGGGGCAGTAATTTCTCCGCCGGGCAGCGCCAGCTTTTGTCCTTTGCCCGCACCATCCTTCATCATCCGTCAGTCATGATTCTGGATGAGGCGACTGCGAACATTGATACCGAGACAGAAATTCTGATACAGGATTCCTTAGAGCGTATGCGCTCCATCGGAACCATGCTCATCGTGGCGCACCGTCTTTCAACCGTCCGTCATGCCGACCAGATTTTTGTGCTTTCTCACGGAGAGATTCTTGAGAGAGGAACACATCAGGAGCTGATCGACGCGCAGGGGCGTTACTATGAGTTATATATGCTCCAGTCGCATATGGAGAAGCTAGACGGCAGATGACCGGATTCATTTGCTATTGGATAAAAAAGTGTGCATCGCACACGTTCACGAACTGATTAACTAAAAATGCAACGAATGGGAAGAAATCGTGTTCCCCATCCGCGTAAAACAGGGAGGTTCTATTATAATGGAAGAAAAAACACAAATACATCAGAAATTCCTGACCGGAGAGAGGGCTCTTTTTCAGGGGCATGATCTGAAAATTACTGACACAATTTTTGACGATGGAGAATCCCCTCTGAAGGAAAGCCGGAATATCGAGCTGGACGGCTGCATGTTCAAGTGGAAGTATCCGCTCTGGTACGCTAAAAATATTTTGGTCAAACACAGTACCGGGCTTGAGATGGGACGCGCCGGTGTGTGGTATACAGATCATATCACAGTGGAGGATTCCGCGATCGAGGCTCCTAAAAATTTCCGCCGTTGTGACGACCTTACCCTGCGGAATGTCTCTTTCCCGAACGCGGTGGAAACACTCTGGAGCTGTAAGAATGTACGGATGGAACAGGTAATGGCAAAGGGCGACTATTTTGCCATGAACTGCGAAAACATGGCTATTGATAAATTCACGCTCTATGGAAATTATTCCTTTGACGGCGCAAAAAATGTAGAAATCCGTAATTCGCGCCTGCTCTCGAAGGACTCGTTCTGGAACAGTGAAAACATCACCGTGTACGATACCTTCATTTCCGGAGAATATCTGGGCTGGAATGCAAAGAACCTGACGCTTATCAACTGTACGATTGAGAGTCTGCAGGGGATGTGCTACATTGATAACCTTGTGATGAAAAATTGTAAGCTGATCAATACCACACTGGCTTTTGAATACTCAACCGTAGATGCCGAGATCGACAGTCCTATCGACAGTGTGCTCAACCCGTCCGGCGGCGTAATCCGTGCAGAGTCCATCGGGGAACTGATTATGGAACGGGATAAGATTGATCCCGAAAAGACGACGATTATCTGCAAACAATGAGACGAACAGTTAAAAAATGGAGAAAACGATATGATTTATGATTTTGACACTCCGATTAACCGGAAAAACAACTTCTCTGAAAAATGGGATGTAAAAGAGAACGAGCTGCCCATGTGGGTGGCGGATATGGATTTCGCGGCGGCGCCGGAAATCCGCGCCGCGATCGAAGCGCGGGCGGCACACGGTGTATTTGGATATACGTATATTCCGGATACCTGGTATCAGGCTTACGTGGACTGGTGGGAGAGCCGCCATTCCTTCCGGATGCAAAAAGACTGGCTGGTCTTTTGTACCGGTATTGTTCCGGCCATCTCCAGTATGGTGCGGAAGCTGACTACACCGGCGGAGAAGGTGGTGCTGCAAACGCCGACTTATAATATTTTTTTCAATTCCATCCTTAACAACGGACGCCAGGTGCTGGAAAATCCATTGAAATACGATGGAAAAACATACAGCATGGATTTTGCTGACCTGGAAGAAAAGCTTGCCGATCCCCAGACAACCCTGATGATTCTGTGTAACCCGCAGAATCCCACCGGCAACATCTGGGACAGAGAAACGCTCGCAAAAATCGGTGAGCTCTGCCGGAAATATCATGTCATTGTCATTGCCGATGAGATTCACTGCGATATCACGGCGCCGGGATGCGATTATATTCCTTTTGCTTCTGTTTCAGAAGCCTGCCTCGAGAACAGTGTGACCTGTATTGCGCCGACAAAAACCTTTAATCTGGCCGGTCTGCAGACTGCGGCTGTCGCGGTACCGAATGAGACACTGCGGCACAAGGTCTGGAGGGGACTGAACACGGATGAAGTGGGAGAGCCGAACGCGTTTGCGGTAGACGCCGCAATTGCTGCTTTCACAAAAGGCGGTGCGTGGCTTGATGAGCTGCGTGTATATATTGAACAGAATAAAAAAACAGTCGCGGAATACGTAGAGAAGCATATCCCTCAGCTGACGGTTGTACCGTCGCAGGCAACGTATCTGATATGGATGGACGGTCGTGCGATACCAGGCATCCCAGGAGAAAATCCGGATCTGGCACATCGAATCCGGGAGAAATCAGGATTGTATCTTTGTTCCGGCAGTCAATACGGCAGAAACGGGGAAGGCTTCCTTCGCATGAATGTAGCCTGCCCAAGCTCTATGGTACGCGAGGGATTGGCACGGTTGGAGGAAAGCCTCAAAAACTGAAAATCGAGTAGGGGATTTTCCCCTGCGCATAAAAACCCACGGACAAAAGGTCCGTGGGCTTTTCACACACAATGCAATGCGGTCCTGAATTGTGTTACAGACTCAGTCGAGATAATCTCCAACCGGGCTGTTGTTGTACTGTTTGATCACCTTGAGCATAATAGATCCATCTGGCTGTTCGTTTTCCTCGATGATCTTATACTTTGTCTGGTTCCGATCAAGACCTCTTTTATACTGCGCTACTTCTTCCTGCACCATCTTTACCGCGTAACTGTGCTCCAGATCTTCTTTCAGCATAAAATGTAATGTCTGGCATATACAGGCTGCCTTTACTCTTTTCATCACTATCCACCTCCTTGTCTGACTGAAACGCCAAAATGCCTGTTGCGGCACGAGCCTGAACAGAGATATACAAGTACCAGATTTATGGATATTTATGGACATACGGTACCTGATATGGTAGTATTATATCATTTTTAGCTAAAAATTGTCAAAGCGGAAAATTTAAAATAATTAAAAAAATGAGTAAAAAAACAGGCTGTGTTTTTGTTGACACGTAAAGCCTTACAAGTATAATAAGGAAGAGATATCTGATGATGCAGCGTAGAATTGGACTGAGAGGATGATAAAAATGTCTTTTGAAAAAGTACAACGATACTTTGACACTGTAGGTTTGGGAGAACGTATCATAGTACCTGAAAAATCCAGTGCCACCGTTTGGGAGGCTGCAAACGCAATCGGCTGTGAGCCGAAGCAGATCGCAAAAACCATGTCATTGTTTCTAGAGGAAAAACCGATACTGATCGTTACAGCCGGAGATGCCAGAATTGATAACAGGAAATATAAAAATACCTTTCACCAGAAGGCAAAAATGATACCGGCAGAGCAGGTGGAAGATGCGGTTGGCCATGCCCCAGGCGGTGTCTGCCCATTTGCGGTCAACCCGGATGTGACCGTTTACCTTGATGTTTCACTCAAGCGTTTTGCGTTTGTCTACCCTGCGGCAGGAAGCGGACATAGTGCGGTAAGACTGTCTATGGGCGAACTGGAAGAACATTCCGGATATAAAGAATGGGTAGACGTCTGCAAAGACTGGGAAGACGATGGACAGATCGTTTCCTAAAGGGAAAATGTTTTTTCTGACAGGAGATACTGACAGGAAATCGTGTAAATAACACAGGCAATGAATACCAGGAGGTAAAAAGCATGAGGAAGGTTTTAATCGTAGTTGATATGCAGAATGATTTTGTTTCTGGAGCATTGGGCACAGCAGAGGCGCGGTTGATTGTAAGCGAAATCCGAAAAGAAATTGATATATACCGTTCGAATGAAGATACTGTTATTTTTACCCAGGATACGCACCAGGAGGATTACCTGGAGACGCAAGAAGGAATTCGTCTGCCGGTAAAGCATTGTATTCATGGAACGCCAGGATGGGAAGTGGTTAAGGAACTGGAAGAGGAAGAATGCTTGCATATCTGTAAGCCGTCTTTTGGGTATACCGGTTGGAAAAAGGTTTTCGATGACTTATATAAAGATGCCCCGTTTGGAAAAGCGGAAGATGAAATCGAACTGACAGGAGTCTGCACAGATATCTGTGTTGTTTCCAACGCATTGGTATTAAAAGCTGCCTTTCCGGAGACCCGGATCGTGATCCGGCGTTCCCTTTGCGCGGCTACCACTCCGGCCATGCAGGAAGCAACACTTTCCGTTATGAAAAGCTGCCAGATTGATGTGATGGAATAAGTTGTGAAAAAAATTCTGGTCAAAACTTCTCAAATAGCAGCATTTCCTCGGAATATTTTATGAGATATTCAGCCTTGACGAATCACGTAGAGAGGAATATAATACACATAGATTGATAAAAATTTAACGTTAATTTTTTATCAACATCTTAGTAAGAATTTAACCGATATGAAACCGAAGCTGATTTTCGAGTAGTTCAAAGGAGGATTTCCAATGGCGAACACAGACGTAACCATTCCAAACATCATTGACACGGCGGAAGCCCTGGAAGCGAAGATGGCGGCCATGAAAGAGGCACAGAAGATTTTCGCGACCTATACACAAGCGCAGGTCGATCAGATCTTTAAGGCTGCTGCTACCGCCGCAGACAAAGCCCGCATCCCACTTGCAAAAATGGCAGTGGAAGAGACCGGTATGGGTGTTGTCGAGGACAAAGTAATCAAGAATCATTACGCTTCTGAATATATCTACAATGCTTACAAAAACACAAA
Organism: Clostridiales bacterium; assembly: GCA_020860365.1. GTDB lineage: Bacteria > Bacillota > Clostridia > Lachnospirales > Lachnospiraceae > Choladousia. Next base: position 23,985 of record JAJBUL010000327.1, on the reverse strand, counting down.
AACCTGTGGTGTGATCGAAGAGGATAAAACCTATGGTATCAAAAAAATTGCAGAGCCGATCGGCCTGATTGCCGCGGTCATTCCAACCACCAATCCGACCTCGACAGCGATTTTCAAAACTCTGATTTCGCTGAAGACGAGAAACGCGATCATCATCAGCCCACATCCGCGCGCAAAGAAAAGTACGATTGAAGCGGCGAAGGTAGTGCTGGAGGCTGCGGTAAAGGCTGGCGCCCCGGAGGGCATCATTGGCTGGATTGATATACCCAGCCTGGAACTGACCAATATGGTGATGCGGGACGCGGACATTATCCTGGCGACCGGCGGTCCGGGAATGGTGAAGGCCGCTTATTCTTCCGGGAAACCGGCATTGGGCGTAGGCGCCGGGAATACGCCGGTCATCATTGACGATACGGCAGACATCCGCCTCGCGGTGAACTCGATCATTCACTCCAAGACCTTTGACAACGGCATGATCTGTGCGTCTGAACAGTCGGTCACTGTCCTTGCGGGTGTTTATCAGCAGGTGAAGGAGGAATTCCAATACCGTGGCTGCTATTTTCTGAAAGAGGATGAACTGGAAAAGGTGCGCAAGACCATTCTTATCAATGGCGCCCTGAACGCAAAGATAGTCGGACAGTCTGCATACACGATTGCGCAGATGGCGGGCGTTGAAGTTCCGACCTGGACAAAGATTCTGATCGGTGAGGTCGAATCCGTAGATATCAGTGAAGAATTCGCGCATGAAAAGCTTTCCCCGGTTCTGGCCATGTATAAGGCCGAGACCTTCGATGAAGCGATTGCGAAAACGGAGCGTCTGGTCGCGGATGGCGGCTTCGGGCATACCTCTTCTCTCTATATCAATGTAAATGAGACTGAAAAAATGGCGAAGCATGCGGCAGCCATGAAGACCTGCCGGATTCTGATCAACACTCCTTCCTCTCAGGGCGGCATCGGTGATCTGTATAACTTCAAGCTGACCCCTTCCCTGACGCTGGGCTGCGGCTCCTGGGGCGGCAATTCCGTATCCGAAAACGTGGGCGTGAAGCACCTGATCAACATCAAGACCGTAGCCGAAAGGAGAGAGAATATGCTGTGGATGAGGACGCCGGAAAAGGTTTACTTTAAGAGAGGCTGCATGCCGGTAGCACTGGATGAGCTCGGCACTGTGATGGGCAAGAAACGGGCGTTTATTGTAACGGATTCTTTCCTTTATAAAAATGGCAATACCCGGCCGATTGAGAAGAAACTGGATGAGATGGGTATTGTTCACACCTGCTTCTCTGATGTAGAGCCGGATCCGTCCCTGGCCTCCGCAAAAGCCGGGGCAGCGGCAATGACTGCCTTCGAGCCGGATGTGATTATCGCTCTGGGCGGCGGCTCTGCGATGGACGCAGGCAAGATCATGTGGGTGCTCTATGAGAACCCGGATGCCAATTTTGAAGATATGTCCATGGATTTTATGGATATCCGTAAGAGGATTTACAACTTCCCAAAGATGGGGAAGAAGGCCTATTTCGTAGCTATCCCGACTTCCTCCGGTACCGGCTCTGAGGTGACGCCGTTCGCGATCATCACGGATAAAGAGACAGGAATTAAATGGCCGCTCGCGGATTATGAGCTTCTGCCGGATATGGCAATTGTCGACACGGATAACATGATCAGCGCGCCGAAGGGCCTGACATGCGCGTCCGGCATTGATGTCATGACGCACGCGATTGAGGCTTACGTCTCTGTCATGGCTTCCGACTTCACAGACAGTCTGGCGCTGCAGGCGATCAAGCTTGTATTTGAGTATCTGCCGCGTGCATATAAGGATGGCAGCGATATTGAAGCGAGAGATCACATGGCGAACGCCTCCTGTCTGGCCGGTATGGCTTTTGCCAACGCCTTCCTCGGTGTGAATCATTCTCTGGCGCACAAGCTGGGCGCATTCCATCATATTCCGCACGGAATCGCCAATGCGCTGGTGCTCACGGAAGTAATGCGCTATAACAGTGCCGATGTGCCTGCCAAGATGGGAACCTTCCCGCAGTACCAGTATCCGCACGCGCTTGCCCGTTATGCCGAGATCGGCCGTTTTGTGGGTCTGACCGGAGAGAATGACCAGGAGGTACTGGATAAGCTGATTGAGAAGCTGGAAGAGCTGATGCGGACAATTGAGATCAAACCGAGCATCCGTGACTACGGTGTAGATGAGCAGTATTTCCTGGATACCCTGGATGAGATGACCGAGCAGGCATTTAACGACCAGTGCACCGGCGCAAACCCCAGATATCCTCTGATGACCGAGCTGAAAGAAATTTACCTGAAAGCATATTATGGAAAAGATTGTCAGTGATCCGTAATGTTCTTATATTGTCGCGGTATCTGCACTTCGCTTCGGACGGCGCTTTGCGAAAATGAATCCGAAAGCAGAACGGGCAGGAATCCAGAAATAGTGGGAGAATAGGAGACGAACCATGAACTTAAAGGATAAAAAATTATTAGTCACTCGTCCGTACAAGGTTGTTTATCAGGATGGAGAACGTATTATCAAGGTGTTCACGAAAGAACACGGAAAAGCCAATGTATTTAATGAAGCGCTCTGCACGGCACGGGTAGAGGAGAGCGGTCTGGATATACCGCCGGTTCTTGAGGTGATGGAGATTGATGGGGAATGGGCGCTCGCCATTCAGTATGTTGCCGGTGAGACACTGGAGCAGAAGATGGAAAATGATCCGCTTAATATAGAAACATATATGGAGCAGTTTGTAGACGCGCAGCTGTCCATGCACGCAAAAAATGCGCCGCGTCTGACCTTGCAGAAAGACAAATTTGCCCGAAAGATTGCCAGTCTGAAGGATAAGATTGACGCAACCACACGCTATGAGCTGAATACCCGGCTGCAGTCTATGCCGAATCACACGAAACTTTGCCATGGAGATTTCAACCCGAGCAATGTCATCGTCCGGGAGGACGGGAGCGTGACAATTGTAGACTGGGCACATGCGACGCAGGGAAATGCCAGCGGAGACGTGGCCATCACCTATCTTGAATTCGCGCTCAAAAACCAGAAAAAGGCGGAATTGTATCTGGATCTGTTTTGCAAAAAGAGCGACACAGCAAAGCAGTATGTGCAGAAATGGCTCCCGATTGCGGCTGCGGCACAGATGACCAAGGGCATTCCGGAGGAAGAAGCCTTCCTGCGCAGATGGACGGAGATTATAGATTTTCAATAAAAAAATTAATATATCTGGTGGTGTACTTTGCCAGATTTTTGTGATAGAATAACTCAGTGATTCCACCCGGTGGCGTCGCTGAGTTCTTCTTTTGCTCTGTCTGGAAGAATTTTCCTGACGCTTGTACCTGGAATCATTGGGGAAGTTTCATATCAGAAGGTATGAGAAACACAGATAAAAAAGAAAGAAAAAGCACTGTGTCAGCAGGACGTACGATGAAAAGTATGCCTCTCGATGAGCGCCCGTATGAGAAATGTCTGGAAAAAGGAGCCGAAAGTCTTTCGGATGCTGAGCTTTTGTCCGTCATTCTCAGGACAGGCTCCTGTGGGGAATCGGCGCTGGAATTATCAAGGAAGATCCTTACGCTGAATGGGGAGAAAAGCGGCTTGCTTGGTATTTACCATATGTCGATTGCTGATCTTACAAAGGTGCGTGGCCTTGGAACGGTCAAGGCAGCGCAGTTAAAGTGCATAGCGAAATTATCGAGACGTATTTCGCGCAGCCGTTTTTCAGAAGGTGTGTCCTTTCAGGATCCTGTGGCAGTGGCGGAATATTATATGGAAGACCTTCGCCATCTGGAGCAGGAGGTTGTGATTCTCGTGATGTTAAACAGCAAAGGCCGTCTGATCCGGGACATGAGATTGTCACTGGGGACGGTGCGGGCTTCCATGATTTCACCTCGTGAAATTTTCATCGAGGCGGTACGAAACCAGGCTGTAGGCATTATTCTGCTGCACAATCATCCAAGTGGTATCCCGGATCCGAGTGAGGAGGATATCCGCCTCACGGAGCGTGTGCGTTTATGCGGCGCTATGCTGGGAATCGAGCTGCTGGATCATATTATTATCGGAGACTGTCAGGCCATTAGCATGAGGGAGCAGGGCATCTGGCAGGATGGCTAATGAGGGGAACAGGCATGTTGTTTCAACGGGCATGTGGAATTGATCTGGGGACAGATACGATTAAAATCAGAGATAAGCACGGGAAAAAATTTCTGTACAGCAGGAATGTGATTGCTGTACGCGAAAATGGCAGCGTCCTCGCCTACGGGGACGCCGCCTTCGGCGTATCTGAAAAACAGCCGGCGAATGTTCGTGTCGTCTGGCCGATGGTAAACGGCGTGATCGCGAATCTCTCGGAGATGGATCTCCTGCTTGATTATCTGATTAAACAGTTTGGAGGAGCTTCCTCTCTTTTGATTGCGGTTCCGCCCCAGATCACCCAGGTAGAAAAACGGGCTTTTTTTCAGGTGATGAAAAGCCAGATTGGCGCCGGACAGATCCGGCTGGTAGAAAAAGGGCTGGCTGACGCTGTCAGCGCGTCTTTGCCGGTACTTTCCGACCGCGGACATATGGTTGTAAATATCGGCGCTGACACAACCGAGATTTCTGTGATTTCATCCGGTAAGATAATCCTCGGACAGACAATAAAGACCGGGGGACGAAGGATGGATGCTGACATCGCAACTATGGTGCGCCGCAAGTTTAATCTTGGGATCGGCCAGAAAACTGCGGAGTCTCTCAAAAACAATCTGGCGTTTATGATTAACGGTCCAAGGCTGGAACAGAAAGTGTTTGGAATTCATACGCTTTCCGGTCTGCCGAAAGCCGAGGTGATCCCTTCTCTGGCAGTCAGCGTCGCGATTATTGACACAGTTGACTCGATTGTGGAAAATATCAGCTCCATTTACAACCGCTTACCGCCCCAGATGATGAAAGACATTGCCCGCGAAGGGATTTATCTGAGCGGGGGTGTTTCCATGATACTGAATTTACCGGAGTACATCCGCAAAGAGATTGGTATCCCACTTCACCACGTTCAGGATCCGAAGTACAGCACAATCCGCGGTCTGGTAGAGATTATGAATAATAAGGAAATGAAATCGATTACGTACACACTGAACGATCTTGCCGCCATGCGATGAGAGGACTTAACGATTGTAATGAAAAAGAACGCAAATGAAAACCTGAAAAATAAATATCTGCTGATTGGACTGTCTGTTTTCTGTGTGCTGCTGATCGGGCTGTCTTTTGTGAACAGCGACATTGTCGCCCCGGTGAAACAGATCACAGGTTATCTGGTCACACCTGTACAAAAAGGAATCAACAGCTTTGGTTCCTGGCTTTCCGGTCTTACAGACAATTTTGAGGACGCCCAGACCCTGCGTGAAGAAAACGAGTCCCTGAAAGAGCAGGTGGCAACTCTGACAGAAGAGAACAGTCTGCTGGTACAGGAGCATGAGGAGCTGGAACGCCTGCGGGAGCTGTATGATCTGGATGAGCAGTATTCCTCCTATGAAAAGGTCGGGGCGAACATCATAGCAAAGGAATCTGGCAACTGGTTTGATATCTTTACAATCGACAAGGGTTCGGATGACGGCATCGAAGTGGATATGAATGTGATCGCCGATGGAGGACTGGTGGGTATTGTCACGGAAGTAGGAGCAAACTGGGCGACGGTTCGCGCCATTATCGATGATGAGAGTAATGTCAGCGCAATGGTATCCACCACATCGGATCAATGCATCATAGCAGGGGATCTGACGCTGATTGACGAAGGGTCTCTGGAATTATCCAGACTGACTGACACGGAAAATGCTGTCCATGTAGGAGACAAGGTGGTTACGTCTTACATCAGTGAGAAATACCTTCCGGGCATTCTGATCGGTTACATCAGCGAGTTAAACAATGACTCAAACAACCTGACGAAGTCTGGTTATGTCACGCCAGTTGTAGATTTCCGCCACCTGCAAGAGGTTCTGGTCATTTTAGAGCTGAAGGATTATACGCCTTCCACATCCTCTGAGAGTGAAGCATCTACGGAGGAGGAAGTACAGACAGAATCGCTGGAAACAGAGTCGGAATCCGAAGCAGGACCGGACTCTGAGGCGCAATGATGTGATTCCAGCATGGGAGGAGCGTTTTTATGAAGCGGAAACTTGTCATTGCCTTGTTGATTGCGATCTGTGTCCTGATGCAGGCCTGTATATGTCCGATGATCGCGATCGGTGAGATCAAGCCGAATCTGTTGATTATACTGACCGTATCCTTCGGCCTGATGCGTGGACGCAGAGAAGGGATGCTGATTGGCTTCTTTTGCGGCCTGCTTACAGATCTCTTTTTTGAAAGCACCATCGGGTTTAATGCACTCATCTATCTCTGGGTAGGATACTTTGGCGGATATTTTTACCGTATTTTTTACGATGACGATATCAAAACCCCTCTTTTACTGATTTCAGTCTGCGATCTTGCGTACGGGATTGTTCAGTATTTATTCCGTTTTCTTTTACGGGGGCGTCTTCAGTTTTTCTTTTACCTCGGCAGAATTATCCTTCCGGAGGTCGTTTACACACTGATACTGACCATTATCTGTTATCATGTTTTCTACCGGATCAACCGTATGCTTGACCTGTCAGGCAGCTGAAAATGAAATATATGATGAGATACCAGACATACAGAAAGCTGTCTTTGCCGACAGTTTTCACAGTGAAACCAGGAGGAATTAATTATTTTGTTTCAACAGTTTAGAAAAAAGCTTCCAAAGTCATCTGTGAATATGCGAGTGATCATTCTTACTGTCATTGCTGTTCTTCTGGCAGCGACGGTGATCCAGCGGCTTTTTTACCTGCAGATCGTCATGGGGGAGTCCTATCAGGAAAATTTCTCCCTGTCTATTCTGAAGACGAAGACAATTAACGCAGCCCGTGGCAATATATACGATCGCAACGGCGTGGCGATTGCCTACAATGAAATATCAAACTGCGTGACCTTTGAGGACAGTCTGACCTATGATTCAACGAAAGAGAAAAATCTTTCGATCAACAGCACGCTTTATCATATCATTAAGCTGATTGAAGAGGAAGGAGACTCTGTAGATTCTGTCGTGGAGGATTTCGACATTTCGCTCGCGGATGACGGCTCCTGGTACTATACTTCCAGCGGCTATACGCTAAACCGTTTTAAAGCGGATATTTTTGGCGAATCCAACATCAGTGACCTCGAAGCAAATCAGCTGAACATTGAGGCGGGGGATCTGATGGAAATTCTCTGCGGAGGCTACAGCTCTGAGTATGGGATCACAGGTTATGGTGTTCTCGATGACTCGATCACGGAGGAAGAGCGGGAAGCGTATGATCTGCCAGAATCTTACACGCAGCAGGAGATCCTCCAGCTTGTAGCACTGCGCGCAAATATCGCGGCATACAGTTATCAGCGGTACCAGGCGGTGACGATTGCCGAGGGAGTCAGTGATCAGACGGTGTCGCGTATTCTGGAAAATATTTCTGATTATCCAGGAATTGACATTACCGAGGAATACATCCGCGTCTATGATTATGCCGAGTGCATGGCTGGACTGATTGGTTATACCGGGCAGATTTCTTCGGAAGAACTGGAGGAATTACAGGAAGTCAGCAGCGCTTATTCCGCGACGGATATTGTTGGCAAATCCGGACTGGAAAGTGTATACGAGACCACCCTCCAGGGTACAAAGGGATACCAGACGCTCTATGTCAATTACGTCGGACAGACTCAGGAAATTGTGGAGGAAGTTGATGCCCAGGCGGGCAATGACCTTTACCTGACCATTGATGTCGAGCTTCAGGAGGCTGCTTATCAGATGCTGGAGCAGGAGATCGCCGGTATCCTTTATTCCAAAGTCATCCCGGTCGAAGAGTATAACACGGAAAATCTGACTTCCGCAGATGAGGTCTACATCGCGTATTATGATTTGTACTACGCGCTGTTTGAGAACAATATTCTGAGCGTCAGCCACCTGAAATCCTCTGATGCTTCTGAAAATGAGCAGACAGTCTATGAGGCATTCCTCACAAAAGCCTCCGAGATTTTTGAAGTCATCCGGCAAGAACTCCTTTCGGACGATCCAACTGTCTATAAGGATCTGGACGAGGAATACCAGGTCTATGTCTCCTACATTGTCAACGATATGCTTATGGAAGACACGGGGATTCTGAACGAAGACGCCATCGACAAAACGGGCGCCACCTATATTGCCTGGACAGAGGATTCAAGCATCAGCCTCAAGGAATATCTGACCTACGCGATCTCTCAGAACTGGATTGACGTCTCCAAGCTGAATGTGGAAGATGAGTATCTGGATTCGGACGAAATGTATTCTGCGATCTCGGATTATATTGCGGATTATCTGTATGAGGATGATGATTTCTGCAGGCAGGTATACCGTTATATGCTGAAGGATCAGCGCATCACCGGTGAGCAGATTTGTATGCTGCTCTTCGACCAGGGCGTCATTGACATGAATGAGAGTCAGTATGAGCGCCTGGAGAGCGGTTCTTTAAGCGGCTATACATTCCTGATGGACAAGATTTCCAATCTGGAGATTACCCCTTCCCAGCTTGGCCTGACGCCGTGCTCCGGCACAGTTGTGATTACGGATGTGAATTCCGGAGAAGTGCTGGCCTGTGTCAGCTATCCGGGATATGACAACAATCGGCTGGCCAATGATATGGATGACGACTACTATTATTCGTTGCTGTACAACAGCTCTTCGCCGTTTTACAGCCGCGCGACGCAGGAAGCCATTGCCCCTGGGTCAACGTTTAAGATTGTAACTGCTGCGGCCGGTGTGACCGAGGGCGTTGTCTCGATCAGTGAAGGGATCTACTGTACGGGAACCTTTGACCTGGTTTCTCCGGAGATCAATTGCTGGAACACCAATGGTCATGGTTCGCTTACATTATCGGGAGCAATTACGAATTCCTGTAACTATTATTTCAACACCGTCGGCTATCGTCTCAGCGCGATGACCGGCACCTACAGCGACAGTGCCGGTATTGAATTACTGAAAAAATATGCCGCTATGTTTGGCCTGACAGAAAAGTCCGGCGTGGAGGTCTCAGAGACTTCCCCCCACTTCGCAACCTCCGCTTCCCCGCAGGCCGCGATGGGACAGTCTGACCATACTTATACTGCAACGCAGCTGGCCCGCTATGTCAGCACGATTGCCAACGGGGGCACCAGCTATTACCTGACTCTCGTAAAATATACCTCCGATTCTTCTGGTGCGATTCTTGAGGAAAATGAGCCAGAGGTAGGAAGCACCGTAGAACTGAGTGACGAGCTGTGGGATGCAATCCACTCTGGTATGCGCGGCATGGTACAAAACAGTAGTGCTTTCTCCGGGTTTACCGGTGTTGCAGTTGCCGGAAAAACCGGTACCACACAGATCACGACCAGCATACCAAACCACGCGACCTTTATCGGCTATGCGCCGTATGATAACCCGGAGATCGGCATTGTCGTCCGTATTGCAAACGGATATGCCCCCGCCAACGTTGCCGCACTTGCCAGAAATGTCATTTCGTACTATTATGGGATTGAGGACGCAGACACATTGATTACCGGTAAGGCTTACGATGTCGATACTGGTATCGAGGTAAACGACTGATCGTCGGCAGGTATTTCACATTGCCTTACCAGAGCGGACAGAATCTCGCAAAACGGACAAAGGAGGACAGCAGGGTGCGACAGAGAGAAAAAGGGAGAAGGAGAGAGAGGTATGGAACAGCAACACAGTGCAGTGATTCTAAAAAGTAATCCTCATGGGCTGATGATAAGCCTTTCCCCGGATCTTCCGTTTGAGGATCTTGTTACTGCCGTAGGGGAGAAGTTCCGGGGATCCACAGATTTTTTCAAAAACGCCAGGCTGGCTCTAACGTTCCGTGGGAGGTCATTGTCTGCAGACGAAGAAAACAGACTGGTTGACGCAATCGTGGAAAATTCTAAGATACAGGTCCTCTGCATTGTGGACGAAGATAAAGAATCAGCCGAGTATTATAAGAAGGCTGTGATAAATGCTCAGAGAAAAAAAGAAGAAGGAGATGGATTCTTTCACCGTGGCACACTCCGCTCCGGGCAGACTCTGGGCAGCGAGACAAGTATTGTCATTTTAGGAGATGTCAACCCGGGCGCACAGGTGACTTCAAAAGGAAATATTGTCATTCTGGGGTGCTGTATGGGTACGATTTATGCCGGAGCAGGCGGGGATGATACATGTTTTGCGGCTGCTCTCACCATGAAACCGGCGCTGGTTAAGATAGCCGGCTTCGCGGCGCGCAGTGCGATTATAAAAAAGAAAGACACCGGAGATTATCCGGTGGATCCCAAAATGGTATATGTGAAAGACAACCACCTTCAGATAAAATCCATTACAAATGAAACGCTGTGTGAGTATCTGGCCTGAACGAGGTGGAAACGCCCCCTCGCTACGCTTCGGCGGCAGGTCGCGCCTGCAATATAGGAAACGCTGCGCGTTTGGCAGGCGCTACTGCTTCAGGTTCTGTGCCGACAGTGCAGGAAATCAGCGCAAATCTGTGATTGGAGGAACTGTTATGAGTGAAGTGATTGTGGTTACGTCAGGCAAGGGAGGGGTTGGCAAAACAACCTCGACGGCAAACATCGGAGCCGGCCTGGCGCGCCTGAACAAAAAAGTCGTTCTGGTTGATACGGATATCGGTCTGCGAAACCTGGACGTTGTCATGGGTCTGGAAAACCGGATTATTTATAATCTTGTCGATGTGATTGAGGGAAACTGCCGTGTGAAACAGGCATTGATTCGCGACCGGCATTATCCGGGGCTGTACCTTCTTCCCTCCGCACAGACGCGTGATAAGAGTGCCGTGACGCCAGAGCAGATGATTAAGCTTGCAGACACGTTAAAACAAACTTTTGACTACATTATCCTGGATTGTCCGGCAGGGATTGAACAGGGCTTCCGTAATGCTGTCGCCCCGGCAGACCGGGCAATCGTGGTCACAACACCAGAGATCTCCGCGATCCGTGACGCAGATCGGATCATCGGGCTTCTGGAATCCTCCGGGCTTCGGAAGATTGACCTCGTCATTAACCGGATTCGCATGGATATGGTCAGACGCGGTGAAATGATGTCGGTGGAGGATGTGCTGGATATTCTCACGATCAATCTGATCGGCGCGGTACCGGATGAGGAAAGTGTCGTGGTCGCTGCGAATCATGGGGAGCCGGTACTGGGCAGTGATTCGCAGGCCGGAGAAGCGTATCTGAACATAGCCAGAAGAATTATGGGAGAGGCCGTTCCTCTGCTGCATCTGCAAGAACACACTTCTCTGTTTCACCGGATTGCAGATCTGCTTGGGAGGCGCCAATGAATCGATACAGGAAAAGAACTTTTCTTACGTCGAGAGAAATTGCGAAAACACGGGCAGAGCTCGCCGTATCCGCTGATCGCCTGGACTGTAATGCGGATCTGCTCGCACAGATGCGTCAGGAGGTTACGGAGGTTCTGTCAAAATATTTCAATACGGAGGAAGAGAACCTGGAAATACGCATGAGTTTTCTTTGCAGATGGAAACGGGGAATTTCGGATGTTAAGACAATACAAATTAAGTAACTATAATTTTCGGCTGATCCTGTGGGTGAGTATCCTGTCCATACTGGGCATCCTGGTAGTAGGCAGCGCGGATTCGGAATATATGACGAAGCAGATCCTCGGGTTTGTTCTGGGAATAGCCCTCATGATCGTGATTTCACTCATGGATTATACCTGGATTTTGAATTTTCACTGGTTTATCTATCTGGGCGCGAATTTGCTGCTGCTGTTGGTTATTGTAAGCAGCCTGGGTTCCTCTGGAGGTGGCGCGACACGCTGGCTGACGATTGGCGGATTCCGTTTTCAGCCCTCCGATATTGCGAAAATCATGCTGATTCTGTTTTTTGCACGCTTTTTTGAAGAACGGGAAGAAAAAATCAATACCTTCCGAACCATTATCACTTCCGTGATTTTGATCGCGATCCCGCTTTTTCTGATCGTCGAAGAACCGGATCTTTCTACAACCATTGTTGTCGCTCTGTTGTTCTGTGCAATGATTTTTACCGCCGGTTTAAGCTATAAGGTTATTTTAGGGATTCTTGTAGTCTGCATTCCGGTGGGGGTTATTTTTATCAGCCTGGTTACGCAGCCAGATCAGACTCTGATACAGGAATATCAGCTGACCCGAATTTACGCCTGGCTCTATCCGGACGAATATCCATCTGACTCCATGCAGCAGCAGAATTCTATAAAAGCGATTGCTTCCGGACAGCTTTATGGAAAAGGGCTGGACAACGATGATGTGGAATCCGTTAAAAATGGCGGTTTCATTTCTCAGGATCAGACTGACTTTATTTTTGCAGTGGCAGGCGAGGAACTCGGTTTCATCGGATGCTGTATTATTGTGCTGCTGGAATTTCTGATAGCCTTTGAATGTTTTATGACGGGCCGGAAAGCGAAGGCGCTCTCCGGAACCCTGATCGCGTGCGGCGTCGGCATCCTCGTGACCTTCCAGAGCTTTATCAATATTGCCGTGGCAACCGGGCTTCTTCCGAATACCGGGCTGACGCTTCCATTTGTCAGCTATGGGCTGACCTCTCTTGTCAGCTTCTGTATCGGAATCGGGTTTGTATTGAATGTCGGCCTGCATCAGAAAAATTATTAGCTGTCCACAAATGTAACGGCAGATGCCGTTTCTTATATAACAAAAGGGGGTACTCTCAATATGAATGTAGCATTTATCGCACACGACGCAAAAAAGAAACTCATGCAGAATCTGTGTATTGCCTATCGCAGTATTCTTGTGAAGAATCAGCTTTACGCAACTGGTACGACGGGGCGGCTGATTGAGGAGGCGACCGGGCTGAATGTCCACAAGCTTCTTGCCGGTCATGTCGGAGGAGAGGAGCAACTCGGCGCTATGATTGAGCAGGGGCAGATTGACCTGATGATTTTTTTCCGCGATCCGCTTGGCGCAAGGCCAAATGAGCCGGATATTAATAAAGTCATCCGTCTCTGTGACGTTCACAATGTCCCGCTTGCTACCAATATCGCATCGGCGGAAATGCTGCTGAAATCACTCGAAAAAGGAGATCTTGAATGGCGTGAAATGTACAGATGAAGAGGCTCGTATCCGCCTTGGATACACCGAACGGGAATGGGCAAGGCTCCTCGACCAGGAGCGGCAGGAAAAAAAGAAAAACCGAAGGCTGGCGTTGATTCTTATCGTTTTGCTTTTCCTGGTGGCTCTCATGGGCTTCCTGGTTTATTATCTGGTTTTTCGCTCCCATGATTATACGCTGTCGTATTCCTATGAAAGTACAGACACGGTATTCGGAGTCGGGACGATTCTGGATGATCCTGACGTGGAAGAGGGATTTGCTTCAGAACTCTGTGTGACAAGCGGAGATGTAAACACCTCCGCGCTTTCTCTGGACTCCTACTCAGCCGCCCTGTTCGACCTCAATGATCAGGAAGTACTTTACGCAAAAGACATTTTCACGGAGCGTTCGCCTGCCAGTATCACGAAAATTATGACCGCGCTTGTGACACTGAAGTATGGCAATCTGGACGACCAGGTGACCGTTACCTCCACTATTCTGGACATTGAGGAAGGCTCCTCTGTCTGTGATCTGAAGGTTGGAGATGTTCTTTCCCTGAAACAGATGCTCTATGGAATGATGATTGCCTCTGGCAATGACGCGGCAATGATGATTGCGGAACACGTAGCCGGAAGCGTAGATGCCTTTGTAGAGCTCATGAATGCAGAAGCCGAAGCCATTGGCGCGACCAACACGCACTTTACGAATCCGCATGGCCTGACAGATTCTGAGCATTATACAAGTGTATATGACATTTACCTTATTTTCAACGCGGCGATGCAATACGACACGTTTCTGGATATCATAAACCGGGAAAACTATTACGCGGAATATACCGACGCGGATGGCGATGCGGTTGCAGTTACGTGGGATTCCACAAACCACTACTTTACAGGGACCGCCACCGCTCCAGATGGAGTTATTATCTATGGCGGAAAGACTGGCACAACCAGTGACGCCGGTTACTGCCTGTCTCTGATGGCAAAGGATCTGTATGGCAACCCTTACATCGCCATCATACTGCATGCGGATTCTTCGGACGCTCTTTATGTGGAAATGAATTCGCTGCTGTCATTGATTGAATGACAGGGGCTGATTTTTCATCTTGATACTGTTCTCATTATAGTTCAGAACAGCAGGCCGCAGACCGCCTGCATAGCAGGCTATATGCCGCTTACGCGTCATATGTCTGTGGCTAAATGGGCGTCTCCGCTCCACTTCGGTCGGCGCTAAACGGACATCCACTGGATGTCCAGCGCCCACCCATTCCAAGATGAAAATACAGCCCTTAGCAGATAAATCTGCACAGGCTGATTTTTCATCTTGATACTGTTCTGAACTGGAGGATTAAAAAGGTGTTGTAATTTTTCACGGAATAGTCTATAATGCATCTATGAAATAGCGACCGACGTCGTTACTATAATTATCCGCTACTAAAGGAGGAGAAGCCCATGATACAGTTAATTTTAGGCAACAAGGGGAAAGGCAAGACAAAGATATTACTGGACAAGGCGAATACGGAGATTAAAACAGCACACGGAAGTATTGTATATCTTGACAAAAGCGCAAAACACATGTACGAGCTGAATAATAAAGTAAGGCTCATCGACATATCAGGTTTTGATTTAAAATCCAGTGAAGAATTTATTGGCTTTATTTACGGGATCCTGTCCCAGGATCACGATCTGGAGCAGATGTACCTGGATAGCTTTCTTACGATTTCAAAAACAGAAAACCCCGAGGCAGCGAATGCAGTTCTTGATACACTCGGTGCGATTGGTGAGAAATACGATGTTTCCTTTATTATCAGTATTTCCCTGCAGTCAGAGGATATTGATCCGAAGTTTAAAGAGAATATTATCGCAGAATTATAATTACATAATTTTGTTATGGATGACCAGAGCAGAATCGGAACATTTCCGTCCGGTTTTTGTGTTATAGTATTGTTTTGGTTCCGGACAGGGAGAGATGCAGTTTCTCCCTGTCCGGTTTTGTGTGCTTCTTGAAATTCATTCAATTCGTGAGCGTGTGCGAAGCATACTTTTTTATTCCCGATCGCCCATCGACAATACCCGACCATAAAGACTTAGCAAATACAGTCCGGCAAGGCCCACAAGAGCATATATAATTCTGGAAATCCAGGTCAGATTGCCAAATATCAGATTTACAAGATCCAGCTGGAAAAATCCGATCAATCCCCAGTTCACCGCTCCGATGATGACCAGTGTGAGCGCTGTATAATCCAATCCTTTACTCATAACAGTATCTCCTTTCAGTTTTCTCATCTGATAAACGAATATGGCAGATTCGTTTATGATAGCATAACCATTCTTTTTATTTTTTATTCAAAATTGCTTGTATCCGGATCCGGAACATGGTAAAATAAGCTTTATGTGCAAGACCTTGTCAGATATATGAATTGCGCAGTTATCTGTATCAGTGGGGTTATTGATTTACAGGAGGTTTACTTGAATATACGCGGGAACAGTAAAAAAATCACAAAATACAGACGATATTCATTTTTTAATATCGGTACGCTGTTGTTTACTCTTGTATTTATTTATATGCTTATCATGATGGTGATGTACCTGACCCAGACGCATATTTCTTCTTACGAAGTTGTGAAAGGATCTCTGACCGGGAACTACCGATATGAAGCGCTCGCGCTGAGAGAAGAGACGATCGTAATTGCCACGCAGTCCGGAAGCGTCCGGTATTTTGAACGCGAAGGAGCGAAAGCCTCCGCTGGCAGCACAGTCTGTGCGATTGATGAGACTGGCAGCACTATCGTGCAGTCTGTCAGTGATTTTTCTATGTCTTCGGATGACGAAGAACGCCTGCGGGATCTTCTTTCCAGCTTTACGATTAATTATACCACGGAGCATTTTCAAAAAACTTATGACCTGAAATCCAGTGTGGAGGGGCTGATTTCAGAGGTACTGCAAGAGAACTCGAGCGATACTCTAACGACGCGAAACGCTTGCTACGCTTCGGTTTCCGGTTTTGTTCTCTATAAAATTGACGGCTTTGAGGATACACAGGAGACCGATCTGACTTCTTCCATGTTTTCGCAGAGCGATTACTCTGTAACGAATCTGCGAAGCCAGAGTACCGTAAAAGCCGGGGATACACTTTTTAAGCTGGTGACAAGCGAGGATTGGGCTCTTTACTTCCCCCTGGATGACAGTCTCGCCACGGAGCTGGCAGATTCCAGCACCATTAAATTTCGTTTTCTGAAGGATAATGTCACGTTCACCGCTTCTTTTTCGATTGTGACAAATGGGGAGGAGTCTTTTGGTAAGATTACCCTGACGAACTCACTGGTACGTTATGTAACCGATCGTTATCTGGAAATCGAGCTGGTTATGGATAAAAAAACTGGCCTGAAGGTGCCGATTTCCGCGATTTCTTCCCACTTTTTTTACAAGATACCGGAGGAATACGCGATCATAAATAACAGCACGGACGATGAGATTACTCTGAAGGTGGAAAGCTTTTCTGATGATGGCTCTTCAAATATCAACTATGTAACGGCTACTGTCTATAGCTATTCAGACGGATATTATCTGGTAGACCAGGAATTGTTGTCCGAGGATGACTATCTGCTGACAGAAAATTCATCGACAAGAAAGCGGGTATCAGAGAGCGATGTGGAAACACTTTACGGAGTTTATAATATCAATAAGGGATACGCAGTTTTTCGCGAAGTCACGATCATTGATCAAAATGAGGAATATTGCATTGTAGAGAGTAATAATACCTACGGCCTGGCAGCCTATGATTATATCGCTCTGGACGCTTCGCAGGTAACGGATGACCAGATTGTATATTAGTAATTTCAGGAGAGGAAAAGATGCTGAGAGAAAACTTACAGGATGTAGAGAGGCGCGTCACGGCTGCCTGTGCGCGTGCCGGAAGAAGCCGCGATGAGGTTTTACTGGTCGCAGTCAGCAAGACAAAGCCGGTCGGGATGATAGAAGAAATATATGGGGAAGGTGTGCGGGATTTCGGAGAAAATCACCCGCAGGAAATCCGCGAAAAGTTTCCACAGCTTCCCACAGACACCCGCTGGCATATGATCGGACATCTTCAGACGAACAAAATCAAATATATCATTGACCGTGCATGTATGGTTCATTCGGTCGATTCGTTCCATCTGGCAGAAGCGATCAGCAAAGCCGCGGTAAAAAGCAGACGTATCATGCCGGTTCTCATAGAAGTCAATATGGCTGGAGAAGCGTCAAAATTCGGTGTTACGCCAGAAGAAACGGAAGCCCTGATCCGACAGATTGCGCCACTTCCCGGTATTCACGTAGAAGGATTGATGACAATTGCACCCTATACGGAAAATCCGGAGGAAAATCGGACATATTTTCGCGAGATGAAGAAATTAAATGTTGACATTGGAGCAAAAAACATTGATAATGTGTGTATGCGCCATTTGAGTATGGGGATGACGGGTGATTATGAAGTGGCCATTGAAGAGGGCGCTACGATGGTTCGTGTGGGCACCGGTATATTTGGTGAGCGATCCTATGCGCGATAAGCGTCGGTACGAAAGAACGGAAGTATACATTGCCAAGCAGAAGTGGGAGATTAAAATATGAGTGTTATTGACAGATTTCTGGATGCGATCAAAATGAATGATGATGTTCTGGAGGACGATTATCTTGACGACGAGTACGAGGAAGGTTACGATGAACCGGAAGAAGTGCGCCCGAAAAAGAGAATTCTTCGCAGAAATGAGGAGGATGAATTTGAACTTCGACGCACGGCCGTGAAAGAGGAAGAGCCCGTTGTTGAGGAGGAGCAGCCGCAGCCGCCAAAACAGCCACGGTCGCGTACATCCACACGTACAAGCAGTAAGATCTCTCCCATGCGTACCCCGGGAACCAAACGCTCCGGCGGTATGGAGGTTTGTGTCATTAAGCCGAGAAGCATTGAAGATTCCCGCGAAGTAACGGATACCCTGCTGGATGAGTGCACGGTTATTTTGAACATGGAAGGCATCGATTTTGAACTGGCTCAGCGCATCATAGACTTTGCCTGCGGTTCCTGTTATGCGATTCACGGCAAGCTTCAGAAGGTGAGCAATTACATTTTTATCATCACACCGCCGAATGTAGATATTTCCGGTGATTTCCAGGAGATGGTGGGCAGTTCCTATGACATGCCCTCTTTCGGGACTTCCTTCTAGTGTGCTTTCCACTATGAAATTGTATGAGGCAGTAACCGGGAAGAATCAGAGAGAAACATAAATCAGACAGAAGCATATGGAAAAAGAAGAACTATTGATGAAGAGAATTCAGGATCTTGCTTCTCAGGCAGATCGGAGGGGCTGTGTTACCTTTACGGATTTTCTGAATCTGAATGAACAGAATATTTTGCATCACACCATACACAAGTTTTCCTGGATTCATGGGGAAACTTTTGGCGGTTATGAGGGGGCAGAACGGTGTGTCGCAGCTTTCTGGTCGGATGACCAGTCTCTCCGGAACAGCAATAATAGGGATGGGGCTTGTATGGTATCTCCTTCCGGCGTAGCTTATCCGGTTCACTGTGTCCACATCAGCCCACGTGCGGTGAGGTTTGCGGAAGAGTTATGTCACAGGGATGTCCTGGGGGCACTGATGAATCTGGGAATTGATCGATCGAAGACAGGCGATATCGCCGTTTCTGAAAAAGAAGCATATCTTTTTTGTGCTTCCTCTGTTTCAGACCTGATCTGCAGCGAACTGACTCAGATCCGTCACACACAGGTTTCCTGT
This sequence comes from Clostridiales bacterium, assembly GCA_020860365.1. Classification (GTDB taxonomy): domain Bacteria; phylum Bacillota; class Clostridia; order Lachnospirales; family Lachnospiraceae; genus Choladousia. The sequence goes on along the minus strand of JAJBUL010000327.1, from coordinate 5,070 downwards.
GAGCTTTACAACCTGGAGCACTTCAGCTATACGCCGACCACGCAGGCGATCCGTGGCAGTGTTGCCTCTGTGAGGCTGGATTCTATTATGGCGCTCGGCTTCGGTGCTTCCCGCAGCAGCCTTCTGTCATTGATTGAAGGTGGAAGTGTATTTGTGAATGGAAAGATCATTACGACCAACGCATATTCCCTGAAAGAAGGGGATATTGTGTCGGTCCGGGGGATGGGGCGTATCCAGTTTACGGGTACCGGAGGCCAGACCCGGAAGGGGCGCATTTATGCGGAAGTGCTAAAATACGTATAATATTTTTGCTGCGACCTGCTGTTCTGAATGGAAGCAACAGGGCAGGAAAGAGAATATAAAATCATCGGGAAGGAGAAGCTGCTTCATACAATTTTTCGTGATGAAGCTAGCCGTTTGTTATGAAAACAGGAAAATACAGAACAGGCATGGAGATTACCGTCCGGACAGAGGGAAACGCACCCTATCAGATCTGTCTGCAGGATTCGTTTCGAAAATTAAGCACGTATCTTGATGCGGTTGGCTGCGCGGGGCATCGCGTTTGTGTTGTGACGGATTCTAACGTTGCACCGATATACTTACAGGAAGTCTTACAATCGGTCAGAATGTGCACCGATACCGTTCTCTCGTATGAATTGCCGGCAGGTGAGGCGAATAAGACTCTGGATCATGTCCGCGAATTGTATGAGGTATTGATTCAGGCCGGCTTTGACCGCCATGATTATCTATTGGCGCTGGGCGGAGGGGTGGTCGGAGATCTGACCGGGTTCGCCGCTGCGACCTATCTGCGTGGGATCCGCTTTATACAGGTACCTACCACCTTGCTTTCGCAGATTGACAGCAGCATTGGCGGAAAGACCGGCGTGGACTTTGACTGTTATAAAAATATGGTTGGCGCTTTCCATCAGCCTGTTCTGGTCTATGTGAACATTAAGACGCTTCATACACTTCCGGACGATCAGTTCGCCAGCGGGATGGGAGAGCTGTTAAAACACGGCCTGATTCTTGACGCGGATTATTATGAATGGGTCATAGACCATATGAGTGAGATCGAGGAGCGCAAGTTTTCCGTCCTTCTGATTATGGTCGCCAGGAGCTGTGAGCTTAAGCAGTCTGTCGTAGAGAAAGATCCGAAAGAAACAACCGGAGACCGTGCCCTGCTTAATTTTGGCCATACGCTGGGGCACGCGATTGAAAAGCTGAAAAACTTCGAGCTTTTGCATGGGCAGTGCGTGGTGCTTGGCACGATTGCTGCCGCTTATATTTCCTGGCAGCGTGGGATGATAGACGAGGATGAGTTTTATGAAATCCGTGACATGAACGTGGGTTTTGGCCTTCCGATCTCCTTCGAAGGCCCCACCGCAGAAGAGATTGTAGCCGCATCAAAAAAAGACAAAAAAATGGATTCTGGTAAAATCCGTTTTGTCTTGCTGGATAAGATTGGGCATGCCGTCGTAGTTCCGGATGTGAGCGATGAAGAAATGGAGGAAGCGCTGAATTTTATTCGGTATGCGTATGAAAGCGAAGACTAAAATACTTGCGGCGGGCGCCGCACTCACATTCTTATTACTCGCCGCAGATCAATTTACCAAGTATCTTGCCGTCCGGTATCTTGCCGGCACTCCTGGGATTGCGCTGATTCCAGGAGTGTTTGAGCTTTATTATCTGGAAAACCGGGGGGCTGCTTTTGGTATCCTGAACAATCAGCAGCTGATTTTTGTCTTCATCGCGCTGATGATCTCCGCATTGGCTGTCTATGTGTATGTTCGTCTTCCTTCTGAGAAAGGCTACTACCCGTTGCGTTTTGTCTGCTCCCTTATTACCGCCGGAGCGATTGGGAATATGATTGACCGTCTGGTCCGGGGCTATGTGATTGATTTCCTGTATTTTTCCCTGATTGATTTTCCGGTGTTTAACATCGCGGATTGCTATGTGTGCGTCGGCGCAGGGCTGGCCGTTGTCCTTTTGTTTACCATCTATCGTTCAGAGGAATTTTTATTTTTGAAGCTGCGAAAATAATTCAAAAAGCAGCTGCAAAAAGAGGAAAAGAGAAAGCAGAGGAAAAAACCATGCAAATACCTTGCCAGGAAACGACAGATGCAGCAGAAACCGACGGCGATCTTTGGTTCTCAGATGCGTCTGTGGACGAATTTGAGGTTCTGGTGGAAGAAGCTGGACAACGCCTGGATTTGCTGCTTGCGGCCCGCTATGAGGCGTATACGCGCTCCTGCCTGCAGGGGCTGATCAAAGGCGGCTCTGTAATGGTAAATGGAAAAAAAGCAAAATCCGGGCAGAAGGTAACAGAAGGTGAGCAGATTTCTGTCAGATTTCCTCCTGTTCGTGATCTGGATGTAAAACCGGAGAACATTCCGCTTGACATTTTGTATGAGGACAATGACCTGATCATTGTAAACAAACCCAAAGGAATGGTTGTCCATCCGGCAGCAGGCCATTACAGCGGTACGCTGGTGAACGCCTTGCTTTATCACTGCAAAGACAGCCTTTCCGGTATCAATGGTGTCCTCCGACCGGGTATTGTCCATCGAATTGACCGGGACACGACCGGCTCTCTGGTGGTATGCAAAAATGACAGGGCACATCAGGCAGTCGCGGCACAGCTAAAGGAGCACTCCATTACCCGGAAGTATCGCGCAATCGTACATGGCAGACTCATAGAGGACGGAACCATTCACGCTCCGATTGGCCGACATCCACAGAGACGAAAAGAGATGGCTGCAAATGTTCCGGGAGGAAAAGACGCAGTCACGCATTATCACGTCCTGGAAACCTTCGCACAATTTACTTATCTGGAATGTCAGCTGGAGACCGGGCGTACGCATCAGATCCGTGTGCATATGAAAAGCATTGGCCATCCGCTGCTTGGAGATGAAGTATATGGTCCGGTAAAATGTCCGTTTCCCGGTTTACAGGGTCAGACACTGCACGCGATGACGATCGGCCTTATTCATCCCGGAACGGGAGAGTATATTGAGGCCGAAGCACCCCTTCCGGATTATTTTGAAGAACTGCTTAGAAAACTGCGGCAGCAATAAAAGTATTGATAAAGATTCAGGACTGTTACAAATAGTGCAAATTGTGAACTGCAAGTGATCTAAAGCACATCATTCAATGTCAGCAGGCAGAAAATTCACAAAACAGAGCAGAGGGAGATAAGAGGTTCATGAAATTTGTAATCCAGAGAGTCACTGAGGCTTCTGTAGAAGTAGATAGCCAGACGGTGGGAAAAATCGGGCGAGGCTATCTCGTTCTGGTTGGCGTAGGACAAAAAGACACCCGCACGGAGGCGGACAAGCTAATCAAAAAAAAATGATCGGCCTGCGCATTTTTCCCGATGAGAACGGAAAGACGAATCTGTCACTAAAAGACGTAAATGGTGAGTTACTTTTAGTTTCACAGTTTACGCTCTATGCGAACTGCGTAAAAGGGAACCGTCCTTCCTTTGTCGATGCCGGAGACCCTAAAACAGCGGAAGAGTTGTACGAATACATCATCTCTGAGTGCAAAAAAATGGTTCCAATTGTAGAAAAGGGTGTGTTTGGCGCAAAAATGGAAGTCCGCCTTTGCAACGACGGACCATTTACAATTATACTGGAAAACTAAGACTTCAAGCGAAGACATCTTATTGGTTTACTGAATTATATTATGTAAACTTGTAGAATGTTTTCACTTTCAGGCTTCCCGCAGCTTCACGGCGCTGGCCGCCTTGCGGCGGCGGTCATCATCCATTGCCGCGTAATGTTTTCTGGTTGTATTGACATCCTTATGGCCAAGAACATCCGCGACAAGATAGATGTCGCCGGTTTCCTTATACAGGCTTGTGCCATACGTACTGCGCAGCTTATGCGGCGTGATTTTCTTTGTCGTTGTGACCTCGCGCGCGTACTTTTTCACCATATTCTCAACCGCCTGCACTCCAATCCGGCGGCGTTGCGTGGAATAGAAGAGAGCGTTCTCATGACCGGCAATCGGTGTGATTGCTTTTCGCGCTTCCAGATAGTTTTTCAGCGCAGTTTCAACTTCATCCCCAAAGTAAACCATCATTTCCGAACCGCCCTTGCGGACAACACGAAGGCCGTCATTCTTAAAGTCAATGTCATTTACATCCAGCCCGACGCATTCCGATACACGGATTCCCGTACCGAGAAGCAGGGTGACAATCGCCAGATCCCGCACCTTTGTTTTCTCATAATATACTTTTTTCTGACCGGTCAGGGAATCCCCGCAATGCTCAATGTAATCCAACAACTGAGCTGTTTCATCGGCGTCCAGCCGGATAATTTCTTTTTCGTGTAATTTAGGCATATCCACAAGAACTGTCGGGTTGGTATGAATCATTTCGCGCTTAAAATAATATGCGTAAAAGCTGCGCAGCGCCGACATTTTTCGCTTCAGGCCACGTTCACCGTTCGTGACAGTTTTATGCTCCGCATCCTGATAAACCTTCAGGTATTCCTGATATTCCTCAATATCCAGAGCCTGCAGCTGGTCCAGCACATCAACAGTCAGTGTTGTGATATCCTTATCACGGAACAACGGATTCTCTGAGACGAGGAACTGAAAAAAAATCCGGATATCATATGCATAAGAAATCCTGGTTCTCGTCGAGGTTGTTGGCTCAATCGCGCGAAAATAATCCTTCGCAAAACCAGGCAGTGTCTTCAGAACCTCACGCAAGCGCAGGACATTGTCTACATTCACCTGTTCATGATATGTCATTGATGGATGATCCATATATAAAACCCTCCGTGTATAATTAAAGCAGATCGGGCAAATCGATCGAGTACATTTTGATATTCGCCATATTTTTTAAATAGATTGAGCATTTACGAAATATCTATTAATTACAGCTCAAATATACGAAATCTATTTAAAAAACATGTGTTTGTCGTATAGATCTATTATGAAAATAATCATACTGCTTCTTTTATCATTTGTCAAGAAATCAAATTTAAATTGTAAATGAAAAGGCAGCCTTTGTTACTATTCACGGGGTGGAGAAGACGGACTGAGATTTTGAACTTTCGTGAG
>JAJBUL010000083.1 GCA_020860365.1 Clostridiales bacterium | reverse complement strand
GATTATCTCATGGATTCCGAAAGCTGTAAAACCGCTGGGTTATTCATCGCTTACGTTTTCTGAAATGAATTTCTCATACACGAATGACAATCGTTATGCATGGAGGCTTAATTGCGAGGATGGCAGTCCTTACGGAATTAATCCGGATGATTATGAAACACGGGAAGAATATAACGAAGCCCTTTATAAAGAAAAATACAGATGGCGGAATTTTTGTGAGGATGGCACAGATTATGGAATTGCCCCGGAGGATTATGAGACTGAGGAAGAATATGAAGATGCTTTAAAAAATGCCAGAGAAATGGAGAAAGATTATTATAATATAGATTTCGTCACAGATAATGAAACAGGAGCTCGGACAGATGGGGAAGAAAACGAGGAAGCGTATTCCGAGCTGATTGAGGAGGATTCAGAGTCTGTTTCAGAACCGGCAGTGTTAGATCCATTTGCGGATGATGATTTCCATGTATATGTTTATTGTCTGGTAAAGCTTCCGTCTGTAGATGATCCGGTGTATTACAGGACAGAAGACCATTCACTGAGACGTGGGGATCAGGTGCTTGTACCGGCTCCTGGTAGTAGAGAAGAAATCAATGGCGAGATTGTTTCGGTGGAGCACCATATGAGGTTTTCTGTGCCGGTGCCGGTGGAGGAAACACTGCGGATTATACAGAAGATGATATAGAGACTGGCGGGAAAACAGTTACGAATGGAATAAAATTCCTTAATTGTTGAAGGGGATTTTATAGAAGTGCTCCGGATCACAGGCGGGGATAACCCCGGCATTACGGAACTGGTACTCAGGGAATATTGAAAATAACAAGTTATCGGAGGATATGCCAATGTTAGCAGTAGGTACAAAAGCGCCGGATTTTTCATTGCCGGATCAGAACGGAACGATTCATACTTTAGAGGAATACCGGGGAAAGAAAGTTGTACTGTATTTTTACCCAAAGGATAATACTTCGGGATGCACGAAGCAGGCATGCGGTTTCGGGGAGAGAAACCATCAGTTTGAGGAATTGAATGCAGTGGTGATCGGTGTGAGCAAAGACAGCGTAAAATCACATAAGAATTTTGAGACGAAATACAATCTGCCATTTGTGTTGCTTTCAGATACGGAACGGAACTGCATTGAAGCTTACGATGTCTGGAAAGAAAAGAAAAATTATGGGAAAGTCAGCATGGGCGTGGTTCGCACGACATACCTGATTGATGAAAATGGCGTGATCATCTATGCCTCGGATAAGGTCAAGGCGGCGGAAAACCCGGCACAGATGCTGGAACTTTTAAAGGATAACTGAAGGCGGAAGACAGGTTAACGATATGGCAAAAGAGACTGGTGAATGGATCATATACGGGCTGGAATGGGATGATCCCTTGCGGATCTGCAAATGCAGACATATCTGACGATTAAGGATTTCAGGCGGAAAGTGAATAAGCGGGGCGGTGAGTATGGGATGCCGGCGTGCATCTATTCCAGACCGGAGGATGTCTGGGGATATGAGATGGTATCGTCCTGCTATAAGGAAGACCCGGAAGAATGCCGGAGAAAGATATGTGATCAGGTGCGGAATAACTTTCCATCAGCAACGGAAAAACAACTGGAACGGGTACTGCGGTGAAAACCCTGCAGAAGAAATACAGAACGCTGGTTTATGAGGTGCAAAGCAGTGGGAACATTATATTTTACGAGACACGGACAGATGAGAATGGACAGCCGAGGGTGCGGCCATTCGGGACAATCCATGTTTTTGAAGACAAACTGTATATCCAGACGGGCAAGACCAAGGATGTGGCGAAGCAGATCGCTGCCAATCCCAAAGTGGAAATCTGCGCGATGTCCGGTGACGAGTGGATCCGGCTGAGCGGCACTCTGGCAGAGGACGACAGAGTGGAGGCGCAGGAATCCATGCTGGATGCATATCCCAGCCTTCGGAATATGTATACGACGGGGCCGGAAGGAAATACGGCGGTATTTTATTTTACGGAAGGTACGGCGACGATTTCTTCCTTCAGCCATGCGCCGGAAGTGATACAGCTCTGATGCGCTTTCAGGTCTGGTTCGATGAGGAATAAGTTTCCATTGATATATAGGAAGTGACCAAAATAACAGGCGAGTGAATTTGAACGGCGGAAAATTATGAGTGTAAAACCAATTAGGAAGGACGTCCTGTTCCTTTCGCAGAAAGCGGAGCCGGCCACCCGTGCGGATCAGCAGGTCGCAATGGACCTTCTGGATACGCTGCAGGCGCATAAAGATGGATGTGTCGGAATGGCTGCAAATATGATCGGAGTAAACAAGGCTATCATAGCAGTGAATATGGGCATGGTGAATGTGATTATGTTCAATCCTAAAATCGTTAAGAACGCCGGTGCATTTGAAACGCAGGAGGGATGCCTGTCGCTCAGTGGTGTTCGCAAATGTACCCGTTACCGGGAGATTGAAGTCATCTGGCAGGATATGAATTTCAAAACGCAGAGGCAGAAATTCTCCGGCTGGGTTGCACAGATCATCCAGCATGAGGCAGACCATTTATCGGGGATTATTATTTGAAGTGTGTGTGGACAGGTTTTTTGCAGCATTGTTCCGGTGAAACAAAAAACATGATGTTTCCGATATGATTTCTTTTGTGTGGGAAACAGGGGAACCCACATAAAAAGGAATTCAGTTCCCCACGAATGCATTTTGAGGAAGAGGAGAGAAACATGCCATTTACAATTATCCGGCAGGATATAACGAAGATGAAGGTGGATGCCATTGTCAATGCAGCGAACACAAAGCTTTTGATGGGCGGCGGTGTGTGCGGCGCTATTTTCCATGCGGCCGGTGCGGATGAACTGCAGGCGGCCTGTGACCGGCTGGCACCCATCCGGACGGGGGAAGCGGTGCTTACACCGGGATTTCATCTGCCTGCAAAGTATGTCATTCACGCAGCGGGGCCTGTATATGACCAGAAAAATGTCACAGAGAGCCGCAGGCTGTTAAAGTCGGCATATACGGAATCCTTAGTTCTCGCTCGGAAAAACGATTGTGAAAGCATCGCATTCCCGCTGATCTCTTCCGGCATCTATGGATATCCGAAAAAGGAAGCCTTGCGTGTGGCGGTATCAGCGATCCGGGAATTTCTTGCAGAAAACGATATGGATATCTATCTGGTTGTTTTTGACAAGGATGCGCTTTCGGCTGGCACAGAGCTTCAGGAATCCATCAAACAGTACATAGATGAATATTATGTGGGTCTTCACAGCGTTCAGAGCCGGATATTGCTCGAGCCGGAGGAAAGGGCAATCCAGGCAGCATCACCGCAGATATGTCCGGATTTCTTAAAGGCGGGCAAGCCGTCCGGCCGTCTGGATGATCTGGTTGACAACCTGGATGAGCCGATCAGCACGACGATCCTGCGCCTGATCGATGCGAAGGGGATGACAGATACAGAGGTTTACAAGCGGGCGAATATTGACCGACGTCTTTTTTCAAAGATTAGAAGCGGCAAGGGATATCTTCCGGGCAAGCGCACAATCCTGGCGCTGGCGATTGCCATGGAACTTACTCTGGATGAGACGGACGACCTGTTAAAGCGGGCCGGATATGCCCTGTCGCACAGCCAGAAATTTGATG
>JAJBUL010000030.1 GCA_020860365.1 Clostridiales bacterium | reverse complement strand
GTTACCTGCTTTTATGTCGCGGTTTCAAAAACCAAAGAAAAATATCTACACCCCTTGTTTATTTTACAAAAAAATCCCAAAATATTTTTAGCAGCACACAAAATAACCCGCACAGGGAAACCGATGATCCTTTGTAACAGCAAAAACAGTCTGGATAATACCTTTACGACAAGAGGGCTAAGTGTGAAGTCATACAGCAAAAACCCGATCAGAATCCCCGCCGCGACATATCCACGGATCACTCCGCCTGTTTCCCGGAAAGCCAGATAAAAGGTCAGGAATCCCGCAAGCAGCCAGAAGAAAAGGTCCTCCGCAGAAAGCACGGACAGACTGTGCCGAAAACTCCGGCGCAGGGCGCGCAGAAAATCATACAAAAGCGTGAGTACGGCACCGTGAAGCACGGAAATCAGAAAAACGGCTGTTTCCCGCCGTATCACGCCGCTCATCGAAGCATTCTCCTGATCAGCGAACCTTTTTTTGCAGGGTTACTGCCCGAATAGACAATACTATCCACGCTCCCGCGCATTTTCACTTCTCCCTGGGAAAGCTCCAGCCGCCCAATGTGAAGATCCTTCCCTTTCACCGTAAGCATCCCCTGCTCCGTCTGAAGCACTACCGTATTTTCATCAAAAGAAAGGACATCCGTCACTCCCGTTACGCTGCCCTCTCCTCTGTCTCTCCACGAAATACTATGCGGCATCCCATTTTTCTTTTCTTCCATCCCACACTCCGGACGCAATCGCTTCGCTTTTAATATATGAGAAAAACCATCCATTCAGAACCGTGGGATGCCCGGTTCTGCCCCTTTATAGATAACGGTACATCTCAACAGCATTCTCTTTTTTGACTGTCTCCTGTACAGACAGCACATCGACTTTTACCGTACGGCTGCCAAACCCGATCTCAATCACGTCTCCCGGCTTTACGGCCACGGATGCTTTTGCCGCCTTACCGTTTACCAGGACACGGCCGGCGTCACACGCCTCATTGGCCACTGTCCTGCGTTTGATCAGCCTTGATACCTTCAAATACTTATCCAGACGCATCGGATTACTCGTTTACGGTGTCCTTCAGAGCTTTGCCAGCTTTGAATTTGGGCATCTTGGAAGCCGCGATCTTCATCGTCTCGCCAGTCTGCGGGTTCCTTCCCTCTCGCTCCGGACGAACTGCGACTTCAAATGTACCAAAGCCAACCAGCTGTACCTTCTCACCGCTCTTAAGCTGCTCTGTCACTACTTCCGTGAAAGCTTTCAGAGCCTTCTCCGCATCCTTTCTTGATAACTCGGTCTTCTCAGCAATCGCTGCCACTAATTCTGTCTTATTCATTCTAATTCCTCCTGTGAATATTTCTGTGTATTGTTGTTACATCGCAGGACTTTCCTCCATAAGATGCCTTCGCCGGGCGGCATCCTCACCTTTCAGGCGGGATATTCCCCTCGCCGGGCGGCATCCTCGCCTTTCAGGCGGGATATTCCTCGCCCATATTTATATAATGATCGACTTCTTTTGTCAAGGTTTTCCTGTCATATTTACTACACAATTGATGAATGGTGGTTATCGTTCCTATCGTTCCTGTTTGCTCCCCACCGGGGACAGGCGAAAATATAGGGGTGGGGCCTGCCCCACCCGAAAATGTGAATCATGTAAGAAGCTTCGCGGGAATCATAACGCACCATTTACATTACAGCATTTCGTTAATCATTGCGAGTACCTGCTCGCCAAGCGCCGCTGATTTCGCGTCCGCATCCTCCAGGGAGGTTCCCTTGGTTCCATAGTAAAACTTCACCTTCGGCTCTGTACCGGATGGACGTACACATAACCAGGCATCATCCGTAAGATCATAGTAGAGTACGTTCGAGTTTGGAAGACCAGTCGGCTTCACCTCTCCCGTCGCGATGTCTTTGATCGTGTCTGCCTTGTAATCCCGCACGGAAAGCACCTTGTAGCCTCCGATCTCTGTCGGCGGATTCTGCCGCAGAGTATTGAGGATATCCTGAATCTTCTGGAGTCCCTCAATGCCCTTAAGCGTGATAGACTTAATGTCATCTTTATAGTAACCATAGCGCTCATACATGTCGATCATAGCGTCCCAGAGGGTCTTTCCCTGCGTTTTGTAAAATGCAGCTGCTTCCGCGAGCGCCATCACTGCCACAATCGCATCCTTATCGCGTGCATGGGTGCCGATCAGGCAGCCGTAGCTCTCCTCGAAACCAAACAGATAAGTACCCTTGCCGCTCTGTTCGAAGCCAAGAATCTGCTGCCCGATGTATTTGAATCCGGTCAGAACCTCGATCAGCCCTGTCCCGTAATACTTCGCAATCGCGTCTGCCATGTTCGTCGTCACGATCGTTTTAATCAGAACACCATCCTCCGGAAGTCCCTGCAGCGCCTTTTTCTGGCTGATCTCATAATCCGCCAGCAGGCAGCCGGACATATTTCCGGTCAATGTATGATATTCACCTGTCTTCGCGTCCTTCACGCGAACGCCAAGACGATCCGCGTCCGGATCCGTCGCGAGCACCAGGTCCGCGTCAATCTCCTTTGCCAGCTTGAGTCCCAGCTCAAACGCCTCGTCCGCCTCCGGGTTCGGATAGCTGACCGTCGGAAAATCGCCGTCCGGCAGCTCCTGATGTGGCACCACATAAACATTCTCAAAGCCCAGTTCTTTCAACACGCGGCGTGCCGGGATATTCCCCGTACCGTGCAGCGGCGTGTATACAATCTTCAGATTCTTGCTCTCCTGCGCGATCGCCTCCGGATGAAGCACAAGCTTCTTCAGGCAGCCGATAAAGGCGTCGTCAATTTTTTCGCCAATGACCTCATAAAGTCCTGCCGCGATCGCCGCGTCCTTATCCATCGTCTTCGCAGCCGTGTAATCCGTAATCGCTTTCACCTCAGCCATAATGCCGGTGTCATGCGGCGGCGTAATCTGCGCGCCATCCTCCCAGTATACCTTATAACCATTGTACTCCGGCGGATTGTGGCTCGCCGTGATATTGATACCAGCAATACAGCCCAGCTCCCGCACCGTGAAGGACAGCTCCGGGGTCGGACGCAGCGATTCAAATACATACGCCTTAATCCCATTCGCCGCCAGCGTCAGCGCCGCAAAATCCGCAAATTCCGGAGACATATGCCTGGAATCAAAGGCAATCGCCACACCCTTCGGCTGCGCTCCCTCCTGCGGAGCACTCACCTTATTAATATAATTTGCAAGACCCTGCGTCGCCTTCTGTACGACATACTGATTCATGCGGTTCGTCCCCGCACCAATCACTCCGCGCAAACCAGCCGTGCCAAATTCCAGTTCCGTGTAAAACCGCTCCTTAATCTCATTGTCATCGTTTTCAATCGCTTTCAGTTCGGCTTTTGTCGCCTCATCAAAGTACGGATTTGAAAGCCATTCTTCATAAGCCTTTCTGTACGCTTCCATTGGATACCTCCTGTGTAATATAAAATGATAAATACTCGTGCGCAGGGCGCACTTTCCTTCCAATAAATCGTATTATACCAAGTTTTAACAGAAATGGGAACCTGTTTTCTGTCTTTTCTGCAGCTTCTTTTTCTGATTCCGGGAAGTTTCGGCCTGTCTGTACGGTTTTTTATTTTCATGGTTTCCGAAGCTGAAGTGAAAAAGTAAATTCCACTCCGAAAACCCCAAAAAATCGCATGGAAAT
>JAJBUL010000197.1 GCA_020860365.1 Clostridiales bacterium | reverse complement strand
AAAGATGAGGAACCAAACACCTTAGATATCATCCCCACCCCGTGAATAGTAACATACGTTTTCCCGCTTAATTCCGTTTTTGGAGTCCTGTTTGACATCATTAGCACATTTTGCTATACTTCCATTTATAAGGAGTATCGGCATATCTGAAGATCTGGCAGATACTGATATCCTGCAGGTATGCGGAATTTGTGCCTCGTGTGAAAAAGGGAGGATTATTATGGAGTTGAATTATATCAACGAATTTATTGTTCTTGCCCGGGTGCTTCATTTCCAGGAAGCAGCGGATTTGCTTTTTATCAGCCAGTCCTCCCTCTCAAAACATATCAAATCCGTTGAAACGGAGCTTGGAGAGGATCTCTTTATACGTTCCAAAAAAAAGGTTGCCCTGTCTGATTTTGGAAAAGCATGGCTTCCTTACGCGGAACGGATTGCGAATACACAACATGAATATACGCAAAATCTTCTTGGAAGGGAAACCGCCATCCCGGAGGTGAACATCGGATATATTCCGCTTGTGACGCTCTACAATTTTATTCCGTTTTTCACGGATTATAAAAAACAGCATCCACACTGCCAGTATTCTTTCCTGCAAGGCAGCGACCGGGAGCTGCTTGACTGGCTGCAACAGAAAAAAGTCGATTTTATTCTCACCGGCGACTGTGATATTCCGGAGGATCTTTACCAACGGCAGTTTTATACCTCTGACACCCTTTCTGTCGTGATGCCGGAAAGCCATCCCCTCGCAGACCAGAGCGAAGTTTCACTGACAGATCTGAAAAATGAATCCCTGATTGAATTCCATCACATGACCTCCCTGCGGCAATGTATCCATGAGACAGATCCGTCCTTTGATCTGCATCCCACGATTGTGGTTGATAAACCCTCTGTCCTGTTTGATCTGATTCAGAAAGGAATGGGGCTTTCCATTCTGACTCATAATATGGCTTCTCACCTGAAGGTGGAAGGAACAGTAATTCGTCCGATCTCGCCGGATATTTATTATGAGCTTTATATGGTCTGCCCCATTCGAAAAACATCCAGAGTAGCCAGAGAATTTGCGGATTATCTTAAAAGCCTGTAAGCTGTTCTGAACGGTTATTCAGATTTTGTTATCCTCTTATAATATAGGAAAAACTATCGCCGGACTGCACGTACTTCATCGGAATCGTATCTCCAATGACCTGCGGCAGATACTGAAGCATATACCGCATACCGAGTTCCTCTACATTGAAGTGTCCCATTTCCAGAATGGTTTTCGGCATCCCCGCCGCGCAGGAATCGCGCACATAAGCGCTCAGAGTCCAGTCAATGATCTCAAAGGGGATCAGCACGTCAACCTGCTCCCGCCTTACGCGCTTCATTGTCTCATTATCCGGAATCTCCGTCCGGTTTCCAAAGGGTCTCGCGCCCTGCACATGCTCGCAGAAAAAGACTCTGCGCACCAGAGTATCGCGGCTTCCGACCACGCGGATTCCGGAAATGTTCAGTTTTTCCATCAGAAAATCTGCCAGCTCCGGAACGGTTGTCTGCGGAATCTCATACAGCAGCGGTTTTTTCGTATCCCCGACGACATACTCCTTCCAGCCCAATTCATTCATGATTCCATAGAAAATACCATCGATATTCTGGTCGCCATGTCCTCCATGGATATGGTCGTGATCCCGATAAACGACAATTCCATTCTCTTCCAGCAACCTTCTTTTCTCCTCATACACCGGATCACCGGCCAGCCAGTCTATTGTATCCTCGTGGCTGTAGAAAAGCGGCTCATGGCATATGATCAGGTTTGCCTTTTCCTGTACCGCTTTGCGGATTACCTCCATCGACGCAAAGCAGGTCAGGATAATCCCGCTGCACTCCGCATCCGCATCCCCGATCTTCACAACATCACAGGTAAACGGATGTTCCAGTGCCGGATGAAATGCTTCCAGTTTCTGAATAATCTCTTTTATTTTCATAATATACGCCTTTCTTTCTCATCATCTGCGCAATCCTGTTGCAATCCCAGACTGCTCCAGTAAAAGCGACAAGTATTTCGCTTCCTTTCCGATTATGCAGGAAAAGCTCCTCTCCTTTCAGTGCAACCGCACACATCAAAGATGTTTCCCTGTAAAATTTTCATCACGGCAGCTTGCCCTTCGTCAGCTCCGTCAGGACGCCTGGCTCCGTCACCACCATCCGGTTCATTGGAGAAGTCGTCACACCGCGATAAGCCGTGATCGGATATCCGTAGGTATCGTTTGACATTCCAATGGCATGCCCTTTGCAGTTCAGATAGCACTGGCCGCAGCTCTGGCAGTTTTCCGGATAAGCCAGAACCGATTTATGTGCTGTCTCATGAAAATAGAACACGTCCATCGGACAGATATTTACGCAATTCTCACAGCCAATACAGCGATTCAGGTCAATTCTTACCACGCTCATTTTCGCTCCCCCTTTCGCTCCCAGCCGCTGCGGGGCACTTCAAATCCCATTTTCTCAGGTTCCCCGGGGAAAAAGTAGACGTAACGGGTCTGGTATGCTTCCTTTCGGTCGCCTGCCCACGCATCCGGAACCGCTACCTTATCAAAGGAGCTCCCTCCGTCATCCGCTTTTCTCTGTGTTATGTAGCAAAGATAGTTTTCATCGTCGCGGCAGGGGTAATCCTCCCGATAGGTCGTGCCGCGGCTCTCTTTCCGCTCCAGTCCCGCGCGAAGCTTCAGCTCCGCTGAGAGAACCTTGTGCTTCATCTCCAGGCACAGTCTGAGATCGTGGCTGGTGCCGGCCTGAAGCTTCGGAATCACATGGTCGCGCATATATTCGACCTGTACCAGCGCCGCTTTCAGCGTCTCCTCGCTTTTTACTACGCTGATCCAGTAGGGAGCCATAATCGAATGCAGGACATCGCGCGCCCAGTTCGGGTCAAACCCGCTTTCCCGCTTCATCGGAGCCAGAATGTCTTCTTTTTTCCGCTGAATTTCTTCTTCCGGCAGTCCGATAAATTTCTGTTTCCTGGCATAGGCTGCCGCCGCGCGTCCCGCATGATCGCCGTCAATGGAGGTAAAGCAGGAAGTAAAACCGACGCCGCAGGGATAAGCCGAACCGGAAGGAGAAGTCGCGTGAATGCCGTCTCCGGCCACATAAAGCCCGGCGATTTCTGTCTCTCCATTCGTCTCCTCCAGGCCGCAGAATACGCCCGATGTCAGGTGGCAGCACATACCTGTCGCCGCTCCCGCCAGAGTGCTTGCCGCTACCGGTGTGCTCATTTTTCCGGATCGAATCTCCTCCGGATCGGTCTCGTAAACCTTAGAGCCGCCGCGCCTGGTATAATTCGCCGTCGCCACATCCTGAATCTCACTGCCATCCGCGACCGGCAGGCCATTCACGGAACCATTTACACGCTTCAAAACCATGGCTTTCCCCTTCGCGGCCGCATATCCTGCTGCGCTTCCGGGATCTACATCGCCACCGCACAGCCAGATGTTTTCCAGATACTGCCAGTGGTTGTCCAGAAACACATTGCCCGGCGCCTGGCTGGACGTGGTGTGAAAGTCCTCAAATTCCTTTCCTGTAATCGGCAGCCCAAGCTCCCATGCCATATACTCTCCATCGAACGTATCCCCGCCGACCGGATAGCCCGTCGGCTTATAGCTGCCGCCTCCGGTCGCCATCACGACCGCCTTGGCGCTCACGGTAATGATCTGGCCGCTTGGTACGTGGAATGCCATCACTCCGCAGATTTTCCTGGTATCAGGCGTTTCCCCGTCTCCGTTTTTTTCATCCGATTCGTCTGCTCCGGTAACGAGATCCGTCACCATCGTGTGCTCCAGATACGGAATCTCATAGCGGTTCAAAACCTCGATCCATTTTTTGTGCCGGTCGAATTTATCAAACATCTCGCGGTATCCGGCAAAATCCTCCCGTTCATAGAAGTCTCCGGCCTCCGTAGCTTTTGGGTACTGTGCCAGAATTCCCCAGTCTGTCAGACGCTCATAGATCCCCTTTGATTCCTTCAGCCAGCAGTCGTACCAGCGCAGATTGCTCATATAATCGCCGCCGCGCTTCATCGCTTCTTTAAAAGCTTCCTCATCATCCCCGCGCTCCGGGTCAAACCAGCGGAAGCTGGAAGGCCAAGGAGACAGTCCGGAATATCCTGGTCTTCCCTTGTCAATCACAAGCACACTCTGCCCCGACTCTTTTGCGGAGACAGCCGCATTCAGTCCCGCGAACCCACAGCCAATCACCACAACATCTGCCTGATAGGTTTCGCCATACGGGCAGGGTACTTTCTCCGGCCTTGGCAGCTCCATCGTGCGGGGAGCTCTGTTCTTTTCGTTCATACCCATCACTTCCTTATTATAATATATGATTCACTTCCATATTTTCTGCTGCAGCCTTCTCCCATCCGATAAACAGGGTAATCAGAACAGCTCCTCATGCCGCGCATGCTCGATCACTGCTTTGGTAACATCCGATGTTTTATCCGGACGCCCAATCAGCACCGCGCCCTGCAGGGCATTCCCCTGGAACCAGTATTGTTCCTGGCTGTGAGCCACTTCATCTGTAGTCTTTACTAGCTGATACGAAACGCCGCTTTGCTTACCCGGATCTCCGATCGCAAACAGGGTTGTCCCAAAGCCTTCCAGATTCAGCCCAAGCACCTGTGCCTGATAGCCGATCCTCTCACCGGCCGCGTTCGCTCCGGCAATACGGCCCTGCTCAGAGGCCTCCGCCCACAGCTGGAAATTCACGCCGTCGCACTGGGCGCAGTCGCCGCAGGCATAGATATCCGGCAGACTGGTTTCCATAAAATGGTTCACCACAATCGCGCGCTCCACCTGGATTCCGGCCTCCTGCGCGGCTTTTACATTTGCCCGGTTTCCACAGGAAACAATCACAAAATCGGCCGGGAAAACCTCACCGGTTTTCAGCTTCACCGCACTCGCATGCTCTTCGCCCTCTACTCCCTCAATCTGCACGCCCTCCAGGCAGGCCACACCAAGATCCGACATCTTTTTGCGCAGGACTGCCGCGGAATCCGCATCTGCCTGCCGTCCGATGATCTGCGGCGCCGCTTCCAGTACCGTTACATGAATTCCGTTCCGCAGCAGTTCGCTCGCAGCTTCCAGTCCCAGGACGCCGCCGCCTATCACCACTGCGTTTCTGGCTGTTTTCATCCATCCCTGAATTTTTCTGCTGTCAGAGAGATGGTGGATGGTTACCACGCCTTCCTTCTGCCAGCCGTCAAACGGAGGAATGAAGCACTCTGCGCCAGTCGCGAACACCAGACTGTCATAGCCAATCTCATCACCCGCGTTCGCTGTCCGGACAACCCTTCTCTGGGGATCGAGCGATTGCACTGCTTCCCCCAGCCGCAGCTGTATGTCATGCTCCTCATACCATTCCTGAGGATGAATATAAAGCTCTTCCGCAGGTGCGTCCGCGATATCCAGATTTTTGGTCAGCATCGGCCGATGGATCGGCAGATAATCCTCCGCAGACAGAATCAGGATATTTCCCGTCTGATCTCTTTTGCGGATCGCTTCGGCCGCCGATACGCCTGCGACACCGCCGCCGAGAATGACATAGCGCCGGTTTGTATCCTTCTGATAAGAAATTTCTTCTTCCTCGACAGGCACACACTGATCCAGCCCTACGCCGCAGACTGGACAGATTCCCAGTGACGCGTCGAAAATTTCGCCGCAGACCAGGCATTTCACCAGCTTCGGTTTTCTGGGATTCGGCACCCGGCGGACACTGCATCCGACTCCAAAGCCATAATTACCGGCATTTTTGAGATCATTTCCCGTCAGCTCTCCGGCAAAAAAGCTGCTTTGAATGCTTAAATCAAACCCCAGGAAAGACAAATGCTCCCGCAGAAAATCCGCGTTATCCTCATACGTAGACACCTTGTAGAAAATCGACGCAAGCTTCCCCTTGCAGGTTTTCGCTTCCAGAGATGTCACTACATCCCAGATTGCTTTTGACGGATTTCCCTGCGAAATCGTTGTCCCCAAAAGCAGCACATCGGCAGCCTGTGCCATACGAATCGCCTGGTTGCGGTCTGTGCAGGACAGATCGCAGCGCACAACACCCGTAATCTCTGCCTCTTTCAGACCGTTTTCCACGCAGGACGCATAATCAGCTAAATCATTCGTTCCCTCATAAACAATGGCTACACTGGGATGCACGTTGCCCTTTTCCTGCGGCAGACATTCCTCATAATACTCCAGCATTTTCTCCAGCCGCCTGCCGCTTACCGCCGGTCCCACCGCTGGATACACGGCAGTTACCTTATTTTCCCGCACAAACGCAGCCGCCCTCTTCAGACACTCCGCTCTGCCGGATGCGCTGCTGTCATCATAAAAATCCTTCATGCCCTGATTCCACTGCGCATCCTTCTCCGTTCTCGTCTCCGGCATCTCCAGGCTGTCAGTCAGAGAGCCAAACGCTTCTTCCGAGTACGCGCAATGCTTTCCCTGATCAAAAACATACAGTGACGGGCTGTGTTTTCCGTCCCCGAGCATCTGGAACCGAAACTCTGTATCCGAAAATAGCAGGCTGCGGTTACTCCGAATCTCCACCGTTTTCGTTCCCGCCGGCAGCAGGTGCTTCAGCTGACAGAGCACCGAATACGACGCAATGACTTCTATCTGCGCATTTTCCGACAAAACGCGCCGAACCGCCTCCCTGCTGTTTTCCGCTGTAAACACGATCATGCGCTCAAT
Source organism: Clostridiales bacterium (assembly GCA_020860365.1). Lineage (GTDB taxonomy): Bacteria > Bacillota > Clostridia > Lachnospirales > Lachnospiraceae > Choladousia. The sequence goes on along the minus strand of JAJBUL010000197.1, from coordinate 24,930 downwards.
CTGTTCAAACGAAACATTTTGCCGGATATTTTCTATCCATTGTCCGGCATATGCGTCCGGCACGGTTCCCATCAGAAGAAATGTTTCCCCTGTCTGCACCAGATACGCGCTGTAAGCCAGACCGTTTCCTGTATAAGACAATTCCCGAAGCACACGAAGCTCCGGGGCTTTCACCCCAACATTCCGAACATAATTGCATTCGTCCATATTCCCACCTCTTTCATACATGTTTTCGGATTATTATTGCCTTTTTCAAGAAAAAGTATAACAAATGCACAAAAAAAGACAATTCGATTTGCGTATATACGATTCCGGAATGGAATCCCAATCTGTATTCTTTACCATTCCAGTAGGGCGCTGCATAAGCTCTCCGTAGTTTTTTCGCTTTCGTAGTTAAATACAAAAACGGTCTCTTCTGTTGTTACTACGAGGTAGCTATCCAGATTCTCTTTGATGCACAGGACGTAAGTTCCCCACTCTTCGTTTTCCCAGGTGCCTGCGATATATCTGTCTTCAGAAATCGTTTCCACTGCTTCTCCCATTGTGAACGAAGTGACCACCTCGGCAGACAAAATCTCGTCTTTATAAAATTGTACGACGGTGTCCTCTCCGTAAGAAAGTGTAAACAGGTCGTCCTCGACTTTCACTTTCAGGTTGTTTGACCTGGAAAGCCCAAGTGCTGCCAGAATACCCACAACCACGACCACTACGAGTACGCCCTTAAACGCGTTCATAACACCCTGGTGTTTTTCCGTAAACTTCATGATCTTCCTCCCAGATATTTTCTGCCAAAATCCCGCTGCCCAATGGAAAACAATAACTGTTCAGCACCTTCGCAGCAGGTGCGAGATCGGTTCTGAACAGTTACAAAAATTGTCTATTTGAATAGATGCATAATAAATTTTCTTACCGCTTTCCTCCAGAAATGCCATTCATGCCGCCCCGGCGCTGTATAGAAATCAATGTGATATCCCTGAGTTATGAGCGACTCTGCCTCTGCTTTCTGCTGCTGCCCGCTCTCATCCAGGCCTCTGGCATAAAGGACATACTGAAACAGTGCGTTATACTCCTCAGAAGATTTTTCCTGATAAAACGAAGAAGGATCATAGTGTCCGGGCTGTTCTTTGATTTCTTCTAACAGTCTCCCGCTGAATACGCCGACGTAATCCACCAGCTCCGGATAATGTATCGCCATCCACTGTGTCTGTGACGCTCCCGCGGAAGCGCCGCAGACCGCCCGATGTGCCCGATCCGGGATCACCCGGAACTTCTTTTCAATAAATGGAATACAGTCCCTCATCAGAAGCTGCGAGATATTATCCATCAGGGCACTGTAATCATCGTTTTCCCCTTCTTTTTCAGAAAATACATATCCCGCGTTCATGACTGCCAGCATTTCCCCGCATTTTCCTTCTGCGATCAGATTATCCAGGATGAAATTGATTTTTCCCTGCTGACTCCAGGCGGTCTCATTTTCTCCGCCGCCATTCAGAAGATACAGCACCGGGTAGGCTTTATCCGGATTTGCATCGTAGGAGGGCGGAGTGTAAACGATACAGCTGCGCGTCTCACCCGTAAACTGCGATTCATAATACTCCGTTCGAAGGCTTCCGTGAGGCACCTGCTTTAAATGATAAAAATCCTCATTTTCTTCCGGAATTTCCACATAGTTATGAACGCCGCCGAAACCATACAGGACGGGTGCTTTTTTCTGAATCATTTCTACGCCGTCCTTATACCATTTCATATAGCGCAGTCCCGCAGGAATCCCGGAAACGACAGCCCTCCAGACATCCTGGTCGTCCTTAACAAGCGCGATTCTCCTGTCTTCTTCTGTAAATTCAACCTCTATACTTTCGGCAGCCGGATCATAGACAGAAAATTTTACGCTCCCATCCTCCAGTAGCGTGACCGTATGCTCTTCCTTTCCATACGCCAGACCTCTTCCCGGAGTGTAGGGATACTGGCAGAACTCCAACGGTCCTGCCTGTAAATAATAATAACAATTTCCCATTTTGTTTTCCTCTGTTCGCGATACGCATTTCTCATCTTTGCGATGTTAGGATCTGTTGCGAAATAACTTATGCATCTTGCACCGCCTAATACGCGAATCGTAAGCGATAAAACCTTACTTTTCTTCTGACAAAAGCTTTTTCGTCTTCCATCTTCCGCTTAAATAATAGCACGATGCAATAATCCCCGGAAGCAGCTGGCAGAGCGCGGCTCCCCAGAAATAGCTTTCTGCCCCCTGCAGCAGGACATAAGCGAAAAACAGGCAGACCAGAACCCGGCTGACGCCATCCATAATACCCAGGATCAGACTCAGCATAGCTGCTCCCGCACCGGTTGAAATGGATTTCATCACACCAGAGAAGGCTACTACAATACAGCCGACCGACATAATCCGCAGATAAGTCACGCCATATTCGATCACTTCCTGGTCCGTTGTAAACAATGAATAAAACAGCTTCGGTACTCCAAGGAACATCACCGCTACCAGCGCGCCGATCGCGAGCGAGATAACCAGCATCTTTCTCATAATTTCTTTTACACGGTCCACCTTTCTGGCGCCCAGATTCTGGCCGATCATCGCGCCGCCTGCGGAATCCAGCCCCTGAATAAACAGGTTCATAAATTTCTCGACCTTGTTGCCCACACTGTATGTAGCGGAAACAACCAGTCCATAAGAATTGACGTTGGACTTTACCCAGAGCGTAGAGAACTGTACGCACAATACCCGGATCATCTGAGGAATTCCCAGCCGGAAAAGGATCCTCAGATCCTGTCCATCCATTCTCAGGTATGAAAGCTTCATCTCCAGTCCCACCTGCTCTTTGCTCTTGTACAGGAAATAAAATGCCGCCATGCAGGCGCCGATCTGTGAGGCCACAGTTGCCACAGCCGTGCCAAACGCATCCCATTTCAATACACATACCAGAAGTAAGTCCAGAAAAACGTTTATCGTAGCCGCTACCCCGACAAAAATCAGCGGTCGTTTCGATTCTCCCATCCCTCTGAGGATTGCGCAAATTGCGTTATAACCAAAGATAAATGGCATTCCGATTGACGTAACCAGCAGGTAGGAGCGTGCCTCCTTGAAAGCCTCCTCCGGACAGTTCAGAATCTGCAGAAACTGTTTCGAAAAAACAACCGCCAACACGGTGATTGCCAATGAAACGATCAGCATCAAAGTCAGCAGCGTCCTGACGACGTTCTTCGTCTTTTCCATATTCCGAGAGCCAACCAGCTGCGCGATATAGATCTGCCCGGCTGTAGCGAAGCCGCTTGCAAGCGGAGTCATCAGATCCGAAAGCTCCCCGCCAGTAGAGACAGCTACTGTACCAACACTGCCAACGTATTGGCCAATCACCATCAGGTCGACCATCGAATATAACTGTTGAATGACATTTGTCAGAACCATAGGGATCGCAAATGAGATAAGCAGTGGTAATACCGGTCCTTCTGTCAGATTTTTCCCAACCGTTTTTTTTGATTGCGTTTTTTCCATCTTCTGCTACTCTCCTTTTTACACGTTTCATCGCACAGATTTCCCCATCTGTTCCATTCCAGACTCAGATTTCGGGCTGTTTCTCCCACAGTCTGGCCGGATCATACATGAAACGGCGTTCTTTATACAAAAATGTTTGTTTTACGCCCTGATTGCCCGGACCTTTCGGCTTATCCCCCGGACGCCCACCGGGAACGTCTTCCGGATGCGGATGCTGACAGTCGTATATTTTTGTTCCACCGTTTTCCTCATCTTTTTTGAAATCCGGTCTCCGGCGCGGCTGTTCCTCCTCCGTCACAGGGGAACACTCCCCGGCGAGGATTTTCCCGGCCGCTTCGTAAAAGATATCGATCTCTTCCGCGCCCAGGATCATCGGGCCGCCGCAGATCTGGTCAAATTCTGTACGGTGCTCCATCAGCTTGCCCATATCGTTTCTCAGCTTTTCCACCGTGCCGCTGATCATCTTGCCGCCCGGCATCACCTCGTCTCCGGCAAACAGCAGCCGCTCCCGGCGATCCAGAATTGCGATTCCTCCCGGAGTATGGTCGCCGATTTTGAAAATTTCCAGTTCCCGGCCTTTCAAAGGAATGATGTCATTTTCTTTTACCACCTGTACCGCATAATCCCGCGGAAATACAATCCCGTCAAAGCTTGGATAAGCGACTGCCGCCTTATCCACATCCTCTTCCGCCATATATACCTTATCGAAATAGCAGTTATTTGTGCTGTGATCGAAATGGTAATGCGTGTTAATACATGTGCGAACCGGCTTTCCAATGATGGACTCCAGAAATTCTCTTAAGTTGCCGGCGCCATAACCGGTATCAATCGAAATTCCTTCCTCGTCCCCTTCCAGCAGGTAATGGTAGTCTCCGGAACTCATGATCTGCCAGGTTCCCGGCGCGATCTGTGTCACTTCATAGTACGGCTCATCCATAGGGGTCAGCGTACCATCCTTATGGCGGATTAAAATATCGTGTTTACACGAAAAATCAATGGCCTCTCTCACAATTCTCCACTCCTCTCTCTTGCCTGATATGATCAAAGAGACTGCTTCTCTTTCATTTCATTTAACGCATCTGTCACAGCCGCGACCCATTTTTCCGTGCAGCCCGGCATCAGCATAGAGCTGAGTGCTTCCCAGGTTCCCCGATCATAAGAGCCCTGATCCGGCATATATTTCATGCCGCCGTTCACCATACTCATCAGCAAGGTATGAGAAAACGGCGACTGCTCCTGCAATTGCGCTTCCGTAGGAACATTGGTCTCCGGTTTTACAGCTACCAGAGCAAGATCTCCTATTGCGATCAGGTCTGCATCCAGATCGATGACACGGCCGTCCGGCTGGAAAACAGGATTCTTCGTCGGCTTCATGGGAACGCGCTCTTTTGCTTCCACCTTTACAGAAGCTGCTCCTCTTGAAATCGACGGGGCAGATACGGTACACTTCGTATCTGCGATCACTGCCGCAATCGCCTCTGCCATCTCGCCGCCAAGGCGACTGACCATTTCAAGACCTTTCTGTACTCCCTCGTCGCGCTTCGCGACGATTCCTTCTTCCGTCACATATTCCGCCAGGGCCTGTTCCTTTGGTACCTGATCGCCCGCCGCACTCATCACGAAGAGGCAGGGAGCGCCAAATTTCTTTTCCAGTATTCGACAGGCCTCCCCCGGCACATCCGCGCTGACAAGCCTGGTCTTTTGTTCCATCTGGGAATTATCTACCGCACAGGGCTTCACGCCATAGCTGATCAGATATCCGATCGGCTCTCCGCCAGGATTTTCTACCTTTATGACGGTCGCTGTTTTGTTTGACGGGCCATCCGGGTTGATCCCCACCCACCAGCCAAATGGCGTCTCCACGTCTCTGTTGACATTTACATCACAGAAGCCCGTTCCAATGCCCAGTCTTGCGGGACCAAAAGAGTCAGCTGCCTGTTTTGCGGCTTTCTCCGCCGCCTCCAGAATAGCGCTGATAAACAGTCTGCGTTTGCGCGGCCCGTCCGGATCCAAAGGCGACCCCGGCCGTTTTTCCTCGTTTTTCCGGTCGTTTTCTTTCCTTGGAGGTCTGCCCCCCGGCAGATTGATGGGAATCGAAGGATCCAATGGCGCATGCGGCGTAGTAATCGCATGTGTCGCGTGAATCCAGACATTTTCCTGGCGTGTGCCTGTCTTATCAGAGATAATTTCCTGACATTTGCTGATTGCATCGTCAGGGACATTTACCAGCTCCGCAGCGGCAATTGCCACGCGGACCCCACAGTCTAATACCAGAATTCTCAGGCACGGCGTGTCGTGAATGCCGCAAAAACCGTCCGTTGGAAACATTTCCTGAGGAAAAATGATTTCTGCCTTTCCTGCGCCGGCAGATAAAGTATTGTAATCCATCCTGGAACCTCCCCTTCTCTTATATGTTCATAAACGTAACATTTCCCGGTTTTATATCCGTCCACTTTCCATTCGGAGTCAGCTTACCGTCTCTGCCAATCCGGAATATGTAAACATCCGGATCCGGCTGCGCGGCCAGATAAAGATATTGGCCATCCGGTGAAAGAGCCAGGCCTCTGCCGCCCTTTGTGCTTCCGCACGGAACACTCTGGATCCGCAATGGGATGCCGGTGGATGGATCAATTTCATAGACCACGATCGTGCTGGTATCCCTTACCAGATCATATAAATACCGGCCCCCGGCATCCAGACGAATATCTGACTGCATCCCCTGCTCCACTTCTCTGTCGTCTTCTACACAGCTGACGTAGCATACCGGTGTTAATTTCCCCGATTCTGTATAACGAACCACGCCGATCACTGGTTTCGTTTCATTATTATAATAGAGGACTGGTAGCGTGGGATGGAATACGCTGTATCGCGGAGAGCTTCCCGGCATACCCTTCATCTGGTCGCATTGTACCAGTCTTTCCCGCGAATAGTCAATCCGATAGCTGTACACAGAATCATTTCCCTTGTCGCAGACTACAAAGAACTCACCGGATGGAGAGCGCATAACGCTATGTGCGTGGGGATTCTGCTGATTCGGCAAAGCCCCGTGTCCGGTATGGCGTACAATATCACACGGTTCGCCAATACTGCCATCTTCATTCAGACGAAAAAGCACAATCGCAGTCTCATCATATTCCCGAACGATCCGAAAATGTCCATCCTTATCCTGCTCCGTTTTCAGGATAGAATTTCGCTGCGCATGGTTCGACACAATCAGATATTTTCCTTCTGCGTCTACCGCACAGTAGCTCGGCATCCCGCCATAAGAAGGGCTCCGGTGCAGTTCGTTCAACTCGCCGGTTTCCTTATTGATCTTCAGCGCGAACACCTGTCCTCCGAGATTTTCTCCCGGAACCTCCGGCCGTTCATTGACACAGTATAGAATGCCTTTCGCTTCATCCAGGCAGGTTGCCCCGCAGTTCAGCTCCGGAAGACAATGCGCAGATGCATGCAGCTCACCTGTGCTGCTGTCATAAACCGCTGTCGTTACACCGACAGGTTCTGTGTCCCTGGGTGATCCCCAGCTTCCAATATAAGCGTATACCTCTGACATAATTCTTTCACTCCTTTGCTCCACATAATACCTGTTTTGTATCAACAGTTTCTGATCCCTGCTTTTCAAAACGCTTACAGATTTTTATCAAAGAAAGCCCAGACAAGCGCCATGTTTTCATCTCTTTCAAAACGCGGATCCTCATGACTGGCGCCTTCCAGCATCAGCAATTCCACCCGTTCCTGCCCCAGCTGATCTGCAATGGCATGGTAGAGCATCTGGGACTGTTTTACCGGCACATTTCCATCTCCGGTACCATGCTCAATCAACATCGGACACATTCTGGGGCTGATGTAGGAAATCGGATTCGTTTTCGCGATCCACTCCGGATCCGCTTCCAGCAGAGAGACGCCGAGATAGCGGGACTCCGGACAGCGATCCAGCGGCCAGGGCGGCATCGATTCCCCCTGCGAATACATAACCGACATATCTACTACCCCAAACCAGTCCACGCAGGCTGCTACACTTGCACTCACTCCTGCCAGTTCCTCTGGTATGTGCTCCTCAAATATCGGCTCCTGCGGATCCATTGCCAGGAGCGATACCAGATTTCCCCCGGCAGATTCGCCAAAAACACCAATCCGTTTTTCATCAATTCCATATTCTTCCCCGTGCAGGCGAAGGAAACGGATCGCGTTGCGCACATCCTGCACTGCGGCAGGAAATACGCTTTCCTGCGAAAGCCGGTAACTGATGGAGGCGCACGCATAGCCTTTTTCCAACGCTTCGATCAGCTTATGGATATGTCCATATTTCCGATCGCCCATCTCGAATCCGCCGCCGTGGACATAGACAACAACCGGCAGCAGCTCTGTTTCTTTTCTGTTTTCAGGAAGATAGATATCAAGCTTCTGATCCTCTGACAAAATGTCATAGGGGATATCCAAATATTTGTTTTTATATGGCGTCGTGTCCAGTCTGGTAAAAACGCCGTGCGGATCGTGATAAGGATCCGCTGTATTCTTTTTCTGCTCCATTTATTATTCCCCCGTCAAAGGTAACTGTTCCGTTCCTTCACAGTACCATCAAAGCACTTTCTGAAACAGGCTTTTCGTATGTTCTTCCAGTGAAGGCCCTACCTTACCTGCCTCAATTCGATTTCCGGCTCCCGGCACCATTCCTTTTTTCGGAACCTTTCTTCTTACACGCGCCAGCGCCTCATCATCCATAATATAGCCCGCGTCGCGAATCAGGCTGGCATCATGATTAATCACAACCGTATTTTTCAAAGGTGCATTTTGACGAATCTGTCTGCCAAACGAACCAAACAGCTCCCCTCCGATTCCACAGAGCGCTACATCGCCAAGTCTGAGCAGGTGGAGGCGAATCCCGTATGTTTCCTCTTCAGAGTCAACAAACGGTGTCTCTGACCATTCCAACGCGCCGCCTACCTTCACGGAATCCGACGTACAGCTGATCTGACGGATTACCCGCAGGATATCCGCGAAATGGCGGTAAGCCAGAGAAAGCATCACCGTATGAATGGTCTCGGCATCCGGGAAAAGCCATTCGATCCTGGAACCGTCTTCCGGGCTCGGATAATACACTTCATTTCCTATAATCGGATTCACGTCACCGGCGGCCCCGCTCGACCACACGGCTACACTGCCCAGGAATTTTTCTTCAATCGAACGGCTGACATTGCCGGCGATATCCCCGCTGATCCCCATATGCCCTTCCTCATCATAGCGATTGCGGAACATGGTACAGCAGTGAACCGCATAATTAACAAAGAATGCCAGCGGGGTTCCATTCAGATCTTCTATTTTCATCACAAAAACGGAACGGTCCACCGGTGCGGAATCATGCGCACCCAGAGCGACATACGGATATATTTCTCCGTCTTCCGCTTCGTAGTAAAACTCCGCGTTGCGGTTCATATTAATATAGCTTTCGCCCCAGCCATATCCCATTTTTGCAGGCTGCATATTTTCAAGAGCTTCCCGCACCGCATCAAAAAGCTTTTCTTTGATAAATGCCTCATACAGAGTCAGCGCTTCCTTCTGCTCTTGGGTCTTTGGCGCGGCATGCGGGTCGCCCGGGCGCATCGTATGTAAAGGAGCTGAATGATTATGCGTTGAAAAATAGGAAATGTTTTCCTCTGAAATACCTGTCATCCCGACAATTTCCGGAATCCATGTAACCGGATTTGGCGCCTTATCAAGGTCAAAGGACACTACCAGGGCTTTTTGCCCGCCATCCGAAAAAGCAAGCACCCGCAGAAATAATGGATCCAGTACTCCCGCATAAGAAATGCTCATCAGACCATACAGGTCTTTTATCAACGATTCTTCCGGTGTTATATCTGCTTTCGCAGCGCCGCAAACAAATTTTCCATTCATAAATTCAAACATCCCTTTCTTTCCTGCTCCCTGCGCTATTTATAGCGTGTTCGCGTCGTAAACCAGCGTCACACGGCCGCACACATGCTCTCGCATCTTTTTTGTGGCTGCTGCCTTCCGCTTCGCGAAATGGCTGACGCTTTCAACATCCTGCTGTGTCTTTCCGTCAAGCACCTCTATACACGCCTGCAGCATATCCTGCGGTATGGCATGATCCACCGGGAGGATACTGTGCCCCCAATAAATCAGGGTATCTTCATTCATCACCGCAAGGAAATCTGCCAGCCCATCCCTGTATGCGGTAAGTCCGACCCGTTTTTCCTTCGGCACGGTTACCAGGGCGGTTCGCCAGCTGAAGGCGTCGCTGATCAACGCGTAATTGGCGGCCCGGTTCAAAAGAACAATGGAGCCCTGCGTGTGGCCGGGGATCGCGATCACATCCAGAACCGTTCCACCCAGATCAATGCTGTCCCCCTGATCAATGTTTTTGTAATTCAGCTTATCCGTCATTACGATGTGCTTCTCACAGTACTCCCGCAATTCTTCGTCATATCCTTCTCGTCCAAAAACGTCGCCCATCCGGCGTTCATAAGAAAGGGAAACCGGCAGCAGCTCTTCATCTCTCTCGTTCATATACACTTCATCAAACAGAGACGCCGCTCCCACATGATCCGGATGTCCATGGCCCACAATGCATACAATCGGCTTTTTGGTGATCGTCTCTACGAAAGAACGCAGCGTATCCACTACGCCAAACCCGGTATCAATCAGAGCCGCCCGCTCTTCCCCTTCGACAAGATACATCTGTACGCCAAAATCCCCGTCCGGCCGATGGCATTCGGTGATCCCATACAGTCCCTCGCAAAGCTTTGTCTTTTTATACACTTCCAGCATTTTTCATCCTCCCGCGAATTAAAATCCGTCTTTCCTTCTGATCAGCCAGCCGCAGGCGGCTTTCCGCCAAGATCTACCTTTGCTTTTCCATAAACCGCTTTCTTCATGATATGCCCGTGAATCTGGAACTCCTCAATCACCGGATTTCCGTCAACAATGGACTGATATGCCATAATCGCATCCTCGAGAAGCGCCGGGCTCTGGCTGAAGTTTGCCGTATTGTAAGCAATCGCCGTATGTCCCGGATACATCCGGTCAAAGTCTTTCCGATAGCCTTTCAGCTTTGTCAGCAGTTCCACGTTCAGTTCCGGCGGATTCCCCATCAGACTGAAGTTCTCGTTCAGCGCGTCTCCGGTAAAAGCAATTCTCGTCTTCGGATCAATAAAGACCGCGCTCCCCTCTGTGTGTCCCTGCATACGAATCACAGTCACAGAGCGTCCGCCAAGATCAAACACCTGGCCTTCCTGCAGCTCACCAATCTCCGGGAGATGATCCACGTCAATCCCTGTAAATGTCAGGTTTGTATAGTCATAATAAGCCTTTCCTCCGCTCGAAGTTCCCGGATAGTCCATGACCGTGCCATCCGGATATCTGGCCGGGAAGGTTCTCCAGATATTTGGATTCTCCCAGAGCTGCTGATTTACACGAAAACTGTCGTGTACCAGAGGAATATCCTGCGGATACATCCATACCTTCTCAAACTGGCACATACCACCGCAGTGATCCCCATGCGCATGGGTAATGGCCACATCATACGGGAGCGGGCAAAGATGGCCAACCAGCTCCTTCGCGTCAATCGAACCACAGCCGCAGTCGATCACAAGCCCCCTTTCTTCCCCTACCAATACATAGAAATTAACCATGCCAAATTCGTTGATCTGATACGTATGATCCGCAATCTCATAAATAATCGGAAAATTCGGTACAATCCGGTCATCCTCGTTTTTCACAAAATCCGGGGTAATGTGCGGATCAATGTAAATATCATACTCTTCACATCTTCCCGGTCCCATCATATCTGCATTGATTTTACTCAGGTCCGTAAGAACCGGTTTTTTCTCTCTGCGCATAAATGTCTGTTCCTTTCTGTCGTTTCATTTTCAGCAGTAACACTTACCGTAATTGTCCCGTTTCTTCACAGATTCGGGCTTTGCGATTACACTCTGGCAATGACGTCCGGCGTCATATGCTGCATATCGCTGATTCCGCAGCGCGCCATGATTCCGCGCAGCTGATCATTGATTTCGTTAAAGAAATCAAATACGCCCTCTTCTCCGGCCGTATTTACCGGTTTCATCAGTGCGCGCGCTACCAGTACGCCATCCGCGCCCAGAGCGAGAGCCTTCATTGCGTCATAGCCATCCTTAATCATGCAGTCTACCAGAATCGTCATATCCTTTCCGACCGCGGCTCTGATCTCTGGAAGTACCATAATCGGCGGAACCGCAAACGGATAAATTCCATGATGATGGGAAAGAACAATCGCGGAAACGCCCGCCTCCTTACACAGCAGAGCATCCTCCACACTCAGGATTCCCTTCATGACAAGCGGCGTATCCCCCGCGATTTTGACCATCGTCTTCACATCCTCAAAAGAAAGGCAACGCATCGTTACTTCTCCATTGCGGGAGCGATCCGGGTAGCCATCCAGGCCAAATGCGTGTATACAGTCCGTACCGATCGCCACACAGCCCTTTGCCTTCGCCTTTTCCAGCCGTTTACAAAATTCATCAAAATCCGAGATCGGCTTTGTGATCTCCACCATTCCCACGCCTGTCTGTACCAGATCCGGGCTGACCATTCCCGCCCACATGATCGTGTCCAGACGCTTTGCCGCGCCGGCGATGCACATCTCAACGTTATATTTCTCAGAAGGAAACCCGATCGGCCCCGGCATAATCGGCGAAGAAATCTCGCGTCCAAACATGGTGGTTTTCAGATCCGGTGTAGACCCGCCAATAATTCTCTGTTTAAACACCAGGTTGTCAAAATAATTTCTTGTGATCGTATCCGAATTTCCCTTTGCATTCTTTGCTACATAAGAAGTCTTTGTCTCTTCTGCAGCCGGAGCTTCATTCTCCTTTTTCTTTTCATTTGCTTCCATTTATGTCCGTCTCCTTCTTTCCCTGTTTCCGAGTCCGCGCCTGTCCTGCCTGAAGCATTCCTTTCACAGGCAGGGCAGGCGTTTTTCTGCTGCGTCAGCCGCAAGGCTATGCAGGAGCCTTTCCTTTCTTACCTTGCGGTTTCATTCTTCAATCACATTTTCTCAGTCAAGATAATACTCATTCGCTCCCCAGGCTACCTTTGAATGGCCGCGGAAGGTATTCAGGCGGGCAATGGACGGATTGTAAACCGTATAGGTAATCTGCGCATACAGGCTATAGCACATGCAGTTATCTGTGATATAGGTCTGGATCTCATCAATCAGCTCATCAGTGCAGGTAGATACAGACTGTACCCGCTCAATCATATCCTGCAGATATTCATCGTTGATACCCGCTTCGTTTGCGCCGTGTGTGTAATTGTTCATATCAAACTGACGGCCCCACTGCTGAGAAATCGGATCGCCAAGCCAGCTGAACAGATACAGATCCCAGTAATCCAGGTTATACCGATAGGTATCAATGATCGCGTCCTCATAGAGGGCAAGCTCTACGTTGATTCCCACCTGCGCCAGCATCTGCTGAATCACCTGTGCGGTAAGGTTGGTCGCGTCACTTCCGGACTGTGACAGATAGATCAGCGTTTCTCCGTTGTAATCTGTCTTCGCCAGATATTCCTTCGCCAAATCCGGATCATAGGTGTTATAATAATTATCACGGGTATCCCACTCGCTGTTGTAACCGGTTACGCCGGAACCAGCTTCCGCGTGCGCCATATAATAAACATCTGAACCGATCGCTGCTGTAAGCGCTTCGGAATTAATCGCGTAAGCAACCGCAAGACGCATATTCTCATCACTCATAATCGAGTCGCCTGCCTGGTTAAAAGCAAGTCCGGTGCGGCCGGTCGCGTTGTCATAGACAACCGTGTACTGTCCGTAATAATCTCCGCCCTCTTTAAAATCAGCGATGTTGGTAGATTCCAGATTGTAGTTGTATACCTCGCCGGCCTTAAAGGAAATATAAGCCATGGTGGAATCCTGAATAACCTTATAGTCGATGGTCTCTACATTCTGCTTGGAAACCTCGCAGCGAACCGAATCATCGGTCTGCCAGTAATTCTCATTTACCTTCAGGATATACTCAGAGCCCGGAGTCAGAGTATCCAGATAATAAGCACCGGTTCCCACCGGGTCTGAAACAAACTCATGATCATTAAATGCCTGCTGCGTATACAGTGCCGTCTCCATCATTGTGCAGAGCGCAGTCTCACTGTCAATCGGCGCCGTCCATGTGAAGCGCACGGTGTAATCGTCAATTGCTTCCGATGACTCATAGTAGTCAAAATCATTTGCGTTGCCGGAAGTTGCATAATAGTCAAACGCAGCCACAACATCCGATGCTGTCAAATTGTTTCCATCAAGGTCTGTAATATAATCATAGATGGTCACTACAAAATGCGTATCGTCCTCCTCATACCACTCTTTTGCCAGACAGGGTACCAGTTCAAACCCATCGGAATAATAAAACAGCGGCTCATAGATGACGTCAATCATGGCGTCGCGGCCTCTGTTCGGCTGCCACGGTGTCCAGGTAGAAACTTCTCCGGCCACGTAAATGGTAACCTGATCCAGGCGCTCGCCTGAAGTGTAGGTGTTCGTTCGGGAAGTATCAATGCTGTCATAGGACATCAGGTCCTGCACAAACACAAAGCCCTGCTCCTCCATCGCTGAAATGGTTGAGCTTGCCGCATCCTCACTTGCGTTTACGCAGGGAGTAAAGGTCATTGCGCCTACCAGAGCTGCTGCGGAGCCGCGTAAAAAGTCTCTTCTGGAAATTTTCTTCATCATTATTTTTTCCTCCTGATTATTGTTTTTTGTGAAGTCCGCTGTTTATACGCACCAGCTGGCTTCAGATTTATTATTATGGTCAGTGTCTTAAACTGCCATATAATCGTTTCTTCAGCGATATGCTTACGCCATATCTGCTTCTGTCTTTTTCCCTTGACACATTTTTTGTGCCAGCGTATACTAATGCCAAAAATTTTACTGCGAGGTAACGAAGTATGTCTATTAAAAATACCCTGAGAGACCGCATCCAGAGGGCGGACAGGCGCCAGCGGGAGGAAGATACCGCACACAGGGGAAGTCTCCTGAACCGATCCTACCACAAATACTTTGAAGGCTACACCGAATACACTGTTAAGAAAGACAATGGCAAGAACAAAATCGTTCGTATTTATACCGGCGTTTATTATACGCAGCATCTTGATACTGCCCGGTATCTTCTTGTCCGTCTGCTGTATATTCTGCTCACCGCATTGTCCTTCTTCCTGTTTTTTTCCGGAAGTATGGCAGATGTCAGCTACAATTATGTCTGGTACGTTACTCTCTTTCAGGCATTCTCGATTCCATGCCTGTTCATGCTTCTGATCCTGCTGATCGGATACGTATTTGCGGACCGCAAAATGGTTATCCACAACTACAATCTCTATCACAAACAGCTGATGAACGTTGCGAAATACGGCAGTCTGTTCTTTGCATTCGCCGCGGCCGGGATGGTGATCAACCTTCTGATCACCCAGACCTTCTCCGCCGCGGTACTCTACCCGGTCGCAAAATTTCTTATCGCAGCGCTGGCTCTTCTTGGTATCTTCCAGGTGGAGAGCCGCATTACATATGATACGCTTGAAAACTCAAATCCCAAAACCGTTCCGGGCGGCATTGAAATCAGCAATGTTTCAAAACGCCGCAAATAGTTTAAAGATTGTTCAGTTCTCTGACCCGGCAGCAGGATACGAAATGATTCGGCAATACCTCTTCGAGCTGCTGCGGCTGGCCGCATTTTTCTGTTGCGTAAGGACAGCGCGCTTTGAACCGGCATCCCGGCTCCGGGTTGATTGCTGATGTAATTTCGCCTTTCAGACGAAGCCGCTCCATCGGATGATCGATATCGGTCGACGGGATTGCGGAAAGCAAAACCTTCGTATATGGATGAAGCGTATTCCTGAACAGTTCCTTCGTCTCGCTCTTTTCTACCGCCTGTCCCAGATACATAACCATAATGTGATCCGAAATATGCTTCACGACGGAAAGATCGTGCGTGACAAACATATACGCGATACCCAGCTGTTCCTGCAGATCCATCAAAAGATTCAGTACCTGCGCCTGAATGGACACATCCAGCGCGGAGACAGGCTCATCACACATGATGAATTCCGGGTTCAGCGCCAATGCTCTTGCGATACCGACTCTCTGGCGGCGGCCGCCGTCCAGCTCATGCGGATAGGCATGTCGGAACCGTTCATCAATTCCTACCAGATCCATCAGACGTTCTACTTCATCATTCAGCTCTTTCTTTGAATGAAAACGTCCGTTGCGCTTCAGAGGCTCAACCAGGGTAGAAGTAATGCTCATGCGGGGATTCAGGGATGAATACGGATCCTGAAAAACAATCTGCATCTTTTCTCTCGCCTTGCGGAGCGCCCTGCCAGAGACATGAGAAATGTCTTGCCCGTTTAAAAACACCTGGCCATCCGTAGGCTCCTGAAGCCGGATGGCAGTTCTTCCCAGAGTGGATTTTCCGCAGCCGGATTCTCCTACGACCCCCAGCGTCTGGCCATGTTCAATGGTAAAAGTCACATCGTCTACCGCATGGTTCTTCCCACCGGGTACATCGAAATATTTTTTGAGATGTTTCACCTCAATCAACGGTGCCATTTTAATCCCCTCCTTTACAGATTGCAGCAGCGGCAGGTATGGTCCGGTGCAATTTCAACGTTTTCTATCACCCCTTGTCTGCATTTGTCCGTTGCGAACTTACATCTTGGACTGAATTTGCAGCCCTCCGGCAGATTTGTCGGATCCGGGGGCAACCCCTCAATCGGCGTCAGCCGTGCGTTTTCCTCCACCATGTTTGGAAGAGAATTGAACAGGCCAATCGTATATGGATGCTTCGGGTTTTTAAAGATTTCCCGTTTGCTTCCCTGCTCTACAATCTCCCCCGCATAAATGACCGCTACTTTGTCACAGGTTTCCGCCACAACCCCAAGATCGTGGGTAACCAGAACCATCGAAGTATCATACTGAGCACGCAAATCCTTAATCAGATCCAGCACCTGTGCCTGAATGGTCACATCCAGAGCTGTGGTCGGCTCATCGGCCAGCAAAAGCTTCGGGTTACAGGCCAGCGCCATCGCGATTACCACCCTTTGCTTCATGCCTCCGGAAAACTGATGCGGAAACTCTACCAGACGTCTGCGCGGAATTCCTACCATTTCCAGCATTTCACACGCTTTTTCTTCCGCTTCCTTCTTTTCCATATTTTCATTGTGAAGCAGCAGTACTTCAATGATCTGATCGCCAACGGTCATCAACGGGTTTAACGCCGTCATGGGATCCTGGAAAATCATGGCAATGTCTTTGCCTCTGTATTTACGCATCTCCTCTTCCGAAAGGCCGGTCAGATTCACACCATCCATGTGAACCTCGCCGCCCACCATCCGCGCCGGAGGATCCGGCAGGATTCTCAATATTGTTTTTGCAATTGTGGTTTTACCTGCTCCGGTTTCCCCCACAAGCCCAAGGGTTTCTCCCCTGTTCAGATCAAAGGAGACTCCATTTACCGCATGGATGACTTCCCCTCCCGCTGTGTATTCCACTACAATATCTTTTACCGAGAGGAAGGATTCTTTTACTTCTTTCATCGTTCTCCTCCTAGTCTTAGCTTCTCAGCTTCGGATCCAGTGCGTCACGGACGCCATCGCCCACCAGATTGATTGCCAGAACAGTCACTCCAATCACGATGCCTGGCCACAAAAGCATGTACGGGTGTGAATTAATATAGGTTGTGCCATCACTGAGCATCGCTCCCCACTCAGGAGTCGGAGGCTGAACACCCAGTCCCAGATAAGACAGGCCCGCTGCCGCTGTAATGTTTCCGCCAATCGCCATCGTTGTCTGAACTATCGTCGGTGAAATAACATTCGGAAGCAGATGCTTGAACATAATGCTTGCTTTGGAAGCATTGATGGATTCCGCCGCCTCCAGATATTCCTTGCTGCGCTCTGCCAGGATCTGGCCTCTGGTCATACGGGCACCGCCCGGGAAGGTTCCAACACTCATCGCAAGAATGGTATTGAAAAATCCGGATCCAAGAGAGGCGGAAATCACGATATTCAGCAGCATGCCCGGGATAGCGCCCCAGATATCACAGAATCTCATGATGATCGTCTCTGTAATTCCGCCAAAGTAACCGGCAAGGCTGCCGAGAACCAGGCCTAAAACTGTGCCGATAAACGCCGTAAGGAGGCCAAGACTCAGTGAATATTTCGCGCCGTACATCATTCGCGAAAGGATATCTCTGCCCATCGCGTCCGTGCCAAACCAGTGCTGCAGGCTCGGAGATGCGAAGGTATTTAACAGATCCATCTGATATGGACCATAAGGAGCAAGCAGGGGTGCAAAGATAGCGATAAATATGATAATTGCCAGCAGAACCCCTCCGAGCTTTGCACTGGGAGTTTTGAACACCCGTTTAAATGTCTGCCACCCCTGGCTTTTCTTTTTGTATTTTTTCTTCACAGTTGAAGTGGAACTTACCGTATTATTCATCCTTACCCTCTCTTTCCACTCTGATACTGTGCCTTGATTCGCGGATCAATCCATGCATAGCACAGATCGGTGAGCAGCACACAGACAGCTGCAAATGTTGCAAAGAACAATGTACATCCTCTCACAATCGGGTAATCACGGTTTCCAATACCCGTCAGCATATACAGACCAACTCCCGGAATGGAGAAAATTCTCTCCGTGATCGACGAACCTGCCACAATCATTCCAAACCGGCCGCCAAGCATTGTAATCAGCGGCATCATGGCGTTTGGAAGCATATGCTTTGTAACAATTTTATCCTCTGACTGTCCTTTCGCACGGGCAGTTGTGACAAAATCCGCCCGAATCACTTCCAACATGGCAGAGCGCGCCTGTCTGGCATTACCCGCGATACTGGCCAGTGATCCGGTAAGAACAGGAAGGATATAATATTGAATTCCGCCAATTCCGCTTGATGGCAGCCAGCCCAGCTGCACGGAAAACAGCAGAACACACATCAGCGATACCCAGAAGTTCGGCATGGAAATAAAGACAATACTGGCTCCAATTACGCCATAATCCTGCCATTTGCCCTGATTGCGGGCTGCCATAATCCCCATGGGAATACCAATTACTGTTGTGATAATGATGCTGGCCAGATTCATTCCAATGGTTCTCGGCAGACGTTCGATCAGCTGCGTAGCAACCGGCGTCTCATAGACCCACGAAGTACCCAGATCAAACTGTATAAACGTCTGATAAAAATAGTCCGCCAGCTGACCCACATACGTCTTATTAAGCCCCAGCATCTCTCGTTTCAGCGCTTTCTCCGCCTCCGTGGCGGTTGCTCCCAGCAGCAGTTCCGCGGGATCGCCCGGAGTAAAGTACAGAATCGTAAACATGACAAATGCTACGCCAAGCATAGTGACAAACAGCCACAGAATACGTTTAACAACATACTTCCACACTTACGTTTCTCCTTTCTTGTTTTTCTGTTTTTTATCCTGCTTCGAATTTTATTTCGTCCGTTCCGACGGACATTTCTTTCACTTGAAGAGATACTGCGCAAAGTCATACAGCGCTCTTCTCCAGCAACTCCAGTTGTGTGTCTGTCCCGGAATAATCTCGCGAACGTAGCCATCCCACTGATCTATGCCATACTGTGCCAGGAAGCGGTCATCCTCCTCAAACTCATTCAGGTGTTTTTCTACTCCTCCTATGCTGTGGAACAGCAGGCGATAGTTCTTTTTGAACTCTTCCGCATTCTTAAAAGCATCCAGATGCGGGTTCCCTTCATACGTGTTGTCCTTATCTCTGCAGCGAAGGTAGGTAAAGGAACCGATACTTCCATAAAGCTCCGGATGCCGCAGGCCGATATAAACTGCCTGCATCGATCCCAGGGAAAGACCGGCGATTGCACGGCTCCATTTGTCCTTCCGGACTCTGTACTTTGCCTCGATATGCTTCCGGCAATCCTCAGTAATAATTCCTTCAATGCCGTCAAAATCGTTTGGACCCATATCCCCGTCTTTTTTCAGCATGCCATTGTTCATGACCACCAGAAACGGTACCGCTTTTTCTTCCGCGAGCAGGTTATCCAGAATATAGGGGAGCTTGCCGTTAAACATCCAGCAGGTCTCATTCTCGCCGCCTCCATGCTGCAGGTACAGAACCGGGTAGTCTCCGCCCTCCTCATATCCTGGCGGCGTGTATACCATGCAGCGTACCCACTGCCCGATGGTTTCCGAGAAAAAGATCTCGCGGGTGACCGCGCCATGCGGGACGTCCTTAAGAAGTATGTAAGGCGTCTCCGGATCGTATACTTCAATACAGTTCGCCAGCCTTACTCCATATACCTCCATCGGCAGCCATTCATTCAGGGACGGAATCCCGTCTACGGTAAAAAGCAAAACAATATTTCCGCGAAGTCCCAGGCTTTCCGGCAAAACCACCTCAAAAATTCCGTCGCCTGTATCTGTCATTTCCAGATCGAACTGGACAACCGCCATCCTCGTAGATGTCACACGGACTGTCTTTGCCCCTTTCGCAAGCATCCGCACGATTACGTCCCCATTCTCCCGGTACTCCAGCGGCGGCATCTTTTTACTGCTCCCGAAGCTGCTCAGCGGAGCAAGATAGTCAAACGCAGATACCCGCTCATACAGAGCTTTGTTTTCTGTTACCTTTTCAGATGCACCCTCTGCACCCATATAATCCCTCCTTTTCCGTTTTTGTGCACATTGGAAAGTCTTCTTCGTTTCTTTTCCCTTTCCCATTCGTCAAATTCACTCTTATTTCGTCATGCGTTCATGATATCATATGATTTTTGCACAAGCAATTCCAATATCCGTGCATTGTTTCCATGTCAGAAACAATAAAAGCGCATAATTGTTTCTATTTCTGCCATGGTTTCATGAATTCCTGCAATTTACGATCGTGATCGGTGGCTGCCCGGATTTTCTCGTCAAAAATCATGGTTGTTACCGAATCCCGCATAAAAGAATTCCATTCCGGCAGTCCCGGACCGTTTGGATCTCCATTTGCCGCAAACGCCACATATGCTCCGCACAACAGATCCTGAATCCTGTCGCTCACTCCCGGAATGTAGCTGGCCTCCATATACTGCGCATTGTGCGTAATGTAGGCAGTATCACAGCAATGCCAGGGGACAGAGCTGCCGTCCAGCGGAAGGTTCAGGGCAAACACCCAATTCCATACCTTTCCTCCAGCAGCGGCATGGCTTCTCCCTACCTGCAGGTTTTTATGGCGCGCTTTGCGATCAATAAAAAGCAGATCTGCCGGATTTTTTTCCGGATATGCTTTTTCGAACTCCTCAAGCAGACAATTGGCAGACTCACCATACATCTCATATAAGAGCCTTCTGGTCTTCTCCATACTCCACTGGTCCTTCTGATTGTCATCGATCGGATTACGGAAATTACTGCTGGCGTCCCCGAAATCTCCTCCGGTCAGCAGAGGGATTTCTGTATTTCTCCGAGGCAGCGGATTCTCCAGTGAATATTCCACCAGATGAACGCCATCCGCAAGCGGGTCAAAGCGAAATCTGGTCCCCGTCTCCTCCTGCACCTGTTTTTGCGCACTTAAGGCCGCCTCCATCAGAAAAGCACATGGAATCTGCTCGATCTCCTCCAGGGTATCGGCAGTCAGCCCCAGGTTTTGTACCGTCAGCTTCGCGGCCCGTACGGCCGCTTCCTTTGCCGATATCCCTTTGGGTGAGAGGAAGCGCTCTACCACATTTCCTCCCAGAGCCGCTTTGTGGTAAAGGCCGTCCGCCATCGGAGAATTCAGCAGCGTCCTCACCTGAGGGCCGCCCCCGGCATGGCCGATTAAGGTGACATTTCCCGGATCCCCGCCAAAAGCCTCGATGTTCTCCTGAATCCACTCCAGAGCAAGGATGGCATCTCCCAGCGCCGCGTAATTTGAATCCCTGTACTTCTCTCCAAATTCGGAAAGATACAGACTTCCCAGACAATTCAGCCGATGCTCGACCGAAACAAACACAACATCTCCGAACCTGGACATATTTTCTCCGTCATAAGCAAACTGCTCTACACTGGAGCCGCTGTCCCATCCTCCGCCGTGAAACAGTACAATCACCGGTCTTTTCGCGGCCGGATCGATATGCTGCGTCCATATATTCAGATACTGGCAATCCTCGTTTTGAGGCGTATAAAAATGCTGCTGCTGGAACTGGTCGCCGGCTACAGCCGGATGCAGCTCTGGAGCCGTATAGCCATAGGCAACGGCATCCCTGACCCCTTCCCAGGGTTCCACCGGCTTTGCCATTTGAAAGCGTTCCGCTTTTCCATACTTCACTCCGCGAAAAATATATCCGCCTTCTTTACAGACGCCGCGCAGCTTTCCCCGTTTCGTTCCGGCCACACAGAAGGAAACCTGTTCTGTCAGTTTGCTCATATACATAGATTCCCGCCTCCTTTCCCTGCGCCTGCTGCAGCTTCCCGCGCATCATGCAAAGAGTCCAAAGCAGGTGTTTCCCCCGCACAGACCATTCTGGAAGTCCGGTCAAAACGCATCCCTGCCAGCCTGTTCTTCACGAAAGGTACCCACCTGGGCATCCCGGCATGATTTGGATCCCCTGCATCAGCAAATGCAGCCATAGCGCCAGCCATCGTATTTTCCAGAGAATCCGTAATCTCCGGAATAAACGTACTCTCCAGATAAGAAGCATTATGAAACAGAAAGGGAGTCTCCGCGCCCGGCCAGGGAGCAGTATCTTTACATGCCGGCAGTTTCAGAGAAAACTCCCAGTAATAAACCGGATTTCCATTCGCCGCCAGGGCTTCCGCTAAAGCCAGATTGTTAGTCATCACCGGGATTTGTGAAGCTTCTTTTCGAAAGCCCTTTAACGGACCATTTCCCAGGTAATATCTGCCATCCGCGACCGGCCCCCATACAAGTGTTTTCCCGAACGTTTCCCGATACCTTTCCTCCGTCTTCGATACCGCCCAGGCGAGCCGGTAAAAAGGTATTTGCTCTATTTCGTGAATCGTATCGGCAGTGATGTTTAATTGTTCCAGCACCAGCTCTGTACATTGCTTCGCTTCCTCCGGCGTCCGGTCAAAACAGGCCTTTGGAGAATTCTCACTCATTCCTGCGTCTGCGGCTTCCCGGCTGCCCTCCGGGGCAATCATACACACACGGTCATACAGGCCATCGGCAGCCGGAGTCTGCAGCAATGCCTGAATTTTGGCAGCGCCTCCCTTCTGTCCGATCAGCGTCACCCGATTCGGGTCACCGCCAAATTGCAGGATATTTTCCTGAATCCATTTCAGTCCGGCAATCAGATCCATTGTCCCAAGATTCCCGGTCATCCCATACGCTCCGTACGAAGAAAGATCCATATACCCCAGCGCACCAATACGATGATTGACAGATACCACCACCACATTTTCAAGCTGTGCCAGATTCTCGCCATCCGCCGCGAAATCATCTGTCGCAGAGCCGCAGTCAAAGCCTCTTCCGCCTATCCAGACAATGACCGGAAGCTTTGCGTCCGCTTCCAGCGTCTTCGTCCAGATATTCAGGAAATGGCAGTCCTCACTCTGCGGATAAGCATAACGGGGATTCAGAAAATCATCCTTTGAACTATCCGCGTGAACCTCCGCGCAGGCTGCCCCATAGGCCCTGGCATTGCGCACGCCTTCCCAGCTTTCCGGCTCTTCCGGAGCGCAAAAGCGCTCCGCTTTCGCGTAAGGAATGCCGCGAAAAATATAGACATCATCCGTCAGAATTCCCCGCAGACGGCCATACTTCAGATTCACAATCGGAAAATCCGGATCCGAGCGCACAACCGCTTCCAGTTTTTTTGGATACATACGCTACTCCTCCCGATCAAAGATCAAATACGTTTTCTTTCTGCAAATATTCAATAATCAGCTCATCTATTTTTCTCTTATGATCGATTGCTGTCACTTCTTCGCCAAGCTCTGCCGTCCCATAAGAAGCATCGCTCTTTGGCCAAAGCGGAAGGCCTTCTCCATTCGGATCCCCGGTTTTCATAAAATTCGCCCAATAACTGCTCATGCGGTCTGCTGTCTCAAAGTCAATCTTTTCCCACGGACGGGCAGGCGGTGTATTCTCCCGCAGAGAAGCGAACGTATACCAGAGCTCATTCGAATGCCAGGACATCAGAATCTTCGGATCCCGGATGGTTCCATAGTCCTCCGGGCGATTCGGGGAAACCCGTGAAAACAGGTAGGTAAACGTATTCTTATCTGGAGCAGTTTGGGCTCTCAAAGCACCAAAATAACGATTCAGCATCAGACCTCCCATGCGCCCCGAATCATTATGCAGACCATAAGATGCCAGACGGCGGGACTCGCGGTCTACATTTTCATCCGTAACCCGCACCAGATTTTCAAAATCATATTTCTCATAGAGATCGCCAAGCAGCTCCTTACAGAACGCATAGAAGTCCGCTGCTTTCGTGAATCCCGGTTTATCGCGTCCGGATGCCGCATCCATCTTTGTTTCGCCCAAATTAGAGCCCGCAAGATAATCCATCAATCCGCCGTACTGTGCCGTGGTCTCCACCATGGACCGATTGGGGATCAGGTTTCCATCCCATACCAGCGGACCCGGCAGACGTTTTCCGGACTTTCGCTTAATAAACACATAAGGATCGACTCTCCTGAGTTCTTCCAGAGAAGCATCCGGCGATATCCCAATCTCCTCCAGAAATTCCTGACACTCCTGATATGCGTCTTCCAGGGTACTGAACTCCCTGCGCCAAACCAAAGCTGTCTGATTGATAATATGCTTTACATGCTTGCGTCCCAGCGGAGAATAGGCCAGGGTAACTGCCTTCATGGTACCGGCAGACTGCCCTCCTACCGTGATATTATCCGGATCTCCTCCAAAGGCTTCAATATTCTCTACGACCCACTCCAGCGCTTTGATGTCATCCATCAAAATATAATTGCCGCTCGTACCTCCCTGCTCTGCCGAAAGCTGCGGAAGAGCCATATAGCCAAACGCGCTGAGACGCTGCGCCACACTGACCACAATAATTCCTTTTTTTGCCAGCTCCGCCGGGTTAAACTCTACTTCATAAGAATATCCGTGATCCACGCCGCCGCCATGAAACCACATAAACACCGGGCGGTTTTCGCCTGCCTTCGCAGCACCTGTGGCCAGGTTCAGGTAAAGACAGTCCTCACTCATCGCAGGACCACCCATAAAGTAAAAATCCGACGCCCATGGTTCCGCATCCAGATCCCCATCCGTAGGCTGAATACAGATCGGACCATAGCTGACACAGTCCCGAACACCGCTCCATGCTTTCGGATCTACAGGCGGACGCCAGCGAAGCTTGCCAACTGGCGGCGCAGCAAACGGAATGCCGCGAAATTCTGTAATTCCTTCGTATCTTCCGTCCAGTTCCACGCCTCGCATAAGC
>JAJBUL010000137.1:3989-31961 GCA_020860365.1 Clostridiales bacterium | reverse complement strand
GCTCAACTACTGGGCCGGCTGCACAGAAGACCATGTCGGCAGGCTGTTTGAAGGCCTGGAAGGCTATACGCGCACACCTGCTTCTGGTGTCCGTACATTTTCGAAGCTGGAGCTGGAAATGCTTTTTAAGGAAGCTGGAAATTTCAGGCCTACGTTTTACTATCCTTACCCGGACTACAAATTTCCATTTTCCATCTATTCTGACCGCTATCTTCCACGCAAGGGCGATCTGAAAAATAATCTGAATAATTACGATCGCAGACGGCTTCTTTTGTTTGATGAAGGAAAAGTATTTGACAGTCTTATTGCAAACGGACTGTTCCCACAGTTTTCCAATTCTTTTTTCGTTTTTCTGGAACAGGAGGAGCCGCTATGAAAACGATCATCTACTCAAAATATTCCAATGAACGGGGCAGGGCTTTTTCTATCCGTACGGATATTCTGGAGGAGGATTTCCTGCACCACACCCTGGATCAGCCATCAACTGAATCGGAGTACAGCCACGTCAGCAGCCCCACAACAGTCAACGCTGTTCCGGACAGCTTTCGCTGTGTACGCAAGACTCCGGTTTATCCGGAAGGCCAGTCCCATATACAGGCTCTCTACCGCCATTATCAGACCCTTTCAGAAATGACAGAAGGTACGCGGCTCTCCTGGAATCGCTGTATCCAGGTGTCGGATGGCGTCGAGCTGGAGTACATTGAAGGGGAATCTCTGGAAGAAAAGCTGCTTTTTACCCTGCATACACAGGGCACGGAAGCATGCGCACGGGAATTTCTGGACAATCTGCGTTTCATCCGCTCGCTCCATACAGGGGCTTTCTTTGCGCCCTGTGAAGAATTTCGTCAGGTTTTTGGGGATGTTTCACTCCCTGTCGGCACAGATTGCGCACCCTGTACGGACATAGACCTGCTCTGCGAAAACATTCTGGTCTCAGACGATCGCTGGATTGCGATCGATTATGAATGGAGCTTTGATTTCTCTATCCCCGTAAATTTTCTCTTATACCGCATGATCCTGCATTTTACGGACAATGCAAACCGCGGCGAGGAATTCCGGCGTTACGATTTTATGGGGCAGATGGGAATTACGGACGAGGAAATAATTGCTTTCGCGGCAATGGAAGCACATTTTCAGCAATATATCCTGCAGGATCATGTTCCCATCCGTAATCTCTATTCCGCAATCAGTGACGGATACTGCCTGCCAGAAGATCATTTTGTCCAGGAAAATTTGCAGGTTTATTTTGATTATGGTGATGGCTTCAGCGAAGAGAATTCCACACTTTATCGTATGCGGGGAGAACCGCATTTGTCTCTGAAGCAGGAAATCCCGCTTCCAGACGGCATCAAAGCCCTTCGGATCGACCCAGGATACCACGCGTCCATGGTACATCTTAGCGAATTTCGTTTTGACTCCCAGGAAAAACGCGCCTCTTTTTGCCTTCGCGAAGGTACCATAGTCGGAGACTGGATTTATTTTTCTGAAGAAGATCCGAATATTTTTCTCACAGAAATCCCCCAGGGTGTCCAAAGCTTCCTTGTGGCGCTCGAATCCTATCAGCCGGATCAGGTTCCCCTGGAGGAAACCTGTCGACTGGCAAAAGAATATCAGGAGCTGAAAACTTCGCGCCTGATGTGCTGGAAGGACACCGTAGTTTCCGTTTTAAAGCCCTCATAGCAATCATTTTGCCTGCAGGCCACATCACGGCCATAACTTTTTGGGGAGAAAACCAGAACATGAGTATAAAGAAAATAAAAATTGATCAGGAAACCTTCGGATGGGAACCCGGCGGCACCTTTATCATAAGTGGATGGAAAGTCATAAGCCCCGGCGAAACAGCTGTTTTTCAGGTACTTGACGAATCTGGCACACCGGTAGATGCAGAGTGTATCTCTCTTCCACGCCCGGATGTAGTCACGCTTCATCCTGACTATGCCGCATTGCAGGCCGATCTGGGCTTTCAGATCACGGTACCAGACATAGAGCATTTTTTTGAAGAACACCAAAAACTAATCATATCCGTTCTCGCAGGCGACACTAGCCGTGTTATTTACGCACGAAGTACGGAAAAGATGAAAAAAGCTTATTTTGATTCTTCGATCCAGTATTTTCTGGATGTCTGCGGATGCATTGACCATGTGATCACCATCCGCGGCTGGATTGTCGACAGGACCGGAGAATGCTTTCCGCAAATCACAGATGAAAATGGAGTTCCTCTGCCTGTACAGCCGAAACGCTCTATCCGGCCGGATCTGGTGGATGCCCTTCATCTGAATCCAGATTTCTACCAGGATCACTCCTGGGGGTTTTCCTTTACTATGCCCAGAGAAGAGTTTCACGGCTCTGCCCTGCTGATTCGCATGCAAAACCCTTATACGGATAAATCCATCCGGCTTTCTACCCGACGTCTCGCATGGATGGGCACCAGTGCAGGAAGATGTCTGATTCTGCTGACCCGTTTTAGCCCAGGGCGTCTCTGGGGCGAAATCCGCCGCAGTGGCCCAAAAGGGTTCCTTACGCATCTGCGGAACGCAAGTACCCTCACCGACATCCCTTATGCAAACTGGCGAAAGCAGCACCTGATCAGCCGTACAGAGCTACGCCGACAGAAAAGGGAGCATTTTCCCTGTGAGCCCCTGCTCAGCATTGTCATCCCACTCTACAATACGCCGGAACGCTATTTGCAAGAACTGCTGGATTCCCTTCTCGCGCAGACGTATTCCAATTTTGAGGTCTGTCTGGCAGATGGAAGCACACAGCCAGGCCCTGCAGCGTTTATCGAAAAGCATTATGGCAACGAAACGCGAATTTGCTTGAAACGCCTGAAGAAAAATAATGGCATCTCTGAGAATACAAACGCGGCAATCCGCATGGCAAAGGGAGAATTTCTGGTTTTTTCAGATCACGATGACCTCTTAGAGCCAGACGCTCTCTATGAACTGGTAAAGCTCCTGAATGAAAATCCGGCCCTGGATCTGATCTACACCGATGAGGATCTGACGGATGAGAGTTCCAGGCATTTTAGCAACCCCCGCTTTAAACCAGACTTTAATCCGGATTTTCTGCGAAGCATCAACTATATCTGTCATCTGACCATGGTGAGAACCTCCCTGGCTTTTGAAGTAGGGCTTCTGCGAAAGCAGTGTGACGGCGCACAGGATCATGATTTTTTCCTGCGCTGCATTGAAAAGACCGATCGCGTCGGCCATATTCCGAAAATCCTCTACCACTGGCGTGCCTACAGCGGCTCTACGGCCGGAAATCAGGACAGCAAGCAGTACGCCATTGACGCCGGTATGCTGGCCCTCACTGAGCATTACGAGCGGCTTGGCTATGAGGCTGAGGTAGAGTACACAGATATTTTTATTATGTACCGCATGCGCTTAAAGGTCAAACCGACCGTTTCAGCCCTCCCGCTGGTTACCATCATAATCCCAAATAAGGATCATATTGATCTTCTGAATGCATGTGTGCAGTCTGTCTTTGAAAAAACAGATTACTGCAATTTCGAGATCCTTATCGTGGAGAACAACAGTGAAGACTCAGAAACGTTTGCCTACTACGATAGAATGAAACGCGAGCATGAAAATTTCCGTGTAGTGACCTGGCAAGGCGGATTTAACTATTCCGCTATCAACAATTTCGGTGTCCGCCACGCAAGCGGAGAATATCTGGTCTTCCTCAACAATGACACTGAGGTCATCTCCCCCTTCTGGATCCGGGAAATGCTCGGATTCTGTCAGCGGGAAAGTACTGCTGCAGTGGGTGCAAAGCTTTATTACGCGGATGGCCAGGTACAGCACGCAGGCGTAGTGATTGGCATCGGCGGCTTTGCCGGCCACATTCACCCCTTCAGCAGCCGCGCCGATACCGGATATCTGGGCCGTCTGAAGGCCGTGCAGGACATCAGCGCTGTTACTGCAGCCTGCATGATGGTAAAACGCTCCGTCTTTGAGGCCATTGACGGTTTTGATGAGGATTTTGTGGTCGCACTGAATGACGTTGACCTCTGCCTGCGTATCCGCGAAAAAGGTTATCTGATCGTGATGGATCCCAATGTCGAGCTCTACCACTATGAATCCAAATCACGAGGTTATGAGGATACCCCGGAAAAACAGGAACGATTTCAAAAAGAAATCCACCGCTTCCAGAGCCGCTGGAAAGACCTTCTGAAAGCGGGGGATCCCTACTACAGCCCACACCTGACCCTCCTGGATGGTGGCTGCGGCATCCGTCAGGAAGGAGAAAGCAGACAGGGTGATAAGTAAGTACGCTACACTGCTTCTGCCTGATATATTTTTTGCATCCCTGTGTATAAAAAACCTCCAGTTTTTGCTGACACTTGAATGACATAGTCATACATCGGCAAAAATGGAGGTTCCATCTTTTCATTTTCTTTCAATGTCCGGTATACTTATCTTCCCTTATACATCTCATCATAGTATTTTTGATAGTCTCCGCTGGTAACATTAGCCATCCAGTCCTCATGCTCGAAGAACCAGCGAATAGTGAGGCGAATGCCATCCTCGAACTTCGTCTCCGGCTCCCAGCCTACCTCAGCACGAATTTTGTCAGGAGCGATCGCGTAACGGCGGTCGTGCCCCTTGCGGTCGGTCACATAGGTGATCAGTTTTTCACTGACAAGAGCCTTGCGCGGATCCCCATCAGGAAGCATTTCCTGCAGTGTGTCCAGAATGATGTGGATAATCTGAATATTCTGCCGCTCATTGTGCCCGCCAATGTTGTAGGTCTCAAACAGGCGGCCCTTTTCCTGTACCAGATCAATGCCTTTTGCGTGGTCTTCTACATAAAGCCAGTCGCGAACATTTTTGCCGTCGCCATATACCGGAAGAGGCTTACCCTGAAGCGCATTATTGATAATCAGTGGGATCAGTTTTTCCGGAAACTGATATGGGCCGTAGTTATTGCTGCAGTTCGTGATGTTCGCCGGGAAGCGATAAGTATCCATATAAGCCTTTACCAGCATATCCGAAGAAGCCTTGCTCGCGGAATAAGGGCTGTGCGGCGCATATGGAGTCGTCTCATAAAAATACTCGCCCTCATTTTCCAGAGAACCATAAACCTCATCCGTCGATACATGAAGGAATTTTTTCCCGTCCTTAAAGGAACCATCGGGAAGCTCCCAGGCCGCTTTCGCCGCATTCAGCATCACCAGAGTCCCAAGCACATTGGTCTTCACAAAGACTTCCGGGTCACGAATGCTCCGATCTACATGGCTCTCGGCCGCAAAATGAACCACGCGGTCAATCTCATTTTCCTCAAAGATCCGATTGATCGCTTCCGTATCACAGATGTCCGCACGGATAAAGGTATAATTCTCCCTGTTCTCCACATCGCGCAGATTCTCCAGATTTCCAGCATAGGTCAGCTTATCCACATTAATAATGCGGATCTCATCCCCATATTTGCGAAACATGTAATGAATGTAGTTCGAACCGATAAAACCGGCTCCTCCTGTTACAAGATATGTTCTCATAATTTTCCTCCAGATTGTTCTGATGTATATTTGATCCGGATACCGCTCACCATAACACGAAACAGTTTCCGGAATATATCCCGCCCCAAAGTCGTCAGTGTTTTTTCACCTGGCACATAGTCAATCCGTAATTTCGAAACAGCTTCCTATTCCAGACTCCCCTCTTCTGTGACCGAGCTGTCTTCCCCGCTCACACCGCCCTCATCTGAGGTGCTTTCCGCGCTGTCCTCATCCGAAGAGCTTGATGCGGTATATTCTGAGCTCATCGTCCCAGCAGCATCAGAAAGCTCTGCAACTGTATCCGGCCGCAGGGAATCCCACACCGCGCTCACGTCAAAAAGGTCTGCAAGCAAATCAGCATTATAATACATCCGGTATCCATCAATATTTCTCCGACCCATACGCATGGATGTGCCGTTAAACTGCACCCAGTACTGAGTCGAATCCACACAGCAGAAAATATTGTAACCCTGCTCCTTCAGATAGATATAATATTCATTCTCTTCCGAATATTCTGTCCAGTCACTGATATCTGCACCAAACGCAAAGATGATGATATCCGTCTCGCCAACGATGGTCTCGACATTGTTCTTCCACCGTTCTGTATCCGTCATTGTCCCCTCCAGGCCTTTCGCGAGTGGGTCAATATGTCCCCATGTATGGCTCGCAAACTCCCAGCCATCCGCTTTCAGCGCGTCTGCGACTGCCGTAGCCGCATCCACCTCTGCCTGCCATGCTTCCTCGTTAAAATCCGGGTTTTCCTCCAGATACTCCTTTTGCCAGATTGTAAGGCGATCCTCATCGCGCGTCAGGTAAACCTCATCCGTCCGATAGCCCAGTACCCCCTCATATCCGGTAAGCGCAATGGTCCCCTTATGTCCATGATAGGAAAAATCCGGATGCGCATCCACAAAAGTGTCAATCCATGGAATCAGATCATAATCACCGACAGAAACTGTACCGTCATCCTCAATATACTCTGCCTTCACATCACCGTTCTCGTCCAGCACCAGACGCGACGCAAACCCGTCCCCGTCCATATAATGATAATAGTTCACATCGTCCTGTGAAAGCACGAACGGAGTTTTCCCTTCCGGCAACAGAATTTCTTTGCGGGTCACCGTACCATCATCATTAACCTCACACATATCGTGCATACTGACCATTACATAACCTTCCTCATACATGGTCTCCATAATGGAGGCAAACTCATCCATCGTCACCATGTACTGGTTGTATCCCTCCGCATATAAATCTCCATCAAATGCTTTGGCGGCATCCCATATAATCGTATGGAAAAAGATGTGTGTTACCTCTTCCGGCGACCACGAAACACAATTTGCTTTTGTCTTTTCGTAACTGGAGGCCGCCTGCTGCAACGTCTCGCTTGATTCATAATACCCGGATGCCTGCACACAGGCAATCGCACCATCATAATCATACATGGCAGCCAGGCTCTCTGCCTCCATCAGCACTGTGTCAATCTCTGCCTGCTCAGCCGTCGTAAAGGTGTCGCCATCGGCACTGGTAACGCCAGACGATACAGAATCGGAATCATCCGCCGCCGTATCGTCGCCGCCCACAAGTTCTTCCTGGGCACGATTGGCGTCACCGGACTCATCCTGCGCCAAAACAGCCGTATTGTTGTCTGATACCGTACCGGAATCACTGGTCTGTAAGCCATCACCATCCACCAGACTGCCCGTCCCGGTCGTGTTTTCACTCCCCTGCGACTGATCCGCGGAAGAAGTCAGTTTCACAACTTCAGGGATCACTACCTCTTTGGCAAGCAAAGCTCCCATCACCACAAGCGCCAGCACAAGTACGGATATCACACACTTCATAATCAGTTCATTCTTTCGTCGCTTAGTACGCCGTTCCTGCGGATTATAATCCTGTTCTCCCATTTTCCCCTCCTGTTTTTCCCCATCGTTCCATCCGGTTCCGTGTCAGATCTCCCTGCGCCAGATTTCTCCACACAGACTCGCTCGTTCAGCGAAGCCTGATCAAACATTCTATCGTAAACGACGTAAGTCGTTTTACTTTGCGCCAGACGCGAGGCTACGCAAGCAGCCATTCCTTGCGCGTCTGTGTGCATCATTTATAGTGAATGACAAAAGAATTATGTCGTTCACTATAAAATCCCCCGGTAACAGTTACCCAGTCACCCCTGCCAGCGTAGCATCCAAAGACAGGTCTGTTCCCTCTCCCGTATCCGCCGCCAGATCCTTCTGGTCATCGACCGTCTCCTGCTCTTCATCTGAATCCAGACTTTCTGAAGTGTTCTGAACAGCTATAGACTCCGTCTCCGCTTCCGAATTCCCTTCTGTCTGGCTCTCCTGCTCCGTATCATTCTCCTTCGTAACAGGTGCCAGCTCTGTCTCCTGCGTATTCACTCCCATGCGTTCTGACCCGGTCTCCAGACTGCCATACCCCAGAACGACCTCATAAATAATCGCGACAATCAATATCACAATCAATAGAAACAAAATACCCCAGAGCAAACGCATCTTCGCATCCGTCTCTTCATCCCTGCGCCTGCGTCCGGATGGTTCCGAGAGATGTTCCTTTGGCCTCGTCCCAATGGGCTGCGCATGTCTGCTGCGTCTGCCTTCCTCTGGGATATCCCCAGGCTTACTGCCATCCGGATTCCCCGTGTAGACACGGGAACGCCCAAGCGTCTTCTTCTGTTCATCCATGTCTTTTCTCCGTTCCAAGCTACCGGAAACATTCCCGCTCCGTATCTCCGGCAGATCTGCAGGACTGCCCTACACAGCCTGATTTTCCTTCTGCGCCAGTCACATTTTTTACTGCTGCTGGCACAGTAACAGCCCAGTTCAGTTAGTTAGTATACCATGACATCGGCTTTGTTTCAACGAGGCAATCTTATTTTTCTCTTATTTTTTCCACAAGTTCAGAACAGCATCAAACTGAAAAGCCAGCAATTTCCCCACTTTACGAAATTCATTTCCAATGATATACTCTCGTATGGGTTGGTCTGATTTCCAGACATTGTGAAAGCAGAGCAGTTCATACGGCAAAACTGATTTTGTCACGCTTTTTCCCAAAATCGCGTGACGCGGCAACACTTTGGAAGAGGTGAGCATTCATGTCGGAACCTTTAACACTCTATAAGCTGATCATTCTGTATATGCTGGACAAAGCGGATTTTCCGCTGACAGACGCTCAGATTTCTGATTTCATCCTGAATCAGGGATACACAGACTATTTCACCCTCCACTCTGTACTCGGCGATCTGGAGGAGAGCCAGATGATCCACAGCGAGACCATCCGGGATTGCGTATATTATTCGATCAAAGATTCCGGTACAGAAGCCCTGAAGTTTTTCCGCCACCGCATCTCTCCCTCCATCCGTCAGGAAGCAGACCGGTATATGGCAGAGAATAAAGTCCGGATGCGTGATGAAGTCTCTGTCCTTGCGGATTATTATAAAACTACCAGTGGAGACTATTCCGTACGTTGCCTGGTAAAAGAAAAGTTTTCCAACCCAATCGACCTGACCATCACGGTCGCGACGGAGAGTCAGGCGAAAACCGCCTGCCGCAACTGGCGTGAACACAGCCAGCGCATTTATCAATTCATTATGGAGGAGTTATTATGAAAGACATGTATGTTTCCGACTCTGTCGCCTATGTCGGTGTGGACGACACCACACTCGACCTGTTCGAGAGTCAGTACAAAATACCCTATGGTGTTTCTTACAACTCGTACATCATTTTCGATGAAAAAATTGCCATTATGGACACAGTAGATCCCCGCGGTACAGACGCATGGCTGGAAAATGTGCGTCTGGCACTCAACGGACGAAAACCGGATTACCTCGTCATACAACACCTGGAACCGGATCATTCCGGCAGTATCCGTCGCTTTGTGGAGGAATACCCGGAAGTCACTCTTGTTGGGAACCAGAAGACCTTCCCTATGGTCGAGCAGTTTTTCGGAATAAAAAAGGCTTTCTCATCCGTGAAAACTTTTACGGTTGCCGAAGGCAGTACGCTCTCCCTCGGCAATCATACGCTGCAATTTTTCATGGCTCCATTTGTACACTGGCCAGAAGTCATGGTTACATATGAACAGACGGAAAAGTTCCTGTTCTCGGCAGATGGTTTTGGGACCTTTGGTGCGTTAAGCTCAGACATAGACTGGATTACCGAAGCCAGACGTTACTATATCAACATCGTCGGAAAATATGGTTCGCAGGTACAGAGTCTCTTAAAAAAGGCCTCTGGCCTCTCTATCGCCGCGATTCTCCCGCTGCATGGCCCGGTTTTAAAGGAGAATCTCGGCTACTACATCGACAAATACCTCACCTGGAGCAGCTATACGCCGGAAGAGGAAGGCGTCGTGATCGCTTATGCCTCCCTGCATGGCAACACAGCAAAGGCAGCGCATCATTTTGAAGAGCTTCTCAGGCAGAAAGGGATGCAAAACGTAGCTGTATTTGACTTAAACCGCGACGATATGTCCAAAGCGGTGGAATGCGCATACCGCTATGATCGTCTTGTGCTTGTCTCTGTTACCTATGATGCGTCACTCTTCCCGGCTATGGAAGACTTTCTGTACCATCTGAAGATCAAAAACTTCCAGAACCGCAGGGTGGGTTACATTCAAAATGGCACATGGGCTCCGGCAGCAGCCAGATTTATGAAAGCACATGTTGCCGAAATGAAAAATATCACTGAGGTCGAGCCAGTCGTAACCATCCGCTCTGCGCTTGACGATACCAGCCTGGCAGATCTGGAGGCACTGGCGAGCGCTATGCTGTAATGGGCTCTGGCTAATTGAAATTACTGCGTAATGGATTTTTATCCAATAGGGAAGTTCGAAGAACTTTCCTATTGGATAAAAAAGCAGCCTGAATCGGCTGCTTTTTATTCCCTGAAAATAGCATTTCATTTATCATCTGCGCGTATGAAAAACGATAAGCCTCCGTCAGAAGAGATTACTGATAGGCCTTATATTCCGCCATCACTCCCAGCATCCTCTCCACATTTGCGGCGCGGTCTCCGCCAAATACCGCGGATCCGGCTACACAGACATTCGCTCCGGCTTCAAGAACCGTCCGCAGGGTCTGGTCATTGATCCCTCCATCGACTTCAATGTCCAGAGAAAGTCCCTCTTCCAGTGCCTTATGGCGAAGTGCCCGGATCTTCCCTGTCATTTCCGGGATGTAAGCCTGCCCGCCATACCCAGGATTCACTGTCATAATTAATACCATATCCAGGTATGGAAGCACATAGTCAAGAACATTCAGGGGCGTGGCCGGGTTGAGCGCAACACCCGCACGCAGACCAAGGCTTTTAATATCCTGTAAAAGACGCTGCAGGTGTTTTGCCGTCTCCGCATGTACCGTAATACTGTCCGCCCCACAGGCAGCAAATTCCGCTATGTATTTTTCCGGTTCCGTGATCATCAGATGGACATCAAAAACACTGCCAGCGGCAGAGCGGATGGAAGAGATTACAGGCATACCAAAAGAAATACTTGGTACGAAGACGCCATCCATCACATCAATATGCAGATATTTGGCACCTGCCTTTGCCACCGTCTCTACTTCATTGCCCAGATGTTTAAAATCGGCCGCCAGGATTGACGGCGCCAGTATATTTTTCCGCTCCATACTTGTTCTCCCTGTATCTTGGTTGTTATCGTTATAGTAAGAATCCGCTTTTTAATACTTCCGGCGGCCTTTTAATTCCTCAGCCAGCAACACATAGCTCTCATATCTGGCGCGATGGATTTCCCCTTTTTCTACCGCTTCTTTTACAGCACAGTCTGGTTCTTTCAGATGCATACAGCCCTGAAACCGGCAGCGTGACTCGTAAGGATTGAACTCACAAAAATAATCCTTTAATTCTTCGTATTCAATGTCCTGTATATATAAAGAACTAAAGCCAGGTGTATCCAGAATATAACTGTTGCAGGAAGCACGCTCTTCCACTTCATTTCTTATGTTATATTCATCTTTTGTATAAGGTTTCAGCAGCAAAAGCTCCGTATGCCGGGTCGTGTGCTTTCCACGATCGATTTTCCGGCTGATCTCTCCGGTTTCCATATGCTCTTCAGATAAAAAACAATTTGTCAGAGAAGATTTTCCGACTCCAGAAGGACCAGCGAGCACAGTGGTCTTTGCCTCCAGCAAAGTACGCATTTCAGCTAAGCCTTCGCTCTGCGCAGCGCTTACAAAACATACCTCACAGCCACAGTCTCCATAAATCTGCCCCAGGCTCCTCACTTGCTCCTCATCGGCCAGATCAGTCTTGTTAAAACAAATGATGACCTGAATCTGCTGGCGATTCATAAGGATCAGAAATCGATCCAGCAGATTCAGGTTCGGTTTTGGATGCGTCAGCGCAAATACCACCATCGCCTGATCAACATTCGCAGCCGCCGGGCGGAGCAGCATATTTTTACGCGGAAGAAGCCGATCAACATTCCCGGTTCTTTCCTGTTCATCCAATATGGAAATCTCGACATCATCGCCAACCAGGGGCTTGACCTTTTCTTTCCGGAAAATGCCCTTTGCCCTGCACTCATAAACCATTCCGTCCCTGGCGTGCACATAATAAAAACCACCGACGCCCCTGATTATCTTTCCGCGCATTCATCCTCCGCCTGATTTCCTTTCATCCTGAATCATTGCACAGCAGCTTCTAAACCTTCCTTACGAGCTGACTTCGCTGAATGCGATCCCGGAATACTCAATCTTGCTGATCACTTCTCCACTTTCCTCGTCGAGCAGGTAAACATACGCGATTCCCGTGGAAACTCCACTCGCTCCTTCCACCTGCAGCGTATACGGAAAGGTCGTTGTCCCCTCAAAAACAGTCGTCTCTGTCCCGTTCTGGTAAAGCGTAATCCGCACAGGCTGTCCGGTATATCCGGACGGCGCAGTCAGAGACGCGTTGCACATCCAGGTACCGCCTGAAGTCGAGCCAGAGGACGTCGTACTGCTGCTATCCTCTATCGTGATGTTGTCATCGTCAGCAGACGTACCGGATGAAGTATCTGGCCCTGTACTGATATAGAGAGTGACTGTACTTCCTTTTGGAACCTGATTATCCGTATCCTCCGCACTTGTACGTGTCACCATGCCCGCACTGATTGTGTCACTGGACTCATATGCATAAGCAGCAGTCAGTCCAAGCATCTCCAGGGCTTCTTCTGCCCGTTCTACCGTATAGCCTGTCAGATTCCATAACGTTTTATATTCTGTAACCGTATCCTCGGTCTCTTCCGGCGCTTCCGTCTCTTCCGGCCCCTGACTGACATAAAGAGTGATCGTATCACCCGTGCTTACCAGTTCACCATACTCGGGATCCGTCGAGATAATATAGCCACTCGCCACGGTATCACTATATTGTGTCTGATCCACCGTATATTTCAATCCCTTTGTAATCAACAGCGCCTGCGCCTGCGTGAGCGCCATATTACTGAGATTATCCAGAACAAATTCCGCCGAAGTCTCCGATTCTGTCTCTGACTCCGTCTCTGATTCTGTCGGTTCCTCTGTTTCCGTCTCTGATTCAGAAGAGGTCTCGATGACAATGTTGTCACCATCGGAATCTGATTTTTTGCTCCCAGAAAAATTCATCAGACCAAATGCCTTCGCCAAAAGAACAAGGAAAACAATACCAACAATCACGGCGATAATAATGCCGCCTAACGTCACCGCTTTTTCCAGCTTCGGATTCAGATCATTGTCCGTGTCATCGTCATTATTCCTGGATGCACGGGAAGGTTCAAATGTCTCATCCAGTTCATAGCCATCTTCCTGTCCGTCATCATCCAGATCATAACCACCTGATCTCCCATAAGTGCTGTCGAAAGAGCCATAATAGCCGGAAGCATCTCCATTGTCTGTCCGGTATCCCGCATTCCAGCGTGTGCCGTCGTAAGAACTATCCATCGGCGAAACATCCTGGTACTGACTTTTCTGATAATAGCTGCCCGGCTGGTAGGCACGGTTCTGAACGGACGCGGTCTCCTGCACATGCATATTTGCTGCCGCTCCCACATTCAGCGTCTCATCATAGGATGGCATGCGCTGTTCTGCCTTTATCTGTGCCATCTCTTCTTTTGACATCACAATCGTCTGCGAAGTTCGATCCGGCACAAGCCAAGTCACAAAATCCCCTTCCGGATTGACCAGCGATTCCCGCAGATCGCGAATTAACTCAGCCATATTCGGGTAACGGCGATCCGCGCTTTTCTGCGTACATTTCTGAATAATCTGGTTCGTGCTATATGGAATCTCCGGAAATTCTTCCTTCGGACCATGAAGTTCATCCTGCAGATGATGCAATGCGATCGCCACTGCCGAATCCCCATCAAATGGAACATGCCCAGTCAACATCTCATACATCGTGATGCCAAGTGAATAAATATCACTCTTCTCATCGCTGTATCCGCCTCGCGCCTGCTCTGGTGATGTATAATGCACGGACCCCATCATCGTAGACGTAATCGTATTCGAAGATGCAGCGCGCGCAATTCCGAAATCTGCCACCTTTACCTTTCCATCCGTAGAAATAATGATATTCTGCGGCTTCACATCCCGGTGAATGATTCCATTGTTGTGCGCGGCCTCCAGACCGGCTGAAATTTGCAGTGCAATACTGGTCATCTCTCTCGCAGACAGATGCCCCTTGCTTGCAATATACTCTTTCAGCGTAATGCCTTCCACCAGTTCCATCACAATATAATTGATCCCGGCCTCTTCCCCGACATCGTAAATATTGACAATATTGCCGTGCGCCAGGCCCGCGGCCGCCTGAGCCTCCGCCCGGAATTTGGAAACAAGTACCTTATCATCCCGAAATTCATTTTTCAGTACCTTAACCGCCACAAAACGGTTCAGCTTATGGTCCTTTGCCTTATAGACATCGGCCATTCCGCCAGAACCGATTCGGGACATGATCTCATATCTGTTCTGAATAAACACTCCTGCACTTAACATATTCTCTCCCCTCAAACCTCAGCGAGAACCACAGAGATATTATCTTTTCCCCCGTTTTTATTCGCCTCATTCACCAGATGCTGCGCTGCCTCCTTCGGTGAACGGCTTTTTCTGACAATCTGCAAAATCTCTGCATCCTCGACCATATTGGTAAGACCATCTGAGCAGAGCAGAATATGATCGCCCGGTTCCAGCTTAACATCAAAAAAATCTACCCGCACTGGCGATTTCACACCGATCGCCCTGGTAATAACATTCTTATCAGGATGAGACCGTGCATCCTTGCGCTGCAACTCCCCCAGACGCACCATCTCTTCCACCAGAGAATGATCTCTGGTAATCTGCGAAATCTCCTGATCCATCAGGTATAATCTGCTGTCACCGACATTGGCCACATAAAGGTACCCATTCTCGACAACCGCAGCCACCACGGTCGTACCCATTCCTTCCAGAGCCTTATCTGTCGACGCTTTTTCAATGACCCTGTCATTTGCAAAATGGATCGCCTCCGCGAGCAGTGGAATCGGTCTTTTTTCCTTCGCCTGCCCCAGATATTCAATCATGGACTCTACCGTGTAACGGGAAGCCAGATCTCCCGCATTGTGTCCCCCCATCCCGTCCGCGACAATCATCAGATTGGGAAGATTGCCGACCGGCTGATCTGAGGCATAGATAAAGTCCTGATTGGAGGCTCGCCTCTTGCCGATGTCTGTGACGCTGTAAACCTTCATTGTTCTGTCCTTTCTCTGTATCCTGTGGTAAGATCCCACTTGCGAGAGATTCCTTGCCACCTGTGCAGGCGCCCGCACATTAAACATGATGATATTCCCGCTCCTGCTCCAGATACCCCTTGCGGAGCTGGCCGCAGGCGCCGCTTATGTCGCGCCCCATCTCTCTTCTTATACTAACAGCTTTCCCGCA
Source organism: Clostridiales bacterium (assembly GCA_020860365.1). Classification (GTDB taxonomy): domain Bacteria; phylum Bacillota; class Clostridia; order Lachnospirales; family Lachnospiraceae; genus Choladousia. The sequence continues at coordinate 16,560 of JAJBUL010000137.1, read as the reverse complement.
TTTTTCAAGCTTATTTTTAAATGCAATCACAACTTGGCGGTCAGGTTGCATATAATCCCGCTCCCTGATTGGATTCACCGGAATCAGATTGATGTGACAGTTCATTCCTCCAAGAAGTTTCACAAGACGTTCCGCGTCTTCCTGTGAGTCATTCACTCCACCAACCAGACTATACTCAAATGTAATCCTCCGTCCGGTCTGCTCAAAATAATACCGGCAGGCATCAAGCACATCGCTCAATTCATACTGATAAGCAACCGGCATCAATGCTTTTCGTTTTTCCTGCGAAGAGGCATGCAGAGAGAGCGCCAGCGTAATCTGCAGATGTTCCTGCGCCAGGTCGCGGATTTTTTCTACAAGCCCACAGGTCGATACTGTAATATTTCTCTGGCTGATGTTCAGCCCATTCTCATCGGATAAAAGACGGATAAAGTGCAGCAGATGGTCATAATTATCCAATGGTTCACCGGTTCCCATCACCACCAGGTGCGAAACTCGCTCACCGGTCAGGCGTTGGATCGCATAGACCTGATCGAGCATTTCCGATGGAAGAAGGTTTCTCGTAAGACCCCCAATCGTCGACGCACAAAACCGACAGCCCATCCGGCAGCCGACCTGAGAAGAAATACAGACGGAATTTCCAAAATGATAACGCATCAGCACACTCTCGATTACATTTCCATCAGCAAGACCAAACAAATATTTCTCTGTCCCATCCACTGCTGAGACGCGACGCTCCACCAGAGTGTGTGAAGTGTATGTATATTTTTCATGAAGCCTTTCGCGGAAGGTTTTCGGCAGATTCGTCATCTCATCGTAATCACGGGACAGCTTCTGGTGCATCCACTGGTACAATTGCTTCGCACGGAATGGTTTTTCGCCAAGTGCAGTCACTTCTGTAATGAGCTCCTCCCGCGTCATAGATTTGATGTCAACAGTCATGCCTCAATTCCTCCTAAGCCGCGCAATAAAGAATCCATCAGACTGATAAACGCCAGGCAAAAGCTGGATATATCCTCCCGCGGTAGTACGACTTTTCAGTTCCTCACAGATATACGGATCAATGCTCTCGAGGTGAAACGGAAAATTCTCCAGGAACCATTTCACATTGTACTGATTTTCATCCGCTCCTACCGTACAGGTACTGTAGATCAGCGTCCCGCCCGGACGGACATATTCCTGCACATTCTGCAGTATCCGGCGCTGCAGCCGGATAATATCCTGCTGCTGTTTCTCCGACATTTTGTATTTGATATCCTGTTTTTTCTGAATCACGCCAAGCCCAGTGCAGGGAACATCTGCCAGAACAATATCAGCTTTTCCGCGAGATTCCTCATCCATCACCGTCGCGTCCATCCGCATCGCGCGGATGTTGATTGCCTCGGTTCGCTCAATATTCTCCTGCATCATCTGTACCTTACGCTCAGAAATATCCCGCGCCTCCACGTAACCACTGCCCATCAGCTTATCTGAAATGTGCATGCTTTTGCCTCCTGGAGCCGCACAGACGTCGATGCAATAATCTCCCCAATTTGGTGCTGCAATCTCTGCCACAAGCATAGAGCTGATGTCCTGTACCTGGATCCAGCCCTTGCGAAACGCGGATACCGCCCCAATATAATTGTAATCTGATATTTCCAGCGCATAGTCAAGATAGGGATGCTGCTTTACCGTAATATTCTGCGCAGTAAGCTCCTGTACAATCTCCTCTTTGGATGCCCTGGTCAGATTACAGCGCACAACAGTACCTTTGCTTATATGGGAATCCCGGCACATGATTTCTGTCGTCTCGTAACCAAACTGTGTCACCCACTTATTGATCATCCAGACCGGAAACGAATACTTGACCGACAGATAGCGCATCGGCTCCCGTTCCGGATCCGGATAACGCACCTGAGAGAGTCTTCGCGCAGTGTTGCGCAGTACACCATTGACAAAGCCTTTCAGATTATAAAAACCCTTTTTCTGCGCCAGCCGTACCGCCTCATTGCAGACGGCGGAGTCTGGCACACTATCCATATATTTGAGCTGATACACAGACATCCGCAACAGATTGCGGATCAGAGGCTTCATATTATAAACCGGAACATTGGAAAACTGCTCAATAATATAATCGATCTGAATCATATGCTCCAGTGTACCCTCTACGACTCTCGTAATAAATGCGCGATCCCGCTTTTCCAGGTACTGATATTTCTCCAATGTCTCCCGCACTACTATATGACTGTAGGCCTCTTCCTCAGTAATCTCCATCAGCATACCAAGGCATATCTCACGGATATTCACCGGTTTCGTCATTTACGTCGCCTCCCTCCCGAAAGAATCACCAACCGCAGCAGCTGCAGCAAAGAAGCAGCCAGACTGGCTACATATGTCAAAGCTGCAGCCCCGAGTACCCTTCGGCCAGCCGCTATCTCTTGGTCTCCCAGAATATGTGTATCCTCCAGAATCCGCAGTGCGCGGGAGGAAGCATTAAATTCTACCGGCAATGTCACAAGCTGAAACAACACCGCCAGTGTAAACAATACAATCCCCGCCGTGATCAATGGCTGAAAGGATAAAATCCACCCAAACAGGAAAATCGGCCATCCAAGTGAAGAACCAAAATTTGCCACCGGCACCAGCGAACTGCGGAATGCGAGTGGTGCATATCCCACCTGATCCTGCACTGCATGCCCGCACTCATGCGCCGCCACACAGACTGCCGCCACGGAATTCGAACCATAGGTGCTGTTTGAAAGACGCAGCGTCTTTGTACGTGGATCATAATGATCCGTCAGTTCACCGGACACCCGTTCAATCCGTACGTCGTAAAGTCCGGCACTCTGCAGCACCTTCTGCGCCGCCATTGCTCCGGTCAGGTTACGCATACTGCGCACATTGTCATATTTTCGAAATGTATTTTTCACATGAGCCGACGCGGCCAGAGATAAAACCATGCCTATGATTACAAGCAGGTAAGTCCAGTCAAAACCATAATATCCATAATACATTGGGCACTCCTCCGATGCTTAAGAAATGGTAAAAAAGCCGCCAGGAACCCGGCGGCCATATGAAGTCAGTTGATCAAACAAATAACCATTATATTTTTTTTCGTTTGTCAGCATATTGTCGCCTTCATCTCCTGATTCTATCCATCTTTTCCATTCCACCCTCAGAATATCACACTGCAAGGATTATTGCAAATCTTTTTATATATTCTCCCCGGTTTTCACCGGATAACCGCGCAAAAATGCATCGATGGACATCCTTTTCTTTCCTTCCGGCTGCAATTCCAGAATTGAGAGAATGCCGTCTCCGGTTTGGACATAAAGTGCTTTTTTTGTAACCGCGCATACGGTACCGAAAACATCCGGATTTTGCGCCGCAGCCTGCGGCTGTTCTTCTTCAATCTGTGATTGCTCCTCTGAGATCTGATACCGTCCCTCCACTGCTTCTCCCACAACCTCTGCTTTCCAGATTTTCAACAGCTTCCCGTGAAATCTGGTCCAGGCGCCCGGCCACGGATCCAGGCCGCGAATCCGGCATTCAATCGCCTGTGCACACATGCTCCAGTCGATCTGCCCATCCTCTTTTGTCAGCATCGCCGCGTAAGGCGTTGGACTGTCCACTGGCTGTTTTTCAAAACGGGCGCTGCCATTTTCAAGCGCTTCCAGTGTCTCCAGAAGCAATCCGGCTCCCGTCTCACTTAGCTTATCAAACAGGCTACCGCCCGTCTCTTCCTTATCAAGCGTCACCACTTTACGTAAAATCATATCCCCGGTGTCTAGTCCGGCATCCATGCGCATCGTGGTCACACCAGACTCCTTTTCGCCGTTGATCACTGCCCACTGGATTGGTGCGGCGCCGCGGTATTTCGGAAGCAGCGACGCATGAACATTGATACAGCCATATTCCGGCAAATCAAGAATCGCCTGCGGAATGATCTGCCCGAACGCCACTACCACAATTACGTCAGGAGACAATTTTTTCAGCAGTTCCAGCCACTGCGGCTCACGGATTTTTACCGGCTGATACACCGGAATCCCAGCCTCCGCCGCAACTGCCTTCACCGGCGGCATCTGCAGCGCACCACTGCGGCCTTTGGGCTTATCCGGCTGAGAAAAAACCGCCTGTACCTGGTACTTTTCTGACGCGATCAGCGCCTTTAATGTACCCACTGCAAAATCTGGTGTTCCCATAAAGACAACATTTTTCAACATACCATCATCACTCTTCTTCCTCGTCAGTCACCTCAAACAGGTCGCCTTCCACTTTTTCCACATACATGATTCCCTGCAGATGGTCACATTCATGGCAGATTGCGCGCGCCAGAAGGCCTCTGCCCTCCACCACAAATTCCTTCATATTTTCATCAAACGCTTTTACCTTTACATACTCCGGGCGTGTCACCATTCCCGCCTGACCCGGCAGGCTTAAGCAGCCTTCCTGCCCCGTCTGCTCACCGGATGTCTCCAGAATCTCTGGATTGATCATCACCAGCGGGCCGTCTCCGCAGCCAATTCCCGGCTTAGTATTCGCATCTTCCGTATCCTCTTCGCCCGCGTCTCCGATATCGATCACTACGATCTGCTTTAAAATCCCGACCTGCGGCGCGGCCAGTCCGACGCCGTTTGCCTCATACATCGTATCCAGCATATCCCGGATCAGCAACTTCGTGCGCGGGCTTACATATTGCACCGGGCGGCACGCCTTTGCCAGTTTCTCATCTCCGTAAATTCTGATCTGCCTCAAAGCCATTGTTTTAATCCTGCCTTTCAAAATTAATCATAATATCATGAAAGCCGCTGTTCATCTCGATATATTGTTCCATATAATTTTTGATGGATGTCAGGGCTTTGGAATCCTTGTGTCTGATATATAAAACCATGCGGTAAATATCTTTCATCTTCGCGATCGCTTCGTCCGAAGGTCCCATGACGACCGCGTGATACTTTTCCGCCAGCCCTCCGGCAAACCGTGCCAGATAACCGGCCGCCGCAGCCAGCCGCTCCTTGTCCTCCGAGGCGCAATGCACCGACATCAGACTTCCCGTCGGCGGGTAGCCTGAAAGGGAACGGTAGCTCATTTCCTGTTCGTAAAAAGGCTCATAGGTCTGCGCCGCCGAGCAGGTGATCGCGTAATGCTCCGGCAGGTAGGTCTGAATCACCATCTCACCCGGAATCGTTCCGCGCCCGGCTCTGCCCGCCGCCTGCGCCAGGAGCTGATAGGTACGTTCTGCTGCCCGAAAATCGCTGACATTCAGCGACATATCTGCCGCAAGCGCGCCAACCAGCGCGACCTGCGGAAAGTCATGGCCCTTTACAATCATCTGTGTGCCGATCAGAATATCCGCCTCATGAGCGCCGAACGCCCGCAAAATCTCCGCGTGCCCGTCTTTCCCTCTCGTCGTATCCGCGTCCATCCGTAAAATCCGCGCCCCGGGAAAGGCGGCAGCCGCCACAGCTTCAATCTGCTCTGTTCCCGCCTTAAACCCGCCAATAAAGGGCGAGCCGCAGACCGGACATTTTTTCACCGCCCGTTCCTCATATCCGCAGTAATGACAGACCAGCCGTCCGCCCTGATGAAGGGAAAGAGACACATCGCAGTGCGGACATTTCAGCACATGGCCGCAGGAGCGGCAGGAAACAAATCCCGCGTAGCCCCTGCGGTTAAGAAACAGCATACACTGCTGCCCCTGCTCCAGATGCGTGCGTATTTTTTCCAGCAGCGTGCGGCTTAAAATCGAACTGTTCCCGTCCCGAAGCTCCTTACGCATATCTACAATGGTCACATCCGCGAGCTGGCCGCCTGTCGGACGGTGCTCCATCACAAGCAGGGTACTCTTTCCATTTTTTGCCGCATAATATGACTCCAGAGAAGGTGTTGCGGAACCAAGCACCAGAACCGCTCCCTCCAGCGCCGCGCGCTTGCGCGCAACCTCCCGCGCATCATAGCGCGGCGTCGTCTCACTTTTGTAAGAAGGCTCATGCTCCTCGTCAATAATGATCAGCCCCAGACGTTCAAACGGTGTAAACAGTGCAGAGCGCGGCCCGATCATCACATCAATGTCGCCCTCCTTCGCCCGCTCGAACTGGTCATACCGCTCGGCCTGCGAAAGCCGTGAGTGCAAAATCGAAATCCGGTCGCCGAACGCATGGTAAAAGCGGACGACATTCTGATAGGTCAGTGAAATCTCTGGAATCAGCAGGATCGCCTGCTTTCCCTGCCGCAGTGTCTCCGCAATCAGCTCCATATAGACCGCTGTCTTACCGCTGCCGGTCGCACCGTGGATCAGGAATTCCGTACAGCCAGTTGTGTTTGACTGAGGCTGGAAAGCGGATACTGGATGTCGTTCCCTTCCACGCCAGGACACGCAGATCGTGTCTACTACCTTTCGTTGCTCAAGCGTCAGGGTAAACCCAGTAACGGAATGCGTGTTTTCAATTGGCGAATCCACTCGCTCGCCACACAGGCTTTCGTTCAACGAAGGTTGCGCATTTTCCTGCATCTGCATTCTCAACTGCTCCAGGATCGCTGGTGTACGATATATCTGCTCCGTCTCACATCGGATAAGCCCCATCTGCTCCATCGCGCGCAGTACCGGCTGCGTGATGCGAAGCGTGCCCGTCACCACCTCCTGCGGGAGCACCGGCTCTTCGATCAATGCCTCCAAAAGCCGTGCCCGCGCCGTCTGATGTTTTTTTCGCAATTCCTCCAGCTGGCTCTTCGCATTCTCCGCACAAATCGCCAGACTGACGCTCTTTTTCTTTTTCGGAGCAGCCTTATCCCGAAACGGAAGCACCGTGCGCAGCGCCTGCACCGTCGTCGAGCCATAATAATCGCGCATCCAGAGCGCCAGCGCAATCAGCTTCGACTGTGCGCCGCCAGGCTCTGTCACGCGCCTGACAATTGTCTTCATCTTTTCCGGGGGACACTTCAGACTCGTCGAAATGCGGAGTACATATCCCTTTTTCAGCCGATTCCCGTTTCCAAACGGAAGCTCCACCACATCCCCCGGCTCCAGAACATCCGCCAGCTCCGGCGGAACCCGGTACTGAAACGTCTGATCCAGCTTACTGTGTGAGATATCAATGATGATATCCGCGTACAAATCCATATGCCGTCCTCTCGGTAGTTGTTCTAATTTGATGTTCTTACCACTTTTATTCTAACCCCTTTTATCTTCCTTCAGAATTTCACGGATCAGCACCCGCTCATCCATCGGGTACTGCACGCCGCGGATCTCCTGATAATCCTCGTGTCCTTTGCCTGCCAGAACAATGATATCCCCCGGCTCTCCATGGTGAATCGCCCAGGCAATGGCCTCCTTGCGGTCAGTAATCCTGATATACTTCCCATCCGTCTTCTCTATGCCAGTCACAATATCCTCAATAATCGCCTCCGGCTCCTCATAACGCGGATTGTCAGAAGTGATCACCGTCAGATCTGCAAGCTTTCCGGAAACCTCTCCCATCTCATAACGGCGAAGCTTCGAGCGGTTCCCCCCGCAGCCAAATACGCTGACCAGACGATGCGGATGATATTCCCGCAGCGTCTCCAGAAGGCTCTGGAGCGCCATCGCATTGTGCGCGTAATCAATCATCAGCGTGAACTCATCAGAAACCTTTACCAGTTCGACACGACCTTTCACCTTTGCTACCTTCAGCGCTTTCCGGATATCTTCGATCCCTACCTTAAAATGACGGCAGATCGCAATCGCTGTCAGAGAATTATATACACTAAACTTACCCGGAATGTCAATCTCAACATCAAAAGAAGTCCGCTCCGCTTCTCCCGAAACATTCTCCTCCTCCCACGAAACGGTATACGCGATTCCCAGATACCCCGGCCGCGATACCAGCTGTAAGTTCTCTGCGCGCACACCCGCCTGTTCCGACAGACCAAAAGTCTCCACCTCACAGGTATGCCCCTTCAGAATCTCCTCCAGATGTGCGTCATCCGCATTCAAAATCCCATATTTACACTGTTTAAACAGACGGCTTTTACACTCCAGATAGTCCTCAAAGCTTTCATGCTCCGCCGGTCCAATGTGATCCGGCTCAATATTTGTAAAAATTCCAATCTCAAACGGAATCCCCGCCGTGCGCTCCAGCATCAGTCCCTGCGAAGAGACCTCCATTACCACCACCTGGCAGCCCGCGTCCGCCATGCGGCGGAAATATTCCTGAATTGTATAAGACTCCGGCGTCGTATTGTGCGCCGGGATTTTCTCCTCCCCGATAATCGCTTCAATCGTCCCGATCAGGCCGACCTTATAACCGGCCGATTCCAGAATCGACTTTACCATATAAGTTGTCGTCGTCTTGCCCTTTGTCCCGGTCACACCGATGACGCGCATCTCATTCGCCGGATATCCAAAATACGCTGCCGACATCAGAGCCATCGCATAGCGCGTATCCGCCACTTTGATCACAGTCACATCCTCCGGCACTTCCACCGCATCCTGCACAACCAGCACCTTCGCGCCCTTCGCCACCACATCCGGCACATACCTGTGGCCGTCCGTCACTGCTCCCTTTATACAAAAAAACAGAGAACCCTCCTCGACCTTCCGCGAATCATTCACCAGTTTTTTCACATCCGTGTCAACTGTTTCCTGCAAACATTCATACTCCATCCGCTCCAGCAGTTTTTCCAGCTTCATCCCATTGGTTCTCCTTCGTTATTTCTCCCTATTATAAATATGAAACAGGTGCGGGCACAGTCACATGCCGCAGTTTCTGAACTGTTGCTGAACAGCCGTCTTCATTTTGATGCTGTTCTGAACTGTTATTAACATTTTACCACGATAAGAAGAGTTGGACAAGGAGGAAATCTTTTTGGGGAAACTTCATCTTTAGAAGTGTATCAGGTTTTCAAATCAGTACAATGGAATCCATATACTTCCAACAAGGAACTGTCAGGAAATAACAGCAAAAGTTATTTCGTAACAGATAGATCCTCAGCTCAACTATAGAAGTGGGAGAAACAGATGGCATGAAAATCTATTGGGACGGAAAAAGCAAAAATATCATCGGAACCAGACTGCTGGAATTGCGAAACGAAGAAGGAATTTCCCAAAAGACGCTGGCTGCCAGACTACAGACAGAAGGATCTGAATTCAATGAGCTGACCGTTCTACGAATCGAAAAAGGCCAGCGCTTTGCCAGTGACTTTGAAGTCAGGGCAATCGCAGAGCATTTCCATGTATCTGCCGACTACCTTTTGGGCCTGACAAACGAAAGAGGAAAGGACACAGACAAATGAACGATTCAGAAAAAAGACTCGGAGAAATGATTAAAAAAGCACGCAAAGAGCATCAGTGGACAACAAGTCAATTTGCCGAAAAGCTCGGTGTATCCTCATACTACGTAAGAAGTCTGGAATGCGGAAAAAGCGTGCCAAGTCTCAAAGTATTCTGTAAAGCCATGAGACTGCTCGATCTTTCCGCTGACGATTATGTCTATCCAGAGAGGGCAGATAATTTGACAAGTGCAGAAATGTAAGGCTCGGTAGGCAGCACAATCATCTGCTCCGGCATGAAAGGAAAATTCTGTTTCAAAAGCGAGGCGAGCGGCATCCTCCACCCAATTACGGGTGGGATATTCCCTCGTCCACCGTTATCTGTCTCCCGTCAGAAACGCTTCTGCCGTCATGCGAACTCCCTGGGCCATCCCCTGTATCCAGTACTCTCTGCATTTTTGCTCTGTAATTTTTTCCGAATAATCTTTATAAGCGTCAAACAAATCCGCTGCCCCGACAGAAAGCTGTGCGCGCAGTTCCTCTTCGGCTGTATCACACAGCTCCAGAATATCCTGATACTCACACGTCTGAGGAAAACACACTTCTTCTGACAAGTATCTCTCGTCAAAAAGCCGCCCCAAATCTGACTTCGAATCATACCCCATTTCCCCGGTTCTCTCACTTTCTATACATAATTTCACTCATTTCTTTCGCGAGTGCATATATTGGCGTGAAAATATAAACAGTAATCCTACTCATTCTGCTTCTCATAATTCCAGTAAAATAATTATACACGGAAAAATGTTCCTTGTCATCCAAGTTGTGCTTGGATTTCCTACAGTATTCAAAATAAACTGGAGCTATGCAAAACCATCATTTACATCCTTACAATATACTATATTACGATGACGCAAATTCAGGTGTTTAATATGTCATTCTCTGGCACGCTTTTTCGTCAATTGCCCAATTGCGTCTGAATTGCCTGCTCGTTCAAACTCTCGCCGATCACAATCAGAACCTCCTGTCCAATCTGGATTGGGCTGAGTGTGATCTCGCTGCGGGTCGCGTTCAATTGCACCCACGTGTCCTCCTTCTGCACATCCGCGCCCGGTACGCGCAGAAACCCCTTTATGCGAAACACATTCCCGCAGGCTTCATCCATAAATATCCGCCCGACCGCCAAGCGCAGTTCATCTTCAGACATACGCACATTCATAAAATATACCGATGAAAAACACTCATCCTCCACGCTTCTTTTCTGAAAACTCTCATTCCGATATCCACAGGAAAAAAATCTCTCAAAGTCCGATTCTGTAAACAGACTCCAATCACCCGCTATCACATCAGAACCAGACTGGCAGCCACACTGTGCTGTCTCCATCGCCTCAGAACCAGGATGGCGGCCACATTTCGCCACCTCTATCGCCTCAGAACCAGACCGTTGGCCACATTTCGCCATATCCATCGCTTCAGAACCAAACCGGCGGCTGCACCTCGCCGTCTCCATCGCACGATTCAGATGTCGTATCGTCCCCGCAATCTCTGCTTCTGAAGCATTCTGACTCTTGCTCATCACCACACAGCCTGCATCAGCAACCTCCGACGCCAGAAGATACTCCGCCTCCTCCGACAAATCCCTTTCCAGCTTCGCGTCCACAATCTCATACCACTGATCCAGCGGCTCCTCATGAAGCACATCAAAAAACTCATCCACATCATAAATCCCGGACGGCTCCACCAGCACCCGGTCATAGCCGCACATCCCCATCGCAATCAGCTTCGATTTAAAGCGGCGGCGATGTCAGTCCCGGTGACATCCACCGGCCACCATTTCCAGTTCACAATTATCCCCCATGAGATCCTGCAGCAGCATCATATCCACATTCACCGCGCCATAGTCATTCTCCAGAATGCCAATATTCATCCCTTTTCTTATCAGGAAGTCTGCATACTTCTTCAAAAAAGTCGTCTTGCCCGCGCCCAAAAATCCTGTAATCAGATCAATCTTTATCATACTGTCACTCCCACCGCCTTATTTTCCATCATTTTGCTCTCCATCTTCTTATCTGTCTTCCTTTATGATACATTTTTTCGTAGTTATTAGCAAGATAGAAATCGAACTCTCTTTCTTTCGCACATAGTCTCAGTTATCGCGTCACTTTTTCAAAAAAAGCAAAATAGTGACACGATAACCAGACATCTGACACATTAATCTGATTGGCCACATGGCGTCGTGTAAAAAATTCTAAAAATCAGGTATTGCTACAATTATTTACTCCTCCAGAACCTTCTTAATAAGTAAGGTGCGACCATTCCCTCCGTCATCTGCTTTCCTGCTTTGGCGCACAGCCTTGGATTGTTCTTTAAGACACCCACCAGCATTCAGTCATTCTGATTTATCACCTAATTCACTCACTTCGTTTTCTTTCTGCTACTACATAATAAATTAATAGCTTTTTGCATTTCAATTTCCCGTCGCAGATCCTCCTCAGACAAAAGATATAGCTTGTACTTTTATGCAAAGAACTGTTCACTACTATTTAACATGAAATACTTTGCAACAAAACCATCTATATCAAAACAACACGCTTCCGCAAGGGGAGCGACACGAAGCATTGCGAGGAAGGGTCGAGCGCTTACGAATTTCAATCCACGCTCCCGCAGGGGGAGCGACACTCAAATTTTTGTGTGCATCTTCTGACGTATAATCATTTCAATCCACGCTCCCGCAGGGGGAGCGACTAAAACCCGCCGCGCTCAAATTATCTTTACACGATTTCAATCCACGCTCCCGCAGGGGGAGCGACACAAGCATGAGCGTGTCTTCCAGCGCCACTACAGCACTATTTCAATCCACGCTCCCGCAGGGGGAGCGACCTCAGCCTTAACTTCAAGGATGCGCAGGAAGCTATTTCAATCCACGCTCCCGCAGGGGGAGCGACCCACGCCGCAAACACAGATCACCGCAGTGGGGAGATTTCAATCCACGCTCCCGCAGGGGGAGCGACCTGTTGGAGCGTCTGGATAGTTTAGGGTATGTATGGGATTTCAATCCACGCTCCCGCAGGGGGAGCGACGTGCAATTTTGCATGTGAGATATAACACGGCAGTAATTTCAATCCACGCTCCCGCAGGGGGAGCGACTTGTGTCCGCTTTTCACTTTCGCTCATTCCTGCACATTTCAATCCACGCTCCCGCAGGGGGAGCGACTTGATGATTTTCATGATGTAATCGCCTCCTGTTTTGATTTCAATCCACGCTCCCGCAGGGGGAGCGACTATTATCAGCCGGATATATCAGCTGTAAGCACCGATTTCAATCCACGCTCCCGCAGGGGGAGCGACC
>JAJBUL010000137.1:0-3889 GCA_020860365.1 Clostridiales bacterium | reverse complement strand
ATTTCAATCCACGCTCCCGCAGGGGGAGCGACCAGCAGATCGAGCAGCAGAGCCGGGAGCCGGTGCCAATTTCAATCCACGCTCCCGCAGGGGGAGCGACGCTGCTCCAGAGCGTGCCTGGCCGTGCGAGATGGCATTTCAATCCACGCTCCCGCAGGGGGAGCGACGCGTTCCAGAACTGCCTGACGGACACGCGGCAGATATTTCAATCCACGCTCCCGCAGGGGAGCGACGCCAATCTTCCGTCTGACTATGATCCCAAACGAATTTCAATCCACGCTCCCGCAGGGGGAGCGACCTTACCAGCGATTCGATCGCGTCCTGTTCCGGGATTTCAATCCACGCTCCCGCAGGGGGAGCGACCCGGTCTGCACAATGCTGCTTCAAGGGCGTTTCATGATTTCAATCCACGCTCCCGCAGGGGGAGCGACTATATGCTTAGGCTTTCCAGATCTGTTTTTAGTCTTATTTCAATCCACGCTCCCGCAGGGGGAGCGACGTGGTGCCCGAAGTGCTGGAGGTGCTTATACTCATTTCAATCCACGCTCCCGCAGGGGGAGCGACATGACGGAGGATGGCGTTATCTCAATCTTTGCCGGTATTTCAATCCACGCTCCCGCAGGGGGAGCGACGCTGTATTCCCATTCGCTCTCCGGATCATCCAGATTTCAATCCACGCTCCCGCAGGGGGAGCGACTCCGACAGGCCAGACATTACGGTCTGCAGTGCTATTTCAATCCACGCTCCCGCAGGGGGAGCGACATAGCGCCTGGAACAGATCGGCAAGCCCACCGGCCGATTTCAATCCACGCTCCCGCAGGGGGAGCGACATGTAATATATATATAGATATATGTTACGAATATATTTCAATCCACGCTCCCGCAGGGGGAGCGACGTGATGTTAGAAGGGCAGCTCGTCGTATTCGTAATTTCAATCCACGCTCCCGCAGGGGGAGCGACTAACTCTAATGTCGTTCGGGCAGCTGACATCCTGTATTTCAATCCACGCTCCCGCAGGGGGAGCGACGCTCAAATCTGCCCTCGCCTTTTTCCAGATGACAACCATTTCAATCCACGCTCCCGCAGGGGGAGCGACGTGGCTTCTGCGCCCTTCCTTGCTACCAACAATACAATTTCAATCCACGCTCCCGCAGGGGGAGCGACTTGGACAGTTCCACTTCATTGCCGTTTACATCCAATTTCAATCCACGCTCCCGCAGGGGGAGCGACAGCACATAAAGCTTGATACCATTATTCATAGCCAATTTCAATCCACGCTCCCGCAGGGGGAGCGACATACCAATCCGCCCAAGCATTAAAGCCATTGTGCATTTCAATCCACGCTCCCGCAGGGGGAGCGACAATGCAGAGCACATCAAAAATAAAATCAAAAAAATTTCAATCCACGCTCCCGCAGGGGGAGCGACTAGTCCAGGGGGATTCCGGGAGATACATCCGCTGTATTTCAATCCACGCTCCCGCAGGGGGAGCGACCTGGCGAGACAGGAAGCCGAAAAAGAACTATTCGATTTCAATCCACGCTCCCGCAGGGGGAGCGACTCTTTGCTGGTCGGTCACAAGATATTTCATACGCTTATTTCAATCCACGCTCCCGCAGGGGGAGCGACGTTGGGCAAATCAAATCAGTTTCATTCAATGCAGATTTCAATCCACGCTCCCGCAGGGGGAGCGACCAACGTTCCAATCTCCTTCGCCACCTGTGCGATATTTCAATCCACGCTCCCGCAGGGGGAGCGACCTCTCCAGCCACCTACAGCGCCACAACCACCTCTGTTATTTCAATCCACGCTCCCGCAGGGGGAGCGACCATTTTTGAACGAAAAAACAGGTAGACATCTTAATTTCAATCCACGCTCCCGCAGGGGGAGCGACCGAGCCATTCAAGTAGTTCCTTAGCCGTCATGGGCATTTCAATCCACGCTCCCGCAGGGGGAGCGACTTAAAGGAGGGTTAATGCATGCCAAGTGTAAGTGCGATTTCAATCCACGCTCCCGCAGGGGGAGCGACGACATCGCAGAGGGCGAGTATAAGGGATTTTATGCATTTCAATCCACGCTCCCGCAGGGGGAGCGACGGCGAAGGAAAAAGCACACTTGCATCACAGTTTGATTTCAATCCACGCTCCCGCAGGGGGAGCGACATTAATTCGCCCACTGATTCGCCCATGACGGCTAAGATTTCAATCCACGCTCCCGCAGGGGGAGCGACGGGTCAATTTTGTTCCATTGCTTAACCGTCCCGCTATTTCAATCCACGCTCCCGCAGGGGGAGCGACTTCAGGATGCAGTAACACATTCTTTTCCATGATGATTTCAATCCACGCTCCCGCAGGGGGAGCGACACGGAATTGTTACTATTGAGACGGCAGATGGGAATTTCAATCCACGCTCCCGCAGGGGGAGCGACCCAACGCCCGGACGGCGTTTACATTGTCAGTTCTGATTTCAATCCACGCTCCCGCAGGGGGAGCGACAGTTCATCCACGTACACACGCGATGCATTTTATATATTTCAATCCACGCTCCCGCAGGGGGAGCGACTCATCCAGCATCAAAGGCCGCGGACAAGTATATGATTTCAATCCACGCTCCCGCAGGGGGAGCGACCATTTATAGTCTGTTGGATCTGTGCTTTCCGTCATTTCAATCCACGCTCCCGCAGGGGGAGCGACGATAAGCATATCTGCGATTACTATTTGTTGGATATTTCAATCCACGCTCCCGCAGGGGGAGCGACACTATGTGGTGCACGGCGATGCGGTGCCAGCAATTATTTCAATCCACGCTCCCGCAGGGGGAGCGACCCGAATTGTGGCGCAAAAATGGACGGAGGTAGCATTTCAATCCACGCTCCCGCAGGGGGAGCGACTTTGGATTCGAAAGTTTGATAAGTTGGTGGAGCAATTTCAATCCACGCTCCCGCAGGGGGAGCGACCATGCGGATTATGCCGCGGCAGGATCTTCAGCGCCAATTTCAATCCACGCTCCCGCAGGGGGAGCGACGTTGTATTGGATTAAGTTCGGGCGGTGAGTAAGCAATATTTCAATCCACGCTCCCGCAGGGGGAGCGACATTAACTGGGCTAAATAAACAGGGTCATGCAGTATTTCAATCCACGCTCCCGCAGGGGGAGCGACATCATCACTGGGACAGATGGCAACTAATGCAATATTTCAATCCACGCTCCCGCAGGGGGAGCGACGGTGGTGGCGGAGGCTCCAGCGATCTGTTTACTACGATTTCAATCCACGCTCCCGCAGGGGGAGCGACTCCATCTTTGGAATAATTTGATACACCATTTCGATATTTCAATCCACGCTCCCGCAGGGGGAGCGACTCATCCAGCATCAAAGGCCGCGGACAAGTATATGATTTCAATCCACGCTCCCGCAGGGGGAGCGACCATTTATAGTCTGTTGGATCTGTGCTTTCCGTCATTTCAATCCACGCTCCCGCAGGGGGAGCGACGATAAGCATATCTGCGATTACTATTTGTTGGATATTTCAATCCACGCTCCCGCAGGGGGAGCGACACTATGTGGTGCACGGCGATGCGGTGCCAGCAATTATTTCAATCCACGCTCCCGCAGGGGGAGCGACCCGAATTGTGGCGCAAAAATGGACGGAGGTAGCATTTCAATCCACGCTCCCGCAGGGGGAGCGACTTTGGATTCGAAAGTTTGATAAGTTGGTGGAGCAATTTCAATCCACGCTCCCGCAGGGGGAGCGACCATGCGGATTATGCCGCGGCAGGATCTTCAGCGCCAATTTCAATCCACGCTCCCGCAGGGGGAGCGACGTTGTATTGGATTAAGTTCGGGCGGTGAGTAAGCAATATTTCAATCCACGCTCCCGCAGGGGGAGCGAC
>JAJBUL010000009.1 GCA_020860365.1 Clostridiales bacterium | reverse complement strand
CTCTTTGGCCTGTTGCTGGTGGTGATTGCGTGGCCATCCAGTGGCAGCAGCACCGACGAATCATCGGTATCTGGAGGGGAAGCGGTTATCCAGGACACTGCCGAAGGGCAGGCATCTGAAGAGGGTACGGAGGAGCTGACAACCGAACTGGAGGAACGACTGGCGCGGATCCTGAGTCAGGTAGAGGGGATTGGGGAGACCCGGGTAATGATTACGCTGAAATCAGACGGGAAAAAAGTGGTGGAAAAGGATACGGAGCAGTCGGAAGGAAAAGAGGAAAACACGGATGAAAGCGGTTCCTCCTCTTCGTCAGAGCAGTCTTCTTCCGGTGAAAGTACCATTTATGAAAAGGCTTCAGATGGAAGTGAGGCGCCTTTTGTGAGCGAAAACCTTGCGCCGGAAATTCTTGGAGTACTGGTGATTGCACAAGGCGCGGATGATTCGCTGATTGTGACAGAGATTACAGAGGCAGTGATGGCATTATTCAGTGTGGAAGCGCATAAAATCAAAGTAATGAAGATGGAATAAGGAGGATGAAGTGAAGAAACTTTTTAAGAAAAACCAGATTATCATTACAACGCTGGCAATTATGGTTGCGATTGCCGGCTATCTGAATTACTCCGGGCGAATTCTGGAGAAAACAGTGGATACGGTCAGCTCCGATGACAGTACCGTGCTTTTGACGGATGAAATTGAGGAAAATACATATGTGGATACCTATACAGACATCGTCAGCCTGGATGGAGATGGTACGGAGGATTCTTCTTCCGGTGGAAGTGACACCACTGGTACGACAGAAGCTGCTGTCGGGGAGGCTGTGCTGGCGAGTACCACCGTCAGCAGTGCGAATGAAATTCTCGCTGCTGCGAAGCTGAGTCGGGAACAGGTGCGTTCGAAGAGCAAGGAAGAGCTGCAGGAAATGATAGACAGCCAGGAGCTCACAGAGGAGGAAAAACAGGAAGCTGTTACCGCAATGACGACGCTGACTGTAAACGCGGAGAAGGAGTCAGCGGCGGAACTGCTGCTTGAGGCAAGCGGTTATACAGACTGTGTGGTAAGTATCACAGTGGATACCGTGGACGTTGTTGTAAATGCGTCTTCCCTGACAGAAGCACAGCGTGCGCAGATCGAGGATATCGTAAAACGCAAAACGGAAGTGGCGGGAGAGAACATAGTGATTACTCCGGCAGCGGCAACATCTTCCGGTTCGATTACTATAGATTCAGCGAGTGAGGAGACGGTCGAGACAACGGATGCAGAGGAGAATTT
This sequence comes from Clostridiales bacterium, assembly GCA_020860365.1. Lineage (GTDB taxonomy): Bacteria > Bacillota > Clostridia > Lachnospirales > Lachnospiraceae > Choladousia. The sequence goes on along the minus strand of JAJBUL010000009.1, from coordinate 2,525 downwards.
TTGATGAGCTTGTTACAGGTTTTTTTCAAAAGTTTGACAAAATAGTGAAAGCTATGGTAGGATATGGAAAGAGAAAAATGTAAAAAACAGGTCGGATGAAGGGCCGCAGGGAACGCAATCTCGTAATTGTCTGCCTGCGGCAGAGATGAGAAACGGAAAGCTGGGGATGAGCGGAATGAGCGGAAAAAAGAGATATATGCTGCTGCTTGCCATGCTGTTTGGGCTGTTTTTTAGCATGGGAAGTGTGAAAGCTTCGGAAACAACAGAAAGCACAGAGAGTGCGGCGGCCACGGAAAATGTGGTACAGACAGCTACGGTGGTTTCAGGTGGACGGTTTGTGACAAAGACGGCCGGACTGAAATACTGGTACGCCGAGGGAGGTTATGCCAAAAACATATGGCTGAATATCGACGGCGGAATTTATTATTTTGATTCCAAAGGCGTCTGCCAGACCGGCTGGTTTACTTATAATGGAAATACCTACTACGCGAATAAGAAAGGCAAAATTTATGTAAAAAAATGGAAGACATCCGGGACGAAAACATACTATCTGCGCGCGAATGGCGTCATGGCGCAAAGCCAGTGGCTCAAAATCAGCGGAAAGTATTACTATTTCAACGCAAATGGCCGTCTGGTGACCGGGAAAATCTTTTCGGTAAATGGTAAGTATTTTTGCGTGGATGGTTCCGGTGCGCGGGTGTGCAGCAGCTGGGTGACAAAGAACGGAAACAGGTATTATTTTAATGCATCGGGCGTTCGGGTGCAGGGAAAGTGGAAGAAGATCAATGGGTCGTACTATTACTTTGACGACGACGGGATACTGCTGACGAGTCAGTGGATCGGAGATTATTATGTAAATGAAAACGGAGTTCGCCTGACGGACTGTGTAGTGGATGGATATACGCTGGGGGCTGATGGAAAAAAGATCGAGGAAGAGTTTGACGGAAAATACATTTTTGTGGGAGATTCCCGTGTCGTCGGCATGGCGAGCGCAGTGTCGGACTCCAATACCATTTTTATCGGCAAGGTCGGCGCAGGCTACAGCTGGCTGAAGAGCTCTGCCAGTTCAACATTGGCTGCTTACCTTGATGAAGATCCGGATGCAAGAGTGATTTTTGCCTTTGGCATTAACGACCTGGGAAATATTTCTTCTTATATTACTTACTATCAAACACTGATCGCGAAGTATACAGATACCGGGTTTTACATAATGGCAGTGAATCCGGTGAATGAGACTACCGCAAAAAAATACGGATATTCTGTGACGAATACCCAGATCGCTGCCTTTAATACAAAACTGGAAGCTGCATTTTCATCTGTATATCTGGATACCTACTCGTACCTGACTGCGAACGGATTCAGTACTTCAGACGGAGTCCATTATACTTCAGCTACTTATAAGGCGATCTATACTTATGTCCTTTCCCTGATTGGATGAAATCTGCGCGGGCTATGCCCGGCAAAGATATGGATCATACAGAAAACCGCCCGGGCGTATCGCCGCGGACGGTTTTCGTATGGTGCGCATGGCCTACAGATTCTTACTTTTTTTGATTTCCTCAAGCTCATCAAAGACATAATCGTTCAGTACTTTGATGTAGGTTCCTTTCATTCCGGAGGAACGTGATTCAATCACACCGGCACTCTCAAATTTGCGAAGCGCGTTTACAATTACGGAACGGGTGATCCCGACCCGATCCGCAATCTTGCTTGCTACCAGAATGCCTTCTGTGCCGTCCAGCTCGTCAAAGATATGGATGAGCGCTTCCATTTCAGAAAACGAAAGGGTGCTGATCGCGGATTTCACAATCTGAATTTTGCGGTTCTCCTCCGCGTTCTCCTCATTGACCGAGCACATCATTTCCAGCCCGACCACTGTCGTGCCATATTCACTCAGGATAATGTCATCAATGTCATACTGGCTGCCATATTTGTACATGAATACCGTCCCGAGACGCTCTCCTGCAATATCAATCGGGTTGATAATTGCCTGGTATTGTCTGACATTTTCGCCGACAAAACCAAGGGTCTCCAGGTTTACATTTTCTTTCGTGGAGAGTACGCCCAGAAGACGCTCGTTCAGCATGGGATCAATAAAACCGCCAACCCGATCTACGATCAGTTCCCGGATTTCCTCTACCTCATCGCATAGCCCTACGCCAAGCACTTTACCCTTACGGCTGATTACCAGGATGTTTGAGTTTAAAATTCCGGTCAGCACATCACAGATGTCATTGAAAACCACCTTGCTGGTATTATTATTGTGCAACAACTGGTTGATTTTTCTGGTTTTATCCAGCAACTGTACACTCATTTGATACCTCCTTAGCACCTATGCTTACCTTTGTTTTGTGCCTGAGAGGGCAGACACCAAACCCGATCATATATGTTCTCAGCTGTTAACCAATCTTAACATGAAATTTTCAGAAAATCAATATAAAATAATCGAATTTGATGTATATTTAAGCGAATTCGTTACTATTCACGGGGTGGGGATGATATCTAAGGTGTTTGGTTCCTCATCT
>JAJBUL010000164.1 GCA_020860365.1 Clostridiales bacterium | reverse complement strand
GGTTCTTCATCTGCAATGAGTCCGACGGCGACAACCCTGCGGATACAAAGTGGGAACAAATGATTCAGGGAATGAAGATTTATAAGGAAAATGAAATTGTCGCTTCGTTGAAACAGGCGGGCTTCTCTAACATCATCACACACAGAAATTCGGAAAAGCATTGGATCTGCTTTATTGCGGAGAAATAAAAACAGGCAATTATAGAAATTGCCGCGAAGAACGGCAGAAGGAAGGAGCATCGGCATGAAATACACAGGGCAATACTGGATTATGATTGCTCCCTTTATGAAAAGGCTGTTGGCGAAAAAGTATGGGCGAAAGGCCGCAAGAGAATACATAAAGAAAGCAAAGCCCATCTACCGGCAAATGCTGTCCCAGGCGGAGGACATCGGTGCGAAAAATCCCATGGCGCACAACGTCTATATGTCCTTTGTGTTCATGGCCATCTGGAAAGCCGCAGCCCTGCCCACGCGCAGCGTCTCTAATGGCAGGGCGATCTGCCCTCGCCGGGTGGCATCCTCGCCCTTCGGGCGGGATATTCGCCGACCATCGGGAGGGGGCGTTTCCATAGACGGAGCCATTACGCCGGATGATATGCGGGGCATGACGAAGGGAAGTCTCTTATATGGAAAAAAGAAATTACCGCGCTTTGCTATGGGCGTTTCCATCGTGTGCATGTACGTATCGCATTTACTGCCGGAAAAATGGAGCTGCTGACCCTCAGCATGTTTTGCGTAGGCTTGGGCGGAGGCATTTTGAACGTCGTAGTCGGCGGCTGTATGATGGCAGCAGTACCGCAGGAGAAAATGGGCAGAATCAGCGGCCTGAATGCTGCCGTCATGGAAGCCTCCATGCCGATTGGCTCCTTCCTTTGTTCGGCGCTGGCCTTGGCTCTTAGCGTGACGCAGATTTTTGCCCTGTTTGGCTTATGCACCATCGTTTTCTATGTACTGCTGGGAGGGTTCCGATTTGTAAACGCTTTGAATATTGCACGGGAATAGGGGTAAATGCTACCGAGGAGCAGCGGAAGGATGTACACGATAGAGAGGGAGTTTAGGGGTGAATAAAAGAATGAATGCATACAACGATATTGGAATTGACAGTCAGCTTGACTGGAAGCGAATCCGTAAGCTGCTGATGATTGGAATTTTTGTGGCTGTGATGGTGTTCGTCGGGGATTTACTTCTCGGTTACGGCGTGGAGGATGAGACTTTAAGCGGACTGGAACGAAGTCTTTCCAGATACATTGCGCGTTCAGACACGGTACTTTTCTGGTCCTCGCTGCTCGGCGTAATTGGGATTCCTTTGGAATGTCTGTGCTGGTTTGGTATTTATCGCCTGATTGCCAGCCGTTCCCAGAGGTATGCACACATCTATCGTAGCGGCATTCTCGGCTGCCTGACCTTTGGCGGCTGCGGTGTCCATTTGCCGTGTCTTGCTGCTGTCTATGTGTACAAACATATGCTGACAGTATCCCCTGAACACGCCTATGACATTGTGCTGCAATTTGCTGAGTATTTTCTTCTGCCTGGTACGATATTGTTTTTCGTCTTCTTCGCGGTGCTTTGCTATGCGCAGATCGCGGCCTTCTCCAGGGGACTGACGCCCTATCCAAAATGGTGTTGGGTTTTCTCTTTGCCAATTCCGATGCTGCTCGTCCTGCTGCTGCACAAGCTTGTCGGCAACGTAGCGTGGGCGCATGGCCTGGCTACCGGCTGGATCAATATTGGAAACCTTTGGATGTTTGGCGGACTTCTTGTGATGCTTGAAAGAGCGAAAAGAGTATCAGAACCACAGGCGCGAAAAGATGATGCGGGGAGATCGACGGATGAGGTATGAACATTTCATTTATCAGGAGCATGGATTTGTAGGCCATCTTGCTGCACCCGACAGCGTATGTGATAAAGCGGTTATCGTGATGATGGGCGGTGAAAAGAGCTTATTGCCCGGAATCAAGATCGCAGAGCGATTCGCAGATTATGGAATAACTGGGCCGGCTGTATCGCTTTTCGGCGCAGCCGGGCTTCCCGATTCGCCTGACCGCATACCGCTTGAGATGTTTGAATCGGCACTTCGTTGCCTGGCGGACAGGGGATATTCCCATATCAGTACCTACGGAATGTCCATGGGTTCCATTTTTGCCGCGTTGACCGCAGTATATTTTGGCGGTGTGGAAAATGTGATTCTGGTATCCCCGACACACGTTCCATTTGAAGGGACAGACAAGTCTAAAAAACATATGTCCGGACACAGCGTTGCAACCTTTCGGGGAGAGGATATTCCGTTCGTATCGGCGGATTTTTCTGATGGAAAAGCAGCTAAGTATCAGAAAGCACCCGCAGCGGATTATCCGGTCATGGGAATGTGGATTTCTTATTATAACGCCTATCAGGACAAAGTGCGGGAGCAGGAAGCTTTTCTTCCACTGGAAAAGAGCAATGCGAGAATCCTGCTGATTGCAGGCGACAAGGATGAGGCGTGGCCGTCTGCGTATTCTGTCAGAAAAATGGAGGCGTATCTGACGGGAGTGAAATATGAGAAAGAAGTGGCGGCCGTCATTTATAAAAATGTCAGCCATCTGACAGGCATGATGCCGAACAGAGAGCGGGAAAAGCTGCTGTACCGTCTGCTTCCCTTCGTTGGACTGATGTATAAAAGCTTCGGGAAATATCAAAAGGAATGTCTTGCTGCCATTGAAGATGCGGAGAAGACGATTATAGAGTGGATCAATTACGAGGAGAGCTAAACATGGGTTTCTTTCAAAATACCTGCAAGGAAGGAGCAGCAGTATGAAATACACAGGACAATATACTATCATTTCACGAGATGTCCGTTAAACGATTACGCGAGAGCCTACGGTTATCTGGAGATCCTTCCGGTGATGTGCGAGTTGGATCACCTGCTGGCAGGGCTGTACCACGCCAGGCTCTATCGCGAGCAGACGCTGGCAGGCGGCGGGACTGTTTGCGACTACTGGTTTGTGGGAGATCAGGAGCAGAAACAAGTGTAGAGGAGATACCATGCAAAGGGAATTTAAATATCAGAATTATTTTGTAAGATGGTTTGCCGGACTGCCTTTTTTAGCTGTATATATCTTTTTTCTGGCTGACTTGATTTGGGGACAAGTCCGCTCTGACATTTTGTACTATATATTGAATGTTGTCGGCCTTATCCTTGTTCTGGCAATCTACTACGGGATAACAAGAAAAACAACCATCTTCACCCATACAGGCCGTTGGAATATCAGCGGTGACAGGCTGACGATCGTAATGGGCAACAAAGAATTCAATGTGATAATCTGTGACATTGTGCAGATGAGTTTTATAACGAGCAACTATTTATTTCGGGGTATTGCCCGTTTTAATCTGGTGGAGATTCGTACTGGAAAGACAAAAATAAAAATGTACTCTCCCGATCTGGACGATGGCACAGCTTATGCTTCGGATTTGTTTTTCCTGTATCAGACGGTTAAGAACAATGCACGACACTTAAAGACAGATACAGAGATAAGTGGCAAATGTGACTTCAATGAGTGGCTGAAAGAAAAAGAGGTGGAGTGAACACATGATTCAACTGACAAACCTCACCGACGAAGAAATAAAAGCAATCGGCAGGTGCATTGGTGAGGCGTTCTATGATGAGGGTGAGGGCTTATTTACACGTCTTGGCCGTGAGGATGCGATAACGGCCCTGGAGATCATGACGGAGTGCTACTATCGCCTTGGCGTCCTCTATACGACCTCCGAACATCAGGAGGGCTATCTTGCCTACTGGAGAAAAGATGAAGCGAAGGCATGGGGCGTGAAAATGGTGCGTGTGTCTCTTCATATGGCATGGCGGTTCCTGCGGGAGATATCCTTTGGGTCACTGAAAAAGCTGCTTCCGCTGA
>JAJBUL010000189.1 GCA_020860365.1 Clostridiales bacterium | reverse complement strand
ATCAACCACCTTTCTCGGAATTCCCTATATTTGTATTATACAGGAAGCTTTCTTTAATATCAAACAGGACTAAGGCGATCGCTTCATCCATCCGCCGACTGTTTGAGGACGGAAACTGGCGATGAATCTTCAGTACATTTCCTTCCATGGGGAAAAGAATCATAGCGTAATTGCCTTCCCCTCCATGCGGCACCATGCCAAACTCCTGCTTCATCTGAGAGTAAATCTTATTAAATTGATAACGATTCACCATAATTACACAATCCCCTCTATTAATATCTTATCTCCCAGGACAATTTCTTTGATTCCACGCGTTTTCTTCCTGTTAAAATTAAAACTAAGCATATACCCTCGTTTCATATGGAAATAATCCAGATAGCCGGATAACTGTTTTTCACCTCTCTCGTTATACGAATTTCCGCGCCAGAGCTTCAGTTCAAGGATATTCTGCTCTCCCTGATAATAAATTACCAGATCCATCCGCTCACTGTTTCTGGTCTGTGGCTCTATGCTGTAATTTCCGACTCCGTTAATAATCGGTTTTAGGAAAAGAAGAAAATACTTCCGTCCTACCTTTTCAAGAAACGCTTCGTCTTCTTCCCCATAGAGTTCACTAAAAGTCTCAATAAACTTTTCCAGAATACGGCGAACATCCAGATGGCCGCCAATAATAAACTGGTTCCTCTCCTGTGCGCCAGCCTCATAAAGCTTATTTCCGATAAATTCTTCGGATATAAAATTATTATAGAGCACCGTTTCAAAAATCCGATTTGCTATTACAGCAGTTTCATTTTCATTGCGGATAAAACCGAACATTGCAGCATCTTTTATATAAGAAGCAGTCGCAACATACGGGATAGGATTCCCATTAAAGAGCAACTCTTTTAATAGAGATTTTAATTCCGGATAGACAGTTAGCTTACCAAGTAAAGATTCATATAGAGGATTGTCTTCCTTTACAATCCGTTTGAAAGCTTCGCTGAGACCCTCTAGTGTCCATACATCTGATTTTTGAGAAAATCCCACGCTACCTGGTATTTCTTCATCCATAATTTTACATAAATCAGAAACAAGATAAGGGTATCCGTGAGTATAGTCAAAAATTTTTTCAGCTATATTGTGAATATCCATACCAGTATGGTAATCCATTTCATAATCTCTCAGCATTCCGGCAATGTCTTCCGGCAAAAAATTCATACCTACTTGAAACTTAGCCGCTATATTCCAGGGACTGTTTGAACGATGTTCTTCCTCTGGACGAAGCTTTCTTTTCATACTCCTTACGTCATGAACCCCCGCAAGAATTACCGACTGAAAGGTCGGCGTCAGCCGTCTGTCCAGATAATCTGCCCGTAACTGAGCCAGAAAGCTTAAAAACACCTGATTGTCCATCGAAGCATCCACCTCGTCAATCATCAAAACAATCGGTTTACTCGCCCCTGCACAGATATCAGACAGGTAATCAAATAATTCTAGCAATTCCAGGTTTTCCCGCTCACTCTTCAAAGCATTTCTGAGCGGCGAAAGAAGTTCGTCATTCATATCATCATCCAGACTGATTTTTCTCAGAAAGCGTTTGGCAAAAGCAATGGAGAACTGATTCTCATTTACAAATTTATCTGCTCCCAGTTTCTGAAAATCAAGACTGACAACAATATAGTCTTGTTTTAAAAAAACAGCAAGTGCCTGGAGTGTAGTTGTTTTTCCATACTGACGTCCCCTGTTTATCGTGAAATAGTCTCCGGCATCTATCATCTTTTTAATTGCCATCAGTCTGGAAGTCAGATCCACCATATAATGTTCGTCCGGTCTGCATGCTCCATTCACATTAAAAATCTTCGCCATATACCCCCTCCTCTCCTGTCATTTTCTATAACTTTATTGTATCGGTATTTTTCCGCTGTACCGCCTCACACAGACAGGCAACCAGACTGTCAATCGATGCCTCTGCGGCCACATATGTCTTCATGCCAAGCGCAGCTGCGGCCGCCTCGGTCTGCTTTCCGATACACACCGCCTGGACTTTCGCGTAGTCAATCCCCGCCGCAGCCTGCGCAAATCCGCGGACTGTCGAAGCACTCGTGAGCATCACGTAGTCAATGGCTCCTTCTGAAAATTCTTTCTGTAAATCCACAAACCGGCTGGCCTCGTATTTTGTCTCGTAGATCGGGATATCCTCTATTTCTAAGTCATCCCCCAGCTCCTCAAGAAGCTCCGGTGAGCCAAGCGCCGCGCGGGGAATGAGAATGCGGGATTCTTTTTCCGGATCAACGGCATTCCGCAGCGTTCTTCCCAAATGTGCCGCGTCGTAAACGTCCGGCATAAGATCCGCATAAAATCCATGTTTGGCCAGTTCCTTTTTGGTTCCACTTCCAATCACGGCAAACCTGGCAGTACCAAGCGCGCGGCAGTCAATGCCGTGCGCTGCCATCTCTTCAAAGAAAACCCGCACCCCTGTCGGGCTTGTAAACACAATCCACTGATAAGAACCCAGCCTTTCCAGCGCCTGCTCCAAACGCTCATTCTTTTGTATTCTTTCCGTACGGATGGTCGGCAGTTCCAGAACCTCGGCTCCTTTTTCCCGCAGCTTCGCAGCAGTCTCACTGCTCCGTTCCTTCGGACGGGTAAGCAATACCTTTACCCCGGCAAGAGGCTGCTGATCCGCCCACGAAAACTGCTCTGAGAGGGTGCAGACTTCACCGACAACAATGATTGCAGGCGTACAGGAACCCTGTCGTTTTACCTCATCTTCCAGCGTCGCCACTGTCGCCACAATGCGCCGCTGATGCGCGGTCGTCCCCTGCATCAAAAGAGCGGCCGGCGTTTCCGGCACAATGCCCGCGGCAAGCAGTCCCTGACAAATATCCCCCAGCGCGCTCACGCCCATCAAAAACACAAGCGTTCCTTTTGTGCGAACCAGCGCTTCAAAATCAATATCCAGAGCATTTCCGTTCCGCTTATGTCCCGTAATCACATGTACCGAGGAGCAATAATCCCTGTGTGTCACCGGTATCCCCTGATATGCCGGAACTGCAAAGGCAGATGTCACGCCAGGCACCACTTCAAATGAAATTCCAGCCGCAATCAGTTCTTCAATCTCCTCGCCGCCGCGTCCAAAGAGAAACGGATCGCCGCCTTTCAGGCGTACCACCCGCTTTCCTTCCTTCGCTTTCTGCACAAGCAGCTGACTGATCTGCTCCTGCGGCAGCGTATGATGGCTCGCCCGTTTCCCGACATTCACCGTCTCCGCCGAATCGGGAATCATATTCAATATTCCTTGGCCGACAAGCGCGTCATAGACAACTACCTCCGCGGATTCCAGAACCTGCTTTCCTTTTAAAGTAAGTAATCCGGAATCTGACGGACCCGCGCCTACTAAAAAGACCTTGCCAGACAATTCTTGCTGTTCAATCGAAACGCATCTGTTCTCTTCAAATTCAAATTTCACAATTCACTCTCCGTTCTCTGCCTTGCAGGCCCACAACGGCCAGTTCTCTTTTCAAATCAAATAAGTTATTATATTTTTTATTCGGCTCCGCATGCTTCATAAAATACACGATTGTCATTTAAAAGAAAACGCCAAAGCCTCTCCAAGCTTTTCGGGACTTTCCATGTTTCCGCTTTTATCACCACGATAGACCTTTCCCGTTTCTTCATCATAGTAAAAAGCTACCAGGCGTAACGCCTTACATAAATCCGTCTCCGGAATCACCCGCGCATATGCTGCCACCGGCGTACTGCAATTTCCTCCAAGTGCCCGCACAAAGGCGCGCTCCGCCCGTGCGCAGACCGCAGCCTCCTGATCCGAATAGCCTTCCAGAAAGCTATAATCTTCTCCCGCACGCCCCTGTACTGCCAGAAATCCCTGTCCGGCAGCGGGAATCATCTCTTCGGTCGTAAAATACCGGCTGACACG
>JAJBUL010000066.1 GCA_020860365.1 Clostridiales bacterium | reverse complement strand
ACAATATGAGATGATTGTAAAGCATTTTTACCAAATATTTATATCTACACCCCAGCCCGCGAAATCCATTGACAAATTTCCTGAATTTCATTATAATTATCGGCAACGTTATATGTCAACAAACTGTTTACTCTAAAATGTTTTGTAGTCAACTATTTTGTCTACTTTTGTGTTAAAGTCAACAAAATCCGAAAATTAGTCGAGGAAGTAAAAGCAATGGAAAATCAGAGAATCCGCATCAGTAAGACCATGCTCAAGTCCGGCATGATAACACTTTTGAAAGAAAAAACACTGAGTCAGATTACCGTCTATGAGCTGTGCAAGGTGTCGCAGATCAACCGCACGACTTTTTATAAATACTATGGCAGCCCGGAAGAGCTTCTAAATGAAATCGAGACCGATTTTCTGAAACAGCTGGACAACGAGATACGGCCTGTCCGTATACAGGCAGAAACGCTCTCTCCAAAAAATCGCCAGCAAGGCAATTCAACAACACAAAACCGCAGTGCAGAAGATGAGGCAAACGCAAACTCACTCCTGCCGGTTCTGCATTATTTATATGAACAGCGGGAACTGTTCTGTCTCCTGGTGCGTACCCTTCCCATGCAGGATTTTGCATCACACCTGTTTTCTATTCCAAGTATCCGCGATATTTTTCAAGGTGTGACCGAAGAAAGCAGTTATTCAGAAACAGAAGAAAAATACATCCGCCAGTTTATCTTTCAGGGCACTTTTGCCATTCTCTATGATTGGCTGGGCAATGAAAATCCTGAACCGGCAGCAAAGATTGCTGAGATTCTGGAGAAACTAAAGGAGAAGAAATTGCTATAGCTAAGATCGATTGTCCAAATTTCCAAAAAGCCCCGGCACGAAAGCCAGATTTTACTTATGACCATCGTACCGGGGTACCATTATCTAATCAATACATTTTCCAAAGCCTGTGTTACAGCGGCAGATCCTTTTTCTGGAACCGTATCATACCCACCACATAGCATGCAAGTGCAATTACAGCAAGAGCAACTAATTTCGGTACAAAAGCATAATCTACGCTCCCGGAACCAACCGTTCCCAGTGCCTCGATATCAAACAGGCCGACAATGGTAAGCTTATTGAAATTTCCCAGCATTTCCACACCGATGCCCATGCTGACCATGCTCTCCGATCCAAACATGCCAAGCAAAGAGCAGAGGAAAAACCAGACATTTAAGCCGCCGCCCAGCGCCAGTGCATACTTGCTGAGGTTAAACAGGCAGCTTGCCAGATAGCAGATCGCTGCCATTGCCTCCGCCAGCAGATACAGGCCTCCATAAAGCGCGGCAAATCTCGCAATATCCACCTCTCCGGCAAATGCCTGTGTCGCCGCCATCTTTACCAGGAACGCGCATCCAACCATGATGAACGGCATTATAATCATATAAATCGCCTGCGTGATGACCACCGCACTGCGCTTCGTCGGGGTAGAAAGGATATAAGCCATGGAACCCTTATCCACCTGATCGACCACCAATGCATTTCCGGCAAATACAAGAAACAGAATTAACGGCAGCAGGCTCATGATCGTAAAATACATCTGATTCATCATGGCAGTCGTGTCCATTTCACTCATTGTTTCCAGCATATCGGAGGGAATGCCCATCATCTCCAGCATCATGGTCATCATAGACTCGATGTCCAGATCATCGCCGGAAAAGCAGCCTTGTACGGAGCCGAGAGCATAAACATACTCAAATTGGGAAATATAGGCGTCCAGGCCAGCTTCTGATTCGGCCAGTGTTTCCGCCGCCGCTTCAAAATTTTCACAGGAAAGATCAAGGTCGGCGGACTGTTGGGATGCCATCTCAAAGGCTGCCTCATACATACTCTGATCTTCCGCTTCCGCAAAATCCTCATAGCTCAGTTCCGTTCCCGCCATTTCATTGTAGGAAGCCAGCACATACAGATGGCTGTAGAAATCCGTCTGCGCATCGGTATAATCCACGGTTTCCGTTCCGCCCAGCAGATTATTCGCATAGGTTGTAACCACTGTCATCAGGCACAGGACAAGCGTGCAGGCGATAAACAGGACTTTATTGGCATTCAGGCTCTGCTTCATCAGCGGCCAGGAAAATATTTTTGTAACTTTCATTATTGTCTGATCTCCTTCCGATATATATTCATGAAGTATTCTTCCAGATCCTCATGTGTCTCATCAACGGAAACCACTGGCAGGCCTTTCGTTGCCTTAATTGCGCGGTCGGTCTCGGCAGCAGGAACAGCGAAGGATACTTTTCCCTTTTCTTTCTCATCTGTGACTGCCTCCGGGACTCTGCTCCTATACTCCTGCGCAGCTGTCTCACTGGCAAACGTGATCCGGAACATTCTCGGCGTATCATGGCGCAGCTTATAAAGGCTTAGCACATCCTTTATCTTTCCGTTTCCGATGATAGCAACCCGATCGCAAACATCCTCGATCTCCTCAAAAATATGGCTGGACATGAAAATAGTCCTGCCCTTTTTCTTTTCCTCGCGGATCAGTTCCAGAAAGGTCTCGCGCATCAGCGGATCCAGGCCGGTAGTCGGCTCGTCCATGATTAATACTTTCTTATCTCCCATGAGTGCGGCAACGATCGCCGTCTTCTGCTTCATGCCTTTGCTCATGCGCTTCAGATTGGCAGAGGGATCCAGACCCAGAAGATCAATCAGATGATTCATGTAAGTAAAATCCTTTACACCAAGAAACTGTGCCTGTACCTTAAAAAAGTCCGTGCCGGTCGCCACATCTGGGAACGCGATCTCTCCTGGAATATAGCTGACATCTTTCATCACTTCCGGTGCCTGTTTCCATGGATTCAATCCATTTACCAGCACCTCGCCGGAATCCGGCTTCAAAAAACCCATCATATGCCTGATCGCGGTCGTCTTTCCGGCGCCATTCGGGCCGAGGAAACCGTAGCATTCACCTTGATTTACCTGAATTGATACTCCAAACAGACCTCGCTCCTGCCCAAAGTCTTTGGTCAGATTTTTTACAGAAATAATCGACTCATTCATGCGCTCACCCCCTTAAAATGATGGCCGGTATCGTAAAAGCCCATGAAGTAGTCCTCCAGAGTAAACGGTATTTCAATGAAGTCTGCGATATTGTAATCGCAAAGACTGGTCATCAGTTCACCAACACGGTCTGCTTCCATCTGCACTCTTGCACGGAGTTTTCCCTTATTTTTCGATGTGAACCGGTACGGCTTCTGAACAAAAGCCGCATAAGATGCTTCATCTGAAAAAGTCACTCGGTAAATGCGGTCATGCTTCTGCTTCAATTCCTCCGATTTGAATTCAGAGACAATCTTTCCGTCCCGTATAATGGCAATCCGGTCACATGTGGCATCCACCTCATGGAAGATATGGGAAGAAAGGAAAATCGTCTTGCCCCGTTTCTTTTCTTCCTTTACAAATTCTATGAAGGTCTCCTGCATAACCGGATCGAGACCGGAAGTCGGCTCATCCAGGATCAGGATATCCGGATCCTGCATAAAAGCCGTAACGACAGCAAGCTTGCGCTTTACGCCCAGGCTCATCCGTTTGATGCTGACATTGGGGTCCAGGTCAAACTTTTCCAGCAGCATCTTCAGATAGCTGTCGTTTTCCACATGACGCATCTGCCCCATCATGCGCAGGAACCCGGTTCCCGAAAGTCCCGCCGGCAGCGTTACTTCCCCTGGAAGGTATCCAACTGTATTTTTTAACGTTGCACTGTTCTTCCAGCTGTCCATCCCTGCAATTGCGGTACTGCCCTTCTCAGGCTTAGAAAAGCCCATCAGATGTCGTATGGATGTCGTCTTTCCAGCGCCATTCGGACCCAGGAAGCCATAACATTCGCCTTTATTTACCTGAATTGATACATCAAACACGCCGCGGCCGTGACCGTAGTCTTTTGTCAGATGGTTACTATTCACGGGGTGGGGATGATATCTAAGGTGTTTGGTTCCTCATCTT
>JAJBUL010000117.1 GCA_020860365.1 Clostridiales bacterium | reverse complement strand
AGCCATCAATGCGGTCAACGCTAAGGCTGCAAGCTTAGTCCTTTTTAACTTCATAGTATATATGCATTAAAATTATTTGTATTTGCACCTTTTAAAAATATTTTCTGGACTTTGGAAGCAAGGAATTGTTTGAACAAAGAAGAAAGAAAAGAGATGCTTAGCGGTACATTATTACTTTTTTTACACGAAGTTACAAAAATCTGCTGAGCCGCTGCACCGGATTGTCTACCAGGTAACATGATAGAATGGTCGCTGCCAGCGATTGTGTGGTTTGTGGAATTTGTATTTTCTGAAGTATGTGAATTTGTTGAAACATTGTTTTTCTTGCCTGCCTCGGTGGTCATTTTTTCAAGATTGAAGAATGCTCCGTTATAATAGGTTACACTTGTGAGCTGTGTCTGAACCTGACCATTTGCCCAAAAGTACCAGGTTCCGTCATGCAGGTTTAGTGCCTCTAAATAAGTGGGGTTAAGCCATATGGCAGCAACAGGGAAACGGTATATTGATTTGTATGTACAGATACATTTTACGGTAACTTTACCTCTTAAGATTTTGATTTTTACTTTCTTCTTTTATACTCTTCTCATGGTTAACGTTGATCTTAACATAATGTAGTGAACGGGGCGGCCGCGTAAAACCGACCGTTCTGTCGATTGGCTGTTATTTTGAAGTGAAAGTGTGAAAAAAGAATCTGGAGTTATGGGGAACGCTGGCAGAGATAGAAATAACGTAAACGGAATCGGAGTGTGACCTGTAATACTTTGAAATTTTGGTAAAGGAGAATGGAGTAATGAAGAAAATATCCAGGAGAGATTTTTTGAGGGGTTCCGCTGCAGGTGTGGCCGGAGCGGCTTTGACAGGTGCTATGGGGTCATTTGGTTTAACAGCACTGGCGGAAGAAAGTACGGATGATACGGCAGCGGTAACAGCTCCAAAGTATGTGTTTCTGTTTATCGGTGATGGTATGACGTACTCACAGTTCCAGCTGGCGTCTTCCTATCTGGGCGCACTGGCGGATGATACGGATGATGGAATTCTGGATGGCAATGTGGCACTGAATTTTATGGAGTTTGATTATACAGGAAGCGCTACCACGTATGATTCCAGCTCGTTCTGCCCGGATTCTGCGTCAACAGCGACCTCGATTGCATCTGGATTTAAGACATACAGTGGCATTATCAATATGGATGAATCAACGACTGTGAAATACACGACTTTTGCGGAGCAGCTTCGCGATGAGCTTGGATATAAGATCGGTGTGATCAGCTCTGTAAACCTGAATCATGCGACCCCGGCTGCTTTCTATGCGCATCAGGCAAGCCGCAGCAATTATTATGACATCGGTGTAGAACTGGTAGAGAGCAATTATGATTATTTTGCGGGTGGCGGACTGCTGAAGCCGACCGGGTCGGATGGCGACCAGACGGATATTTATGAGCTGGCTGCGGAGGCAGGTTACAATGTTGTCCGTACGCAGGCGGAGGCAGAGAATGTGACTGCTGAAGATGGCAAGACGCTGATTGTTACGGAGAATCTGGCAGACAGTGATTCTCTGAGCTATGAGATTGACCGTGCGGATGATGAGTGGGCGCTGGCGGATTATGTATCTAAGGGAATTGAGGTTCTGGAGAATGACAATGGCTTCTTTATGATGTGTGAGGGCGGCAAGATTGACTGGGCCTGCCATGCAAATGACGCGGCAACGGTAATCTATGACGTGCTGGCGATGGCGGATGCGATTCAGGTAGCGGTGGATTTTGCCGAGCAGCATCCGGATGAGACGCTGATTGTTGTGACAGGTGACCATGAGACAGGTGGTTTGTCGATCGGTTTTGCCGGGACAGATTATGACACCTATCTGGATAATGTACAGAATCAGGGCATTTCTTTTGCGAAGTATGATTCAGACTATGTGGCGGCATATCGGGAGAATGGCACGTCCTTTGAGGATGCGATGGCAGATGTAGAGGTACTGTTTGGCCTGGTTCTTCCGGAGAACGCGACCGATGAGGACAATACGACGCTTGTGCTGACCGATTACGAAGTGGAAGAGCTTCAGGAAGCATATCAGCTGACGCTAGACGGGTACGCGACGGATACCGAGGGCAACACGGTGCAGACACAGGGTGAGTATATCAGTTATGGTACATATACCCCGTTCTCTGTAACAGTTACACATCTGGTAAACAATAAGTCTGGTATCAGCTTTACTTCTTACGCGCATACCGGCCTGCCGGCAGCAGTATTTGCACAGGGCGCTGGCGCGGATCTTTTCAGCGGTTCTTATGACAATACGGATATTCATGATAAGTTTGTCAACCTGCTGGGGTTGGAGGATCTGACTGTATAAGAGGAACTGGCTGGGATACTTTCCTGTCAGAGGGCTTGTTACTGGTTACACTCGTAGTGGTTAAGAGAACGTAAAGTTGCTCATGATACGACTAGTGGCTTCTGGCTGGCGGAATGGCCAGGATGTGAGTTATGAAGTGTGGAAAATGGTAACCATTCAGGACAGTACCTCGCACCTGCTGCGAGGTACGTATGAAGGTACTGGACTGTTACGAGTTACGGAAAATGTAGGATGGTATGATGGAGAGGCCGCGTAAATTCGCGGTCTCTCTTGCCAGAATAGAAAGGATTCCATATGAAATCGTTGAAAATCAAGAAAACATGGGCTTCCATATTGGTCTGTATCGTGTTAATTATAATTTTGATTTGCATCCCAACCGGTTTTGAGGAAGCGGGTGCAGCGTATAAAGACGGAGGAGAGCGTGTGGCCGCGAAGGTGATCAGTGTGGATAATTCGACGGTGATTAATACCGGGCTGGTGCAGGCAGGAGAGCAATCCTGCGAGGTTACGCTGCTTGCAGGCAGCCATAAAGGGGAGACGTATTGGGCGAGCAACAAGCTGAGCGGCTCACTGGAATCGGATAAAATCTATGAGGAAGGCGACCGGGCGCTTGTGCTGGTGAGCTTTAGTGAGGATGAGGTATCGTCGGTCAGCATGATTGACCATTACCGTATGGATCTGGAATTTCTGCTCCTGGGCGCATTTTTCCTGTTCCTGATCCTCTTTGCCAGGGGAACGGGACTGCGTGCAATTCTGTCGTTTGTTTTGTCGGTGCTGGCAATCTGGAAGATTCTGGTACCCTGCTGCCTGAAGGGGATGGAGCCGATTCTGGTGGGCGGAGTGATTACGGCTTTGCTGACGCTGATGATTATTGCACTGGTATTTGGGTTTGACCGGCGCTGTTTTGCGGCTGTGACGGGCGCTCTGTCCGGGTTAGCGCTTACCTGCGTACTGGGTATTCTCTGCACATCCACCTTTAAAGTGCAGGGGGCGGTGATGTCTTTTTCGGAGACATTGCTCTACAGTGGATATGAAAATCTGAATCTGACCCGTATTTTCATGGCGAGCATTTTTGTCGGCTCCTCGGGCGCGATGATGGATCTGACGGTAGATATTACAGCTGCTGTCAATGAGGTAACGCAGAAACGGCCGGATCTCTCCCGCTGGGAAGCGGCAGTCTCGGGGATGCATGTCGGCCAGGCGGCAATGGGGACGATGACGACGACCTTGCTTTTGGCCTATTCCGGCGGATATATTGCGCTTCTGATGGTGTTTATGGCACAGGGAACGCCGGTTATCAATATTTTGAACTACAAATACGTAACTTCTGAAATCATCCACACGCTGGTCGGCTCTTTCGGTCTGGTGCTTGCCGCACCGCTGACGGCGCTGACGTCCGGCTGGGTGCTGGCAGGAAGGCGTGTGACTCCCAGGGATGGAGAAGGAGAGACTAATCTGGAGGGTATTTCGGAGGTAATATCAGAAACTGCCGGCGAGGCCGGGAGGGAGGTGTCGGAAATCAACACAGAGGCTAAGCTGTAAATTTGTCGTGTTTTTTCGTTTTTAAATAAATTTGATATTGCGATATCCGCGGAAAACGATTATAATCCCGTTTTCGACACTTTGAGATTAGAAAAGAGGTGGAATCCCTTGTAA
>JAJBUL010000096.1 GCA_020860365.1 Clostridiales bacterium | reverse complement strand
TTGAAGATTTTTTTAAAAATAGTGTTGACAAATCGAAAAACCTGTGATATAGTACAACCATCAACAAACAAATTGTTGTTCCTATAGATCAAAACCTATAGTCAATGACAACCAGGGAGAGGAGGTCGATTCCAATGGATACAGTCTCACATCTTTTATCTGAAATATGTGGCAGGGTAAATGTTTCCTGTGAAAAAGACCTCAGTTGGGATTGATTCAAGAGTCATCGTAAGGGAACGATTCACTGGAGAGAAAACGAATCAGCCGAGAGAGCACATTTATCCGGTATGTGAGAGAAGACGGACTCGCAGGTTCGTCCGTATAAGAAAAAGCAGAGAATGGAATGTGAAGAGGAAGCGTAAAAGCACAGCACCTGAGAGTACGATGAATGATACGGAAACAGGAAGTGCAGGAAACGCAAAAAGCAGGCGGGAAGCCTGATAAAAAAGTACAGATAAGTATAAAAAGTGCTGTAAGGACAGTACAGTGAAAATCAGAAAAGGTGAGCCGATACGCTGATAAGAAATGGGTAAAACAGTGGTGTGTGTTGCATAAGGACAGCATGAATCATTTGTTAAGACTGGATGCGGCAGAATATAAGCTCAGACGAGAAATGAGTTATATTTAAGGATATCGGAATCAGATATCAGGTGAAAGAAAAGAGCCGTCAGGTGATCAAAGCTTTCAAAAGCCGGATCTATACCAGAGATTAAGATTCAAAAGGATGAATCTGTAAGTATTCAGGATCGGAGCTCACGATTAAAATCACATTCATTCACATTTACAAAAATGATTCAGAGAAAAAAGAATGGATCAGAAAGAAAAAAGATCTGAAAGAGATCAAAAGAAAAAGCCACATGATTTATAAAAACGGTTGATCGTGTAAAGAAACGAGAGACAGGTTTATAAATGAAACAGGAAATTCTCTCTCCAGGAAATTATAAATATGAATTTAGAACCATAAAAATAAAATAAGGATAAAAGCAAGGAGGATCGAAAGAGATCCTCCTTTTTCTTGTCCAATAGGAAAGTTCTCCGCCAGGCAGGGAATTTATAGCTTATGTATGCCATCCTATATGGTCAGCGCAACTTTCATTTTTCCCGACTCGGATGTGTGGCGTGACTCATCTCGTGCTCAAGCATGACAGGGTAGATTCGCTCGCAGTTGCTGTTGTCAGAATATGCGAAGAAGTCATCCGCACGGCGGCGGTATTCATCCGGCATCCGGCAGTCATTTTTCATGTAGTCGCAGAGTACATCAATCAGCTCACTGTTGGTGTGGCAGATTTCGCCAAAGCCCATCGTTTCGTAGAAAAAGCTGCCTTCGTCGTAGTGCTGCGGAATGTCGTGGTGATGCAGGTAGACGACTGGTTTTCGCATGTAAGCGAAGTCAAACTGGACGCCGGAGAAATCCGTCACCATCAGGGCTGCTTCGCAGAAGAGCTTTTCATAACTCATATCGCCTATAGAGGGGATGATCTCAACCGATTCGTTTTTGTTAAACTCTTTTGCCTGCGTGCTGATGATTGTGTGCAGGACATACTGGATCCGGTAGCCATACTGCCGGGCCGCTTCCAGGAGCCGCGGATCATTAATCAGGCTGTTATAGACCTGATAATAGCTGGAGTCCTTAAAATGCGGGTTGTAGGCGCGCGCGACCGACTCGCCTTTGGTGGGCGGGAGCGCGGAGTTCATGCGCCAGGTTGGAGAAATCAGAAGAATCTTTTCCGCGCGGCTTTTCAGGCCATCGTAGCGTGGAACACCGGTCAGCTTCAGGGCGTCATATCCCTCGTAGTCATAGGCGGGCCTGGAAAGATTTTCAATTTCATATTTTGATGCGCAAAAATAAAGCCTGGTATTGTCACGCAGACGCTGCTGGGCGACGGCTATCTTTTGCACAGACATACCGTGCTGGACACAGGCAGTGACCGAGTGGACATCGCCGCGGATATACTGGGACGTAGCAGTACTATAGCTGTTGAAAGCAAATACGGTTGAGTTAGAAGCAATTACCATATTTGCGTTCAGGAAAATCAGCCGGTGCCAGAGGCTGCCGCGTTTCAGAGGGCGATAGCCTTCTTTTTGCAGACGGGTATAATCCGCAGAGGTCTTATCCAAAAGATAATATTTTCTGATGCCATCCTTCTGTGCGGCTGCATACTTATAAATATATTCAGAAGAATCTCCGCCCTTATATATTTTATCCATAAAAAGCCAGATCCTCTGCCGGGAAAACCAGGGACGGAGGACGAAATTCAGCATTTTCAGCGGAATATACCGGCGTCCTGTGCCCTTGGTGAAAATCTGTTTCCAGAGTAGAACTTCTTTCCGGAGTACAACCAGAGGGCTGGAGCGCCGCACATGGATGCCCTTATTGTTGTGAAACGCCAGGTATTTGCCGAAGCGCCAGTAACCGTAGGCGTAACCGTTCGCAAAGCGGCTGGTGTGGGATGGGAAGGAAAACTCCATCCGGTATTCTATAGATTCGCCCATCGCGAAGCGATCTGGAATGGGCGAATCGTCTTGCCGCCGAGCAGAGCGAGGGGGCGCTTCCATAGATTCGCCAGGGTCATTTGGACACAGGTAAAAATTCAGAAGGCGTTCCTTCGAAGCTTCTTTGCTGTCCTTCCCGGAATCGGGGATGTCCACCGGGATAGAGATATGGAACGTATGCATCCGGTAAAAAGAGACACCAAAGTATTTTGTCAGGGAATACCGGCGGTTGTATACGGGTGTATAAGTTTCCGATCCGAATCTGGCATAGAGCCGCATTTTGCTGCGACGGAAAAAGTCGGAAACAGAGCCGTCGATTTCCAGCCGCCCGTCTCTGTAATCCATCAGCTGAATCCGCACTGGTATTTTGGAAAGTGTGGCCAGGCATAGATTATCGCATGTAAAACGTATTGTATTTGGCATAAAGTCCAGATCCGGATACCAGGAGCAATTGTTTTTTTTCATCCGGATATCCATGAGCTTTTGCTCTATGGAGGAATGGGATGGATGAACACGGGTATCCAGCAGTGTCTCAATGTTGACATATTGGAGCACAGATGACATCAGTTCCGTGTAAGCGGGCACTGCGTCTGGCTCAATCACATGGCGGTTCCGATTGTCCATATTCGCTTCAAAGCGAATGTGAATCATATACAGAGCCAGATGCTGAAGAATGACAGGGATATAGCCGAACGAGCTTTTTATTTGTTTCATGAATGGCAGCAGAAACTGCTCAAATGGCTCATAATACCACTCTTTTGTGAGGGGACGGCCATCATATTGCTGATCGCATTCCCGTGGCAGCGCGTATTCGATCTGACAGGAGTCGACGTAAGCGAAATCCGGGTTCTGTTCAAGCAAACGGAGTAAAATGCGCTTTTCCTGCTCGACGCTGTCGGCTGTTCCCTGCACGGCCGCGGCAAACGCGCGGGTTGGCAAAAGCAGGGCGTGAAGCTCGGTTGGAAACACGACCGGAATCCGCCCGGCGTTCTGCAGCAGGGTGTTGTTCGAGTTATTCAGGGAGAAATACCGGGTCGTTCTTTGAAGGCACTGGCTGACCTGTGAAGGCATCACAAGTGCTGCCCCAGAAATCCCTGCGTGGGAGAGCAGGTCTGCTAAAAAGGTATCCGCAAAGCGATCGCCGACATCCAGCAGAATCGTGTAAGTACCTTTTGCTTCGCGGATTTTTGCCAATGCCTGCTTCCGTGGGTGATATGGATCATTTTCCCGGACGGGAATGACCTGAATCCGGTCAGAGGAAAGAGACTGCGCAGGAAAATCCGGGATTTTAGCGTCAGACTCATGAAGAGCGTATAATACGGTAATGTCATAGGAGCGGTTCATGTTGCGGGGATCCTTTCTCTGGTTACGTTTTATGTAATAAAACTGAAATGCATTGTAACATGATTGAAATGTTTTTACAACCAGAACACGGTGATTTACTGTGGATTGTTTGTGTTTCCGTTACTATTCACGGGGTGGGGATGATATCTAAGGTGTTTGGTTCCTCATCTTT
>JAJBUL010000090.1 GCA_020860365.1 Clostridiales bacterium | reverse complement strand
CTGTGTTTTCGGGGCTTTGAATTGCTGAGGATACAATCCCGCATGTTCATCTGAAATCGTTGTTGAAATAATGTCTATCAAAATCTTAAAAGGTGATATTACAAAACTGAAAGTAGATGCAATCGTGAACCCCGCTCAAAATTCTCTCCTTGGCGGCGGAGGCGTGGATGGCGTGATCCACCATGCAGCCGGACCGGATCTGTTAACGGAGTGCCGCACTTTAAACGGCTGTTGGACAGGACATGCAAAGATAACGAAGGGGTACCGGCTTCCGGCAAAATACGTGATCCATACAGTCGGGCCGGTCTGGAGAGGCGGGACTCAATATGAACCGAAACTGCTGGCGAACTGTTACCGTAACTCTCTTTGCGTCGCAAAAGTAATGGGTTTGAAATCTATTGCGTTTCCGCCCATATCCATGGGCATATATGCATATCCGAAAGAACCGGCGGCGGAAATTGCCGTGCGGACGATCATCGAAGAGACAAAGGATGCCGGGGAGGATTTTGAGGTATGGCTGGTGGCTTTCGACGATGAGACAGAAGCGCTTTATAACCGGACGGTTCAAAACATTGCCATATAGCAGACAGAAGGAAGATGGCAAATGTGATCAAAGCAACAGGCGAACATATATTCTGACCACAAGTACGGATTATTGGACATATAAAAATTTATAAATGGGAAAGCGTGTGCCGCTGAGTTTATGCACAGGGGCGCTACGTTATTCTCTATTCTGCCCGGGAAAAAACGACAGGCTGAATCTGCGGGGCTTTTCAGAAACGGTACAGAGGTATTTTGAAGGACAGTTTATTGCGGCGTTTACGTCCTGGGAAAACAGTGCCTGTATAATGAACGACTGGAATGGAAACGGAAAATATGGTCCAGAACGTACGGGTACGCCGGCATCAGGCGGAGTTCTTCCGGTTAACCAGATAAATGCCGATGCAGACCAGAGCCAGTGCGGTAAGCGTCTGCCGGCCGAAGCTGTCGGTTTCCCGCAGAAACAGCGCGGAAAAAATCACACCGAAAATCTGTATGGTGAAACCGAAAACCGTGATCCGGGACACAGGATTATGCTTTAGCAGGATGCCCCACAGCGAGTAAGCCGCCGCGGAGATGAATGCCATATAGAGCAGCAGAAGGAGGGCGGCCGGGGAAAATCCGTTCAGCCGCCCGCCGCAGGCAAAGCCGATGACTGCCAGCGCGGCACCGCCCAGAAGGAACTGGTATCCGCTGAGCATGACCGGGTTATCGTCCTGTGAAAATTGTTTCAGAAAGACGGCGGAAAATGAGGCGGACAGCATGGACAGGATCATAAATCCCTCTCCGATAAAATGAAAATCCATATTCATGCCGCCGTTAAAGTTGACAAGGATAATGCCGGCGAAACCGATGACGCAGCCGACGGTTTTCATGATTGTCAGCTTTTCCGTATGAAACAGCAGACAGACAATCAGAAGGGAAAACAACACGCTGGTTCCCTGAAGGATGGAACCTTTCACACCGGTGGTGTGTGCCAGACTGATATAAAAAAGGGTATACTGAATCACCGTCTGAAACAGGCTGAGGATCAGAATCTTAGGCAGAGAACTCTTTCGCGGCAATATGATCTGTTTCTGCCCGATGCTGCCGATCAGCAGTGCCAGAATTCCCGCGCCGAAGAAACGGATGCCTGCAAACAGGAGCTGTGAGGCGGTATCAGAGGAATCGATCTGAAAGAGCGCATACCCGGTTTTTACACAGGGAAAGGCGCTGCCCCAGAGCGCGGTGCAGATCAGGGCACAGATGCATACGATGCCGGTTCGCTGTAACAATGTCATGTGTCACCATCCCCACTGTTTTTTTGTTTATCATACCACTATTTTATTCTGTCTGCAATTCTTTCTGCATACCGACCCGGATGGAAATCATGACATACGCAGAGTATGCATATCCCGCGAATCAGGACGCATATCTGTGAACTTCCAAAGGTAATTAACTCTCTAAAGGAGGCCGCGATGTACGCGGATTTTAGAGTAGAGATACCAAAGGAGAAGGGGAAGATTACCCGGAAGAAGATCAAGGGAACCACTTACATTTATTACCAGCTGAAGCGGAAGTATGACGCCGAGAAGAAGTACAGCGTGCCGAAGATCACGCCGATCGGGAAAGCCTGTGAGGATACGCCGGATATGATGATCCCGAATGAGAAATACCTTTTGTTTATACCATTCTGATCTTTTTCCCTGTTCAGGCAAAGAGTAAATTCGAGATCTGTGGTTCCGAACTTATATGTCATAGTATCAGTTTTTACTTCTTCCAATAAAAAGCATTCAGAGCCTGCCATAGTCGCAATATCTCCTATGTGCTGTATTTTCCGGATACAAAGATCATATGGATGAGCGGGGCTAAACCAAATCTGTGAAGCTTCCAGCTTAACTTCCAAGAAATTTAACCCTCACTCAGCTGGGAACTCAAAATAAAGCGCTGAAAACGGCGGAAACAGGCGGAAAATGACCGGTTAGTGTATAATTATTATTGGCAAAAACAAGAACGATTCCTAAAATAAAATAGGAAGTAGAGAAATTTCCTACTTCCCAACCATACAGTTTTTCTTTATGATGTTAGTTGCCAAAAAAACACGTAAAGGAGACTGTATGATGGAATCTATTGTAAAAGAAAAGTTGGTATCATTCAAGAGTCTGGAGCAGAAAGTTTTTGTATTTGTATGTGAGACTGCCAGGGAAATCACCAGGATTATACTGGAAAATTATGATGACGAGCTGGCTGCGGGCAGGGACAGGAGCCTGTACAGGGACAAGGGAAAACGCACAACCACGATCAAAACGGTCTATGGAGAGGTGACGTATGCCCGTAGAGTGTACCAGACAAAGCTCCCGGATGGGGAAAAAGTGTTTATTTATCTGTTGGATGAAGCCCGGAATCCGAGAGAAGCAGGCCGAAAGCCTGCCAATGATCCGCATATGGCAGAAAGCGTATGCAGATTCCACGCAGATGGGAAAACCATCCGGGAAATAGCACAACTGGTAAACTGTTCGGTTGGTCATGTTCATAAATTAATTCATGAACATGAGGCAGGACTAAAAAAGTAACGTGCATGTTCATGAATTGATTTGTGAACAAAGCATCTTAAGAAGTGGTAGATGCGTTGAGAATCACTGACACAATTACTGGGGTAAACGAGGTTAATTTTCATGTCAAAATGATATACATTAAATCTGTAAAGGAACATTATAAGGAAAAAACAAAAAGTGCCAATAAACACTTGACACATACCGAAGCGGCTTTGGATAAAAGGATTAAAATATATGCATCCAAAGCCCATGAATCCTGCAAAGATGTGCCACTTAAAGCCCACGCGCACCTTTTCAGGCACGCAAAAGCTTCGCATTGGATTGAAGACGGACTCAGTGTGGTTGAAGTTCAGTTTCTGCTGGGGCACGAGCAGATAGAAACAACAATGAAATATCTAGATATTACTACTGAAGAAAAGGTGAAGGCTCTTGCCACTCTTGAGAGTGAGACAGACAAAAAAGTCAGTCGGAAGTGGAAGAAGGGCGATGGGTCGCTTACAGATTTTTGTAGCTTGAAGCGGTAAGATTGTTAGAAATAAAATCCAAACTTTTGGATTTCCTGCGACACACCTTCTGCACCAACATGGCGAATGCCGGAATGGACATCAAATCCTTGCAGTATGTGATGGGACATTCTGAAGTGGGAGTGATTTTGAACGTCTATACCCACGCGAACTATGACCGCGCGGCGGAGCAGATGGCAAAAATTATCAATTTTGCAGAGAACGGAAGTGCCGGAAGGCTTGAAAAATCAGGCTAAAATAACACTTGCTTGCTACACCATTTACTACACCATTTGCCCGGAAAAATGCGTAGATTTATAAATAATTACGTGATTTTCGGGCAAATGAGAAAAAATCAAAAAAGTGCCAAAAAGCCCGTAAAATGGTAAGCGATGAATAATCCGGCGTATATAAAGCTTCCGTCACCAAGTAGGA
>JAJBUL010000217.1 GCA_020860365.1 Clostridiales bacterium | reverse complement strand
GCTACACTCTATAAGGTTGATGAATATGTGCGGGAAACAAGAGAGTTTCTTGAGACTGATTTGTGACGTTGGCTGGATCAGTATCGGAAACCTTTGGATGTTTGGCGGGCTTCTTGTGATGCTTGAAAGAGCGAAAAGAGTAGCAGAACCACAAGCATGAAAGCGCTCTGATCTTATCCTGTGTGATCTACCATGCCGCAGGGATTTTCTGGTGAGGTTGTGATTTGTTAACGGCGATAGAGTTCTTTGCGATTTGAATCTTTCTGACTTTTTGCGGAGCAAGTGCGGGGCGAATGTGCTGCCATTGCATTTGCTCCATTATTTTGTAGTGAGTCATTAAAAATGAAGGGTTGAATTGTGGCTCATTATATGCTATTTTATTTGCAGTTAGTAATAAATTACTAAAAATTACAAGGATGCCCGTACGAGCATACGAATGCAAACAGATGAGAAACAGGAGGACAGAATCATGAGTGCATGGAGTAAAGCTGGTTTATTTATCGGTGGAGTTTTATTTGGAACGGCTGGAGTAAAGATACTGGGGAGCAAGGACGCCAAAAAGGCGTATACGCATACCGTTGCCGCGGCATTGCGTGCGAAAGAGAGTGTGATGACGACTGCGACGACGATCCGGGAGAATGCGGATGATATTCTGGCGGATGCGAAGGAAATCAATGAAAAACGCGCTGCTGCGGAGAATGCGGAGGATATCCCGGATGCTTCCGATGCTGTGGGTAGGTATGAAGGCCAGGAAGCGGAGGCTGCGGCGGTATAAATTATGAGATGCAGAGTCTTACACGAATCAAAAGGCAGGCTGCGGGTTCATGCGATACAAAGCAGCATGACCTTGCGGCAGGCAGACATACTGGAATATTATCTGCGCGCGACAGAGGGCGTGACCGATGTGAAAGTTTATGACCGTACCGGGGATGCGATCATCTTTTTTGCGTGTGACCGGGCAGTCATTATCGCGGCCCTTAGCCGTTTCTGTTATGAAAGAGAGGAAGAACTGGTGCCGGAAAATACCGGCCGTGAACTGAACCGACAGTTTGAGGACAGGCTTACGTTTATGGTTCTGCGCAGAGCTGCCGCTAAGCTTTTTCTGCCGGCTTCCTTGCAGGCGGTAGCCGCAGCAGCAAAGTCCGTGAAGTATATCTTTCGGGGGGGTCCGCGCGCTTTTTAGCGGAAGGCTGCAGGTTGAGACGCTGGATGCGACAGCGATTGCCGTTTCGTTGGCAAGGGGAGATTTTGCCACTGCGTCTTCGGTCATGTTTCTGCTGAAGCTTGGAGAGATACTGGAAGACTGGACGCATAAAAAATCAGTCGATGACCTGGCACGGACGATGTCCCTGCGGACGGATAGGGTATGGATGCGGGTGGAAACACCGCGCCAGCAGGAAAATCTTATCCATTGCGGACCGATTTCAAACGACTGTCATTCGGGCGGTCAGTCTTTAGACAGTGGGCTTTCAAGCCGTGAGTCTGCAAATGGTGAGCCATCAGAAATACAGGAGATTTTGGTTCCCGTATCCGATGTCAGGGTGGGCGACTGTATCGTCGTGCGTATGGGCGGCATCATCCCGCTTGATGGGAAGGTGACCGGCGGCGAGTGCCTGGTCAATCAGGCTTCCATCACCGGGGAATCCTTGCCTGTCCGAAAGCAGGAAGGCAGTCTTGCCTATGCCGGTACGGTGGTCGAGGAAGGCGAATGCGTGATCCGTGTGGAGAAAGCCGCGGGCAGCGCGCAATATGACAAAATTGTGCGGATGATCGAGGAATCCGAAAAGCTGAAATCCGTAACGGAAGCAAGGGCGGCGCATCTGGCGGATCGCCTGGTTCCGTACAGTCTCGGCGGAACCGCATTGACATATCTGCTGACCCGAAATGTGACGAAGGCGGTCTCAGTGCTGATGGTTGATTTTTCCTGTGCGCTTAAGCTTTCCATGCCTCTGGCAGTGCTTTCCGCCATGAGGGAGAGCGGTGCGCATCAGATTATTGTTAAGGGTGGAAAATTTCTGGAAGCCGTGTCCATGGCAGATACCATTGTATTTGATAAGACCGGTACATTGACCCACGCCGAGCCTACGGTGGCACAGGTGGTTCCATTCCATGGGCAGCAGGCGGATGAGATGCTGCGGCTGGCAGCCTGCCTGGAAGAACACTACCCGCATTCCATGGCGAACGCGGTGGTGAAAGCGGCCATGGAAAAGGGGTTGAATCACGAGGAACATCATACAAAGGTTCAGTATGTGGTTGCCCATGGAATTTCCAGCATGGTAGACGGACAAAAAGCCGTAATCGGCAGCTATCATTTTGTTTTTGAGGATGAGGGTTGTATCGTTCCAGAGGAAGAACAGGAGAAATTCCATGCGCTTCCGACAGAGTATTCCCATCTTTATCTGGCAATTTCCGGCATGCTTTCCGCAGTCATCTGTATCGAAGACCCGATTCGGCTAGAAGCACCGGAAGTAATCTATGAACTGAAAAAGCTGGGGATCGGAAAGGCAGTCATGATGACCGGTGACAGCGAGCGTACCGCACAGGCGGTAGCGCGTCAGATTGGCGTGGATGAATATTATGCGGAAGTGCTGCCGGAGGATAAGGCAAAATTCATTCAGGGAGAGCACCAAAACGGCCGCCATGTGATTATGGTCGGGGACGGTATCAATGATTCCCCGGCGTTGTCGGAAGCGGACGTGGGTATCGCAATCGCGGATGGCGCCGCTATCGCACGGGAGGTCGCCGACCTAACGATCTCTGCGGAGGATCTCTGGGAGCTGGTGACTTTGAAACGCATCAGCGACGACCTTATCAAACGGATTGATACCAATTACCGGCAGATTATCAGCTTCAACGCGATGCTGATCCTGCTGGGAGTGGTTGGGATTCTTCCGCCTGCCACGTCGGCGCTGCTGCATAATACATCCACAATTCTGATCAGCATGAAGAGCATGACAGATTTGTTAGCACCATGACTTTAGCCTGCAAAATTGGGCAGTGAGAATGTTTCAACTGGTACAGCGATAAGTAATGTTTTGTGTTTCATGAAAAGGAAAGAGAGATTTCTATAAAGCATTCAGGAAGGTGATTTCTGAGTGCTTTTTTCTTTGCCCAAAATCAGGGAACACGAGAAAAGCAGGAAGGAGGGCTGCAGGCATTTACAGGCTTTCAGAAAATTTGGTTATGGGATATAGCCGTTGTTCAGACAGGAAAAGGAGAAGACACAGATGAATAAGGTGATCTTAATGGGACGTCTGGTGGACGACCCGGAAATTTATGATTCAGCCGATGGAGATGCGATAGGCCTGGCAAAATACGGATAAGGATGCTGACGGGACATTGTTTTTCTGCGTCTGCCACAGGGCAGAGACCTATGACTATAAAAACAGCCTGGAAAAGGTAAGGAAAGATGCAGAGACAGAGAAACAGAAGAAATATGAAGCGTTCAAAGAACAGCATGGCGGGAAAATCCGCCGTGTACATATGGCTTATTCTGAGAAAAAAAGCGAATGGAAACTGTGCTATGACCCTGTAAGATGTGCCAGGGAATGTTATTCTGATTTCTGCCTAATCCGCGGCAGAACGCTTTCCGGTAAAAAGGAAATGTATTTTACGACCTGAAAAATTCCACAGCCTGCGGTAGGTGCAAAGGCAAGAGTCAGGTGGAAAACAATTATAAACGAATTATTTTGAAAATCCGGTTGACAAAGAGGAATCTTTGTATATAATGGTTTGTAAGCAAACGGTTTGCACACAAACGAATAGATAAAGAAAATCATGAAAGGAAGGGAGAGGACATGGATAGTTTGCATGTTCGGATTGCTCTGACAAAGGGGCAGTTTAGCAAGTATATCTTGCGGAAAGACAGGAAGATCGGATTGCTGCGGGGACAGCCGCATATTCTGGAGTATCTGGCGACAAATGACGGTTGCTCACAGACGGAAGTCTGCGAGGCCTGGGATCTGGATAAATCTACCGTTTCCGGCCTGATTGAGCGCATGGAGCGGGATGGTCTGATCCGCGTCGT
>JAJBUL010000129.1 GCA_020860365.1 Clostridiales bacterium | reverse complement strand
TCGCTTTCGGATTTTTCGCTGTCATCTGCCAGAAGGGATATTTGATAATTCCCGGGGTGTTTTATCTATTGCGCACCACTTTAATTCAAATCCGCATTATGCTTCTTTTGCCGGTAAAATCCCGGCTTCTATGAGCATTTTATTGTTTCTGCGGATTTTGGGTGCCAGAATATCTTCGCCATCTGCATCCCCAACCTTGCCGATAAAGCGGTAGTAAATATCCACCCTCATGACAATCTCCCCGTCGATGACTTCTTTCTCATGCACCACGATTTTATCAATCAGAGTATGCAGGAGGGATTCTGCCAGTTCCGTGATGTCGATATACTGCCCAACCAGCGCAGCGAATTTCTTTGCATCACTGGCCTGTGCGGTATAGCACGAGAGCAGATTTTGAAGTTCGTTGTATCTTGATTTCAGTGTTGCTGCTTCCGCTTCATATGCCGCCGAGAAGGTTGCGTACTGTTCATCCGTGATTTTGTGGTGGAGAACATTGTCTTCATAGAGCCGCCTGGTCAGCGGGTCGATCTCCGAGAGCCGCTGCCGACATTTCTCAGCTTCTTTCTGCCAGGAAGCCTGTTCGCCGTTCCACTCCTGTTCCGACAGATGCGTCAAATGCTGTACATACATGTCCCTGTCTTCAGCGGCCAGCATCGCATGACGGCGAATATCTTCCAAAAGGATTTCTTCCACCTGTTCCAGCGTGATGTAGTGGGCGGAGCATTCCTTTCCACCATATCGGCGGTGCTTGTTGCAGCAGAAATGTCCTTTGGATTTTCGCCCGGTTCTACTTGAGAATACCATGCGGGTATTACAGCCCCCGCAGACTAAAAGCCCCCGGTATTTGTTATCCGAGTTTTTCCATGTGGGACGCTGCTTGATCTGGATGCGCTCCTGCACGGTCTGAAAGGTTGCTTCATCTACCAGTGCTTCATGCGTATTCTCAACGGTGATCCAGTCTTCCTCCGGTCTCTCCATAAGGCGCTTGTCTTTAAACGAACGCGTCTGGTACCGGCAGCTTACCAGCTTGCCCAAATAGATGGGATTGCTGAGAATCCTGTAAACCGTCCCTTTCGCCCATGCGTAAGGATGTTCTACCATCGTGTTACTCACATACTTCCCATGCTTATCACAGATATAAGCCCTCGGTGTCGGAATCTGTTCTGCTTCCAGAATCTTTGCGATGTGATAGCAGCTTACACCTTCTAATGCCATCTGGAACATTCGTTTCACAACCGGAGCAAATTCATTGGGAATCAGGTGATGCCGGTCTTCCGGGTCTTTCTGATAGCCGAATGCCGGGTAGCCCCCTGTGTATTCGCCGTTTTGTGCCTTCGTGCGAAACGCAGACCGGACCTTCTTGCTGCAGTCCTTGGCATACCATTCATTGATGATATTTTTGAAAGGTGCAAACTCGTTGCTCCCCTTTTCCGTGTCCACATCATCATTGATGGCAATAAAACGCACATCATACTCAGGGAAAATCACTTCGGTATAATATCCGGTCTTCAGATAATCACGCCCCAGGCGCGAGAGATCTTTTACGATAATTGCCCCTACCTTCCCTTCTTGCACCAGCGACATCATGCGCTGGAAGTCAGGCCGGTCATAATTGGTCCCGGAATACCCATCGTCTACAAAAAATTCGCAGTTGACAAATCCCCGTTCCTTCGTGTACTGGGTCAACATCGTTTTCTGTGTCTGGATGCTCGCGCTGTCCCCGCTGAACTCATCGTCTCTGCTGAGTCTGCAATATAAAGCGGTAATTCTGTCCTGCTGTCTTTTCTTAGCCATAGCCGTCCTTTCCAAACAGCGTATTCAGGACATTTGCGTAATCTCAGTATAACTCACCACCGGCACTTTGTGTAGGGGTTCGCAAAGATTTTTTCGCTGATCCTGAACCGCATTCTTTCTTTGGTACAGGCAGTGTGATATACTATAGCCATATCAGCACCAATCCTGTTCCTCTTTAGTTTAGTAAAAACGACAGAAAACCACACTGAGCGAGGATTGACCTGAAATTGACTGAAAACTGGAGGAGATGTATGGAACGCTGCGATTTTGCATCTGTAACAACAATCATCAAATCATATCTCATCGAAAACCAGGATATAGACCAGGAGACTTTCATCTACCTTCTTTTTAAGGATTATCTACAGTGATTACTCTACGGGCTATGGTTTTTTTGATAGTTCCCTTCTTTGCCGATGGTTTAAAGGGCAGGCAAGGGTAACAAGACAAATAACAAGTTATTATGGTAATGAAAAACATCAGCAGGGATGGCGTAAAAGCCTCTGTAAAAAGCTTCTG
This sequence comes from Clostridiales bacterium, assembly GCA_020860365.1. Classification (GTDB taxonomy): domain Bacteria; phylum Bacillota; class Clostridia; order Lachnospirales; family Lachnospiraceae; genus Choladousia. The sequence continues at coordinate 1,727 of JAJBUL010000129.1, read as the reverse complement.
CCCAAATTGACCGACAGCGCAATGACTGTCCAGAAACTATACGAATTAGTCATAGGGGATGTATCTATTTCCGAGAGAAAAAAGCAGGAATTATCAGAAAGGTATCCCTGCAGCAACGCAGAAGAAGACATAGATTTTATCGCCCGCATTCTTTATTTTGGCATGACTCGTGAATTTATCAAAAAGGATGTTCAGGCAAAGAGCCTGATCTCCGGCGGTAATCTTTCACCTGCGCTTGCCGACTTTATCATGGGAAATGATGTACCTAAGCCCTGCCGCTATTTCTGCGGACGGGAACAGGAACTGGAACAGCTCCACGAAATGCTGCTGAAGCATGAAAAAGTCTTCCTTCAGGGGATTGCCGGCGTCGGTAAAAGTGAACTGGCAAAAGCCTACGCAAAGCAGCATAAAAAAGAATATACGAATGTCCTGTATATAGTCTACAGTGGGGATTTACATCAGGATGTGATTGATCTGGAGTTTGCCGATGATCTGCCTGGAGAAAGTGAGGAGGAGCGTTTTCGCAAACATAACCGTTTCCTTCGCTCCTTAAAATCGGACACCCTGCTGATTGTCGATAATTTCAATACAACTGCGACAAAGGACAGTTTTCTCCCGGTTGTTATGAAGTATCGCTGCCGGGTTCTGTTTACTACACGGAGCCGGATGGAAAATTATCCCACCATGCAGCTTTCGGAGATTTCCAACAAAGAGACTCTGCTGGAACTGATGGGCCGCTATTATTCCGCAGCAAAAGAGCAGGAACCTGTGCTGTCAGAAATCATCGACACTGTTCACAGTCACACGCTCGCGGTTGAACTTGCCTCCCGGCTGCTCGAACACGGCCTGCTGCAGCCGCTTGAACTGCTGCGAAAATTACAGGAAGAAAAAGTTGCTCTTGATGATGCCGACAAAATATCCATCACCAAAGACGGGAAGCCTGCAAAAGAAACCTATTATGGCCATATTCACACGCTGTTTTCCCTTTATCTTCTCACAGGAGAATATCAGGGAATTATGCGGAATATGGTGATGGTTCCGGTCTCCGGTATCCCTCTGAGGCTGCTGGCCGACTGGCTCTCCCTGACCGATCTGAATACGGTAAACGACCTGATAGAAATAGGATTTATTACGCCCCTGCCCGGACACTGTGGTTCCCTGCATCCAATGATACAGGAGACCGCACTGGCAGATTTAAAACCCTCCATTTCCAACTGTCGGGGGCTTTTAGAGAGCCTGCAGAGCCTCTGCCTTTTCCATGGACTGGAGATATCCTATTATAAACTGATGTTCCAGACGATTGAAAACATCATTCGCTTTACAGAAAAGGACGATCTGCCGTTTTACCTTCGCTTTCTGGAAGATGTATTTTCATATATGGAAAAATATCAGTACGGGCAGGGGATGCATCTGATTCTCCGGGAATTGCAGACATTTTTAGATCAGCCCTCTGTCGGCACTGTGCGTGACAGGGCATTGTACCTTGATTTCCGCGAAGCAACGAGCCAAGTAGCCGTGCTTGCACGGATATTTGGCGACTGCCGCGAGAGTGCCATACCGCATCGAGGTATGGCACTCTCAGGCTGCCTGTGAAAAGGATCGTGAAAAGGCTATTGAGCTGGAAAAGGACGCCTTAGCCCTATTTCCGGAAGCCGATGAAGATACTGCGCTTCTCGTTTCCAATCTTCACGCAAACCTGGGCGGAATGTACCGGGAAATAGAAAAAT
>JAJBUL010000098.1 GCA_020860365.1 Clostridiales bacterium | reverse complement strand
CAGCCCCCGCAAGGGTGGAAACTCTGAGGTGCTGTGTGAGCAGTTTGCAAAGGGGGCAGCCGATGCAGGACACACTGTCACAAAAATTGACCTGCGCGATAAAAACCTGTCTCCATGCCGTGCCTGTTACGCCTGCGTGAAGAATCACAAGTGTGTGATTCAGGATGATATGGCGGAAATATTCCAGACATTGTTGGAGGCAGATGTCATTGTACTGTCCAGCCCGGTCTATTTCTATTCCGTCTGTGCGCAGATGAAAACGGTGATCGACCGCAGTTTTGTGAACCATAGGACATTAAAGGGAAAACAGTTCTATTACATCATAACTGCCGCTGACCCGCAGCACGAAGCGGCGGACGGTACACTGGCAGCCTTTCGCGGTTTTGTCCGCTGTCTGCCGGACGCTGTGGAAAAAGGCATCGTTTATGGAACCGGAACATGGGACAAAGGAGATGCCTGCAGGCATCCGGCTTTCGATAAAGCCTATCAGATGGGAAAGGAAGTATGACGTATGGATAAAATCAGGAAAAACTTCGGTTTTGGGTGTATGCGCCTGCCGATGAAAAATGGCGAGGTGGATAAGGAACAGACGTGCGCGATGGTGGACGCCTTTCTGGAGAATGGGTTTAACTATTTTGATACCGCCCATGGTTATCTCGGCGGCAAAAGCGAGACGGCTCTGCGGGACTGCCTGACCAGCCGCTATCCCCGCGACTGCTATATTCTGACAAATAAGCTGACCAATTTCTTCTTCAAAAAGCAGGAGGACATCCGTCCGTTTTTTGAAAGCCAGCTTGAAGCCTGCGGTGTGGATTACTTTGACTTCTATCTGATGCACGCTCAGGGGGCGGATAATTTTGCATTTTTCAGGAAATGCCATGCCTACGAAGCTGCTCTGGAGCTGAAATCCGAGGGAAAATTCCGCCACTTCGGTATCTCCTTCCATGACACGCCGGAGGTGCTGGAGCAGATCCTGACGGAATATCCGCAGATTGAGGTGGTACAGATTCAGTTTAACTACATGGACTACGACGATCCGGCGGTACAGAGCCGGAAGGTTTACGAGATCTGCCGGAAGTTTGGCAAACCGGTCATCGTCATGGAGCCGGTGAAAGGCGGCAATCTGGTGAATCTGCCGGAGGATGCAAAAATAATTCTGGATGAACTTCACGGCGGCAGCCCTGCCAGCTATGCGATCCGCTATGCGGCTGGCTTTGATGGTATGATGATGGTGCTTTCCGGTATGAGCAGCCTTGAACAGATGCAGGACAATATCAGTTATATGAAGGACTTCCAGCCGCTGAACGATCAGGAGCTGACCGCGATTGACGGTGTATGTAAGGTGTTCCGCTCCAAAAATCTGATTCCCTGCACAGCCTGCCGTTATTGCGTAGCCGGATGTCCGCAGCATATTTCTATCCCCGACCTGTTCGCCGTGATGAATACAAAGCAGCTCTATCATGACTGGAATGCGGATTACTATTATAACGTCGTCCATACTGCAAATCTAGTCAAGGCTTCTTACTGCATCAAATGCGGCAAATGCGAAAAAGCCTGTCCCCAGCACCTGCATATTCGGGATTTGCTGGAAGATGTGGCAAAGGAATTTGAACATTGAGCATCTTTTTGCTCAATGTTCATGAGCAAGTAGCAAAGCGGATTGCGAATGCCCGCTGATTTAAATAAGGAGGAATTTGCAATGAATAAAGAAGTTATGATCGTTACAGGTGCAGGGCAAATCAGCATGGCAATCGCCCGCAGAATGGGACAGGGCAAGAAAATCGTCATGGGCGATAAAAAGATGGAAAATGCCCAGGCTATTGCCAAAACCATGAATGAAGCCGGCTTTGATGTGACCCCCGTTGAAATGGATCTTTCGAACCGTGAATCAATTCTGACCCTGATCGAAACAGCAAAGGGCTTTGGAGAAATCAAATACCTGGTCAACGGTGCAGGTGTTTCACCCTCACAGGCTCCTGTCGAAGCAATCCTGAAGGTTGACCTGTATGGCACCGCTGTCCTGTTGGAAGAAGTGGGCAAAGTCATTGCCGAGGGCGGCTGCGGAGTCACCATTTCCAGCCAGTCTGGCTGGCGTATGCCCCAGCTGACCGCAGAGGAAGACCTTCAGCTGGCGACTACTCCCACGGAAGAACTGTTGAAGCTGGACATTTTGCAGCCGGAAAATATCAAAGGTACCCTTCACGCTTACCAGATGGCAAAACGCTGCAATGAAAAGCGTGTCATGGCGGAGTCCGTCAAATGGGGCGAGCGTGGTGCCCGCCTGAATGACATTGCCCCTGGCATCATCGTGACTCCACTTGCTATTGATGAATTCAACGGTCCACGTGGAGATTTCTACAAAAATATGTTTGCAAAGTGTCCTGCCGGGCGTCCCGGTACGGCAGATGAAGTAGCGAACGTGGCCGAACTGCTGATGAGTGACAAAGGTGCTTTTATTACCGGTTCCACTTTCCTGATCGACGGTGGTGCAACTTCCAGTTATTATTATGGCCCGCTGAAGCCGGAGGCGGACTAACCCTGCACAGGAAGGCAAGAGCGCTTGGAGCATCGCTATAAAAGACAATCAGTAGAGGGTTTCTGTTGCCATTCAGGCATCCGCGGGGGTATAATCACATAAGAAAACGGATTATGTTTTGGAGGAACCCATATGGAAATTCGAGTGCTTCGTTACTTTCTCACAGTCGCCCGGGAAAGTGGAATCAACCGGGCGGCAGAAATTCTACATATCACGCAGCCAACACTAAGCCGACAGCTCGCTGCGCTTGAGGATGAGGTCGGCGTGAAACTGTTTGAACGCGGTGCCAGAAAAATTACGCTGACGGATGAAGGAATACTCCTTCGCCGCAGGGCGGAGGAAATTCTTACTCTTGTGGACAGGACACAGGCGGAACTGGTTGAGCAGGATCATCTGGTGGAAGGAAGGATTGTCATCGGCTGCGGGGAAACGGCAGCAGTCGGACTACTGCCTGAAATCATTGCATCCTTTCATGAAAAATACCCGCTGGTCACCTACGACATTTACACCGCAAATGCAGATGTAGTAAAGGAACAGATGGAAAAAGGTCTGGTCGATATCGGTATCCTGCTGGAACCAATTGATATCGAAAAGTTTAATTTCTTCCGTCTAAATTTGAAGGAGCGGAGTGTGGTTCTGATGCGTCCGGACGATTCACTTGCCGAAAAGGAAACAATTTCGCCGAAGGATTTGAAAGAAAAGCCGCTGATTCTGCCGTCCCGCGCCAATATCCGAAATGAAGTGGCCAACTGGTTTGGAGAGGATTTTTCGGAATCGCAGGTTCTGTTTACCAGCAACCTGGCAACAAACGGCGCACTGATGGTACAGGCAGGACTTGGATATTCCATCATTATTGAAGGGGCGACTCCCTTCTGGGATGAAAGGAAGATTGTCAGCCGTCCACTTTCTCCGGAAATCGTCTCTGACAGCGTGTTTGCCTGGAAACGCAGCCAGCCACTTGCACCTGCCGTGAAAAAATTCGTAGCAGAAATAAGATGCTTTTTGAGCATAGCTGACTGATAGAAACTAAGTATTTGATATATAAATTCAACAGAATTATAATATGACCCTCGAGATTTGCGCCGCTTGCGGCAGGAAATCTCGAGGGTCAACGAGCAGCTATGCTGCGAGTATGACGGTATGGAAGGATAGAAACAGTATCCATTTCCATACCTGTATTTTTATTCGCAGGAGCGCGAAAGGTAGTTTTCCGGTTTCAGCCGCCTCCTGTTTGCCCGAGTCAGAAGGGAGACATGTCAATACATGAAGCAGATTTTAAACATTGCTGTTCCAAATGGATTGGAAAACGGTACTTTTCAGCTGGTCAAAGTTGCACTAAGCAGTATCGTTGCGATGTTCGGGACATACCAGATCGCTGCAAACGGTGTGGCACAAAGCATCTGGTCTATAGAAATTCAACATAATGAAAACCGAAATATGCTTTTACTGACAACAATCTGGCCTGTAAAGGACATCGTTAAACATGACTTTCGTTTTTGATTTTATTGATAAAGGCAGCAACGGTTTCGGACGGATGCTTTGCGTAAATAATCCCGTAGGGCATTTTGTAATCCCACGTCATCG
>JAJBUL010000116.1 GCA_020860365.1 Clostridiales bacterium | reverse complement strand
AGATGAGGAACCAAACACCTTAGATATCATCCCCACCCCGTGAATAGTAACTTGTAATCTAAAATTTCTGTGAAATTAAAGCGACATCCGTTGACATTCCTCTGAATTAGGCGTAAAGTTTCTTCCATATAATAACTGTGAAGATACGGAACAGTTATTTTCTAACAGGTAAAAAGAGAATGAGAATGCGAGGCGTAATTTAAATGAAACAGAAAATTTCGGATTTTTTTTCAAACTTCATGTCCGGACGGTACGGCGCGGACGATCTTTCCAAATTTATGCTGGCTGTTTGCCTGATTCTTCTGGTAATTAATATTTTTACCAGTCAGCCACTGATTTATCTGCTGGCGCTTGTGCTTCTGGTTCTGAGTTATTTCCGGATGTTTTCCCGGAATTATATGCAGCGCAGCGCAGAGAATGAAAAATACCTGAACCTTACCCAGGGCATTCGGGATCGTTTTTCTAAAGCCGGAAGGCGGGCGAAAGAGTCAAAGGATTATCATATTTATAAATGTCCTTCATGCGGACAGAAAATTCGTGTTCCGCGCGGAAAGGGAAAGATCTGCATCACCTGCCCGAAGTGCCGTAACGAATTTCAGAAAAAAAGCTGATCGTTATGTTTGGATATATATACGTAAATGAACAGGAGCTGAAGCTGCGGGAATATACGACCTATCGCAGCTTCTACTGTGGTCTGTGTCAGGAACTCCACCACCGCTATGGCAGGAGAGCGCAGATGGTGCTGAATTATGACACGACTTTTCTGGCAATTGTGCTGACCGGTCTGTATGAGCCGGAAACACGAACGGAAGAGAAGCGCTGCCTGCTGCATCCGGTGCACAGGCATCCCATGGCGGCCAATGACGCGATCGGCTACGCGGCAGATATGTGCGTTTTACTGGCATACCAGAAAGGGATAGACGACTGGGAGGATGAACGCAGGATTTCCGGGCGCACCGTAGCGGCGCTGCTTGGTTCCACTTACAAAGATATCGCGGCCAGATATCCCCGTCAGACAAAAGCGGTTGAGGAGAATATTCGCCTGCTCCATGAAGCGGAGGTGGAATGGAAAGATGGCAGGACATCGAATGGCCTGTCGGCGGATATTGATTATGTAGCCGGATTGACGGGGAATTTTCTGGGTGAACTGTATGTGTGGAAGGACGATATCTGGCAGGACGATCTGAGACAGATTGGGTTTTATCTGGGGAAATTTATCTATCTGCTGGATGCAGTGGAGGATATCGAAAAAGACAGAAAGCATGGCAATTATAATGTGGTAGAGGCAGTTTTTCGCGCGAAAGGCATATCGGAAAACAAGAGTATCTGGGAAGAACCTTACAAGAGTGAGATTCAGAAAATTCTGGCAGGAATGATGACCGAGGCTTCCCGCGCGTTTGAGCGTTTGCCTGTGCTGGAGTACGCGCCGATCATCCGCAACATTCTGTATTCCGGAGCCTGGTGCAAATATACGGCGCTGCAGGAAAAAGCCGGAAAGAATAAGAAAGAGCAGGAAGCTGCCGCGCAGTAGAAAATCGCGCAATCTGTCCCCAACCAGCAAAGCTGCCTGGGGGAAGACGGGAGAGCCGTGCAATAAAATCGCGCAAAAGCGCGATGGAGGAGATTATGAAAGATCCGTATGAGGTTCTGGGAGTACCGAGGAACGCTTCCGAGGAGGAAGTAAAAAAAGCTTATCGGAAGCTTAGCCGACAGTATCATCCGGACGCGAATATTAACAATCCGAATAAAGCGCAGGCTGAGGAAAAGTTCAAGGAAGTACAGCAGGCCTATCAGCAGATCATGTACGATAAAGAGCATGGTGAGGGCAGCTATGAAGCGAAGCAGGGGGGCGGCCGATCTTCTTCTTCCTCTGGCGGCTATGGAGGCTATAGAGGGTACGGTGGCTACGGAGGCTACGGCAGTTACGGTGGTTATGGCCGTTCTGGAAGCAGCAGTTCCGGTTCTTCCGCAAATGAAGATCCACACCTGCGTGCCGCGGAGAATTACATCCGCAGCAATCAGTTTGACCAGGCGATCAATGTTCTAAATGGAATACAGAACCGTACCGCGCGCTGGTATTACTTAAGCGCACTGGCAAATTCCGGCCGGGGAAACAATGTCCTGGCTCTTGACCATGCGCAGAAAGCGGTTCAGATGGAGCCGAATAATCTGCAATACCGCCAGCTTCTCTCTGAGATGGAAGGCGGCGGACGCTGGTACCAGTCCATGGGAGAAGAATACGGCCATCCGATGTCACACGGCGGCAACTATTGCACGAGGCTTTGCCTGACGTGGGTGATCTGCAGCTGCTGCTGCAGCGGCGGAGGCGGTATGCGCATGGGCATGCCAATCATGATGTGTTGTTAACAGTTCCGAGCAGCAGAAAAATGAAACAGACAGCCGCCGCAGATTTATCTGCGCAAGGCTGTCTGTTTTATTTTTGGATGGGCGGGCGCTGATCGTCCAGTGGACGATCGTTTAGCGCCGACCGAAGTGAAACGGAGACGCCCATTCAGCTACAGATAATTCCTGTTATTATAATGCGGAAGTGCAGTTCGGACACTTGGTAGCGTCTTTATGTATCTCAGATTTGCAGAACGGGCAGATTTTGGTGACCGGTTCTGGCGCCGGAGCCGGCTTGTGGAGTTTATTGATCGCCTTGATTACGACGAAGATGACCAGTGCGGTCAGCAGAAACTCAACAACCATCTGGATAAAATTACCGTAAGCGATGACGGATGCCCCAGCCTCCTGCGCGGCGGCAAGAGTCGAATAGGTATTGCCGTCAAGCGGGATCATCAGATCTGTGAAATTGATTCTGCCGGTCAACAGTGTGACGACCGGCATCACGATGTCGTTAACCAGTGAAGACACGATGTTGCTGAACGCGGCACCGATGATGACGCCGACAGCCATGTCGATTACGTTGCCTCTCATAATAAAGGCTTTGAATTCATCTACCAGTTTACTCATTTTTTCCCTCCTGATTCCATTGTGGTAGTTTCCGGCCAGTAAAATCGCGTCTCCGCTTCGCTTCGGTCGGCGCAGCAAGTGTGTGGTCGGGGTGTGACCAGTAATTGATACGACAGTTCCTTAATACATTATTATAAATTATAGCATAGCTCTTCAAAAAAACTATGCTATACTATAAAAAATTTCGATTTCTTTAAAATACTTTGAAGTACCCGCAGGACGCGAAAGGATGAAGCAAAAAGTCTGCTGCCTTTAAGCAATGGGCATTTCCACGCGTAACTGTGGAGGGAATGAACGGTTACGATAGACATTAAGAGGACGGATGGGGGAGAGGATTATGCGTTTTATGCATATTGCGGATGTACACCTGGGAGCCGCGCCTGACCATGGCTATGTCTGGTCAAAGGACAGGGGCCGTGAACTGTGGGAGACGTTCCGGCAGTGTATTGCGGACGCAAACGAAAAGAAAGTGGATTTACTGCTGATTGCGGGGGATTTGTTTCACCGACAGCCGCAGCCGCGTGAATTAAAAGAAGTAAATTATCTGTTTTCGACACTGGAGAATACCGTGGTGGCTCTGATAGCCGGTAATCATGATTGTCTTTCTCCCGGCTCCGCTTACCTGAATTATCCCTGGAATGAAAACGTGGTTTGCCTGTTTTCCTCCGAGTGCGAGCGGGTACGTCTGCCCGAGCTGAAGACAGAGATCTATGGGTTCAGCTATTACCAGCAGGAGATCACGGCGCCGATGTATGATCATATTGCTGCGGAAAAGGGAGACTACTTTAAAATTCTGCTCGCCCATGGCGGCGACGCGCGGCATATCCCGATCAGTCGGGAAAAGCTGAGCAATGCCGGATTTGATTATATTGCACTGGGACATATTCACAAGCCTCAGGTGTTTATCCGGAATCTGGCCATGTATGCCGGGGCACTCGAGCCGATCGATTGCAATGATACCGGAGCACATGGTTATATTTTGGGAGAAGTGCAGCGCAAAAAAGTTAAGCTTTCCTTTGTAGAGAAAGCACGTCGGCAATATCGCAGTATAGAAGTGCCGATAACGGAACAGGACACGACGTTCTCCGTGCGGGAAAAGATTGCGGAGACGGTGCAGCGGGAAGGCAGCCAGCACATATACCGTGTTGCTCTTACT
>JAJBUL010000105.1:1188-4193 GCA_020860365.1 Clostridiales bacterium | reverse complement strand
CCGCGTATGACATGTACCTGATCTTTCAGGAGGCTGTGCAGAACGAAGATTTTGTGACGATTATATCCACGCTTTCCTACGACGCATCCTATCTGGACTCGGCCGGCAATACCGTGACGCAGACCTGGACCAATACGAACGGTTATCTGACCGGGAGCTATAAACAACCGGACGGCGTAACTGTGATCGGCGGAAAGACGGGAACGACAGCGGCTGCCGGCTACTGTCTGGTACTTTACAGCCGGAATGAGTCCTCATCACCGGTAATTTCTGTTGTGCTGAACGGGAATTCGCGCTCCGATATGTACCGGATTATGACACAGATGCTGAGCACATTCGGGAACGGATGATTATGCCGTGCGCGTGAGACAGCAACCTTTTTTGAATTTAACGGTTGTATTTTAGATGTGGATATAATATAATCAATTTATAAAAAGAATGAAGCGGAACCGAAACAGGATACGCTTCCATCTGGTTTAGGAGGATAAGACAATGGTTGAGATTATTGCCGGCGAAAAGGGTAAGGGTAAAACGAAGTATTTATTGGACATGGTCAACAGTGCCGTCGCACACGCCACCGGGAATATTGTATATCTGGATAAGAGTCAGAAGCATATGCATGAATTAACGAACAGGGTTCGTCTGATCAATGTGACGGAGTATCCGATTACGAACATGGACGAGTTCATCGGTTTTATCTGTGGTATCGTTTCGCAGGACTATGATCTTCAGGAGATGTATCTCGACAGCTTTCTCACCATCGCCAATCTGAACGATGATCAGATGGTGCATGTGATCGAAAAGCTCAATGTAATCAGTGAAAAATATGCAGTCAGGATTGTCTTAAGTGTTTCCAGAAATGAAGCGGATCTGCCCGAGCCGGTGAAGGCAAGAGTGCTTATTTCTTTGTAAAAGCGGGAAAGGATCAGGTGTCTTAAGGGGGATCTTAAGACACCTTTTTTCCGTCATCAGCTGTCGGTTCCCATAGAGCGCAGCCGGCCGAATGCACTTATCATATAAAGCCCGCTCAGTCCCACCAGCGCGTAGATGATACGGGTCAGCCATGTCATGTTTCCAAACAGATATGAGATCAGGTTAAAGCGAAAAAAGCCGACCAGTCCCCAGTTTACCGCGCCCAGGATCACCAGAACCAGAAGAACAATATCCAAAACCCTGGTATTCATTGATGCATGCCTCCTTTTTTTCAGATGTACTTTTTGTCGGAATCAGAAGATTGCGAGAAGTACATTCATTAGTATTGGCATAACATCCAGTTTTATACGGCTGTTATATATTTGAGAGGAACATAATGAAAAAAAAGCATAAAAAGAATGTGCTGCGCTATCGGAGGCAGTTTCATATAAATATCGGTGTGATTGTTTTTGCTTTTGTTCTGATCTATTTTCTGGTCTATTTCTTTAATTTTATGACAGCCAGGCATGTTTCTGTCTATGAAGTCCAGAAAGGACAGATCATGAAAACATCTTATTACACGGGGCTGATCCTTCGCTCTGAGACGGTGACCTATGCGGAACAGACCGGGAAGATCAATTATTACAGCAGGGAAGGCGACAAAGCCGGCTATAACGATCTCGTCTGCTCCATAGATCCGGAGGGTTCTGTTTCCGATGAGATCACGGCGGCGGGTCTGGACGGCGCCGCGCTGACAAAGGACGAGCTTCTTGAAATTCAGGATCTTGTCACTGATTTTACATCGAATTATTCGGATACACAGTTTTATAATGTCTATGCTTTTACAGAGAATTTAAACGACGACGTGCAGGGAAATCTTTATCTGGCCGCACTGGAGCAGCTGGCAGATCAGATGTCGGACAGTTTTTCTCTGATCCGTGCGCAGACGGACGGTATTCTCGCATTTTATACGGATGGATATGAAAATGTAACGCCGGATACCTTCACGCCCGATATGTATCAGGCTTCCGAATACCGGAAAAATAATCTGAAATCGAATACTTCCGTCTCTTCGGGACAGGCTCTGTATAAGACCGTCACCGATGAGAACTGGTATATGATGATTCCTCTGGATGAGGATGATGCCCGGATGTATCAGGATGAAATGGATGAGGGAGAGGATAGTTTTACGATCCTGGTCACGTTTCGGAAGGACGATGCACAGACCTATGCGACTGCTTCCCTGCGTTCGTATGATTCCGGGTATTTTCTGGAACTTGAGTTTAACAGTTCCCAGATCCGGTATGTTTCAGAACGCTATATGGAGGTGGAACTCGGTTCCGATGATGAGAGCGGTTTGAAAATTCCGAATTCCGCGATCACACAGAAGGAGTTTCTTCTCATTCCCGAAGAATATATCAGTCAGGGGGGAAGCACGACAGACAGGGGCGTATTAAAAATCACAACCGACAAACATGGCAATGAGTCCGTGGAATTTGTCAGCACGACTGTCTATTATACGGATGAATCAACCGGATACTGTTATATTGACGAGGATGATCTTGTCCTGGGAGATACCCTGCAGAGGACAGATTCCTCCGGTCAGTATGTAATTACGGAAACCGGGGAATTAAGCGGTGTATACAATATGAACAAAGGCTATGCCGTATTCAGGCGGATTGATGTTATCACGTCAAACGAAGAATACTCGATCATAAGTACGGGAACGAGTTACGGTTTGTCGCTGTATGACCGGATCGCCCTGGACGGCGGCTCCATCTCAGAGGGTGAGTTTGCAAATTAAAGGATATCAGGAGGTTATACCATGGTAAAAGAGAATCTGGCAGAAACAGAACAGCGAATTCAGGCAGCCTGTGATCGTGCGGGACGAAAGCGAAGCGAAGTAACGCTGATCGCTGTAAGCAAGACTAAGCCTGTTTCCATGCTGGAAGAAGCCTATGATTCCGGCATCCGTGAATTCGGTGAAAACAAAGTACAGGAGATGATGGAAAAATACGAGGAAATGCCGCGGGATATCCACTGGCATATGATCGGGCATCTCCAGAGAAATAAAGTGAAATATCTGATAGGGA
>JAJBUL010000105.1:0-1178 GCA_020860365.1 Clostridiales bacterium | reverse complement strand
GAGCAATCCAAATTCGGTACTACCGGAGAGGAAGCCATTCAGCTGGCCGCATCAGCCGCCCGTCTCCCCAATATCCATATCAGGGGGCTGATGACCATTGCTCCGTTTGTGGATGACCCGGAAGACAACCGAATATATTTTCGGAAAATCAAAGAATTATCTGTTGACATTGAACGTAAAAAAATAGATAATGTAAATATGCATATTCTCTCAATGGGTATGACAGGAGACTATGAAGTGGCGATCGAGGAGGGAGCTACTATGGTGCGTGTCGGTACCGGTATTTTCGGAGAGAGAGACTACGGTCAAGGGCAGACCGCTTCAGATGTGACAGGCGCGGATGCTGTCACGGGATATTATAATGAAAGCGGCAAAAGAATATGATATTACGGATTGGAGATACAGGCATATGGGTGTGATGGATAGATTTTTAAATGTTATGAGGCTGAATTCCGAAGAGGAAGATTATTTTGACGAAGACTATTATGACGAGGAGGACGAGGACGAAGACCTCGGATCTCCCAGAAAAGTTTTTCGCCGTGAACGGAAGAAGCACGAGATTGAACAGGAAGAGCCGGAGATTACCGTATCAAAAGAATCAAAACCAGCGGCCGCCAGACCGGCACCCTCATCCGCCAAGATCACACCGATGCGTTCTTCCAGAAGATCACAGGGGGTTCAGACAGCGATGGAAGTATGTGTAATTAAACCGGAGACAGTAGAAGATGCCAGAGAGATTACGGAGACCCTGCTTGCCGGCAGGACGGTTGTCCTGAATCTTGAGGGACTGGATCTCGAGATCGGACAGAGGATTATTGATTTTACATCCGGCTCCTGTTATGCCGTGGATGGCAAACTCCAGAAGATTTCCAACTATATCTTTATTGCAACTCCTCAGAGCGTCGATATTTCAGGTGACTTCGAGAATATCATGAGTGCGTTTGACACATCCTCCATTCAGGTGGATATCTGATCCGTTCTGCGGCACATTCCATACATAGTCCTGCGCATGTAAGAGCCAGTCGTTTCCGTAATGCAGACTGGCTTTTCTGTGTCATCTGGGAATCTCAGGAACTGTTATTTCTGAACAGCTCCTTAATGCGGCGAGACTTTTAAGGTCTGTGATTTGCGTATCCGGCAGTGCGGGATGTACATATTATTTTGCGGCAGTTTCTAAT
>JAJBUL010000246.1 GCA_020860365.1 Clostridiales bacterium | reverse complement strand
TGTTACCTGCTTTTATGTCGCGGTTTCAAAAACCAAAGAAAAATATCTACACCCCAACGTGTGGACTATACAACACGCGGCAGAACCTTGAGGATTCGTGAGGCATGCGGGATTGGGGAGAGCGCTATAAGGCGCAGAACATGCAGTGAAGCCATAATTAAAAAGTATGTGTCCTTCAGTTTCAAATCACCTGGAACTTTTTCCATTTTCCGGACTGCTGGCGCAGGGAAAACACGATTGCCCTGAAAACCCAGTCGCAGACCATAGCGACAGCAATTCCTGTCACGCCCATATGAAACACAACTCCGAGAATCCAGGATAAAAACAGACGGACTACGATTGTGGAAAGAACAGACACAATCATGGTGAAACGGACATCTCCGGCTGCCCGCAGTCCGTTACTCAGCGCACCAGAGAATGGGTAGGCAGCGGCATTGAATACATTGTGGATCAGTACCAGCCGGATTACCAGCTCTTTTGTCTCCGGCTCCAATGCATAAAAACTCAACATCAACGGTGTCAGAAGAAAAATCAACAAATTCCACACGGAGGACAATAGCAGAGTGATCCTTGTCAGTTTCCTGAAGTAATAGTCCGCGGCATCTGTATCCCGGCTCCCCATACACTGTCCGATCACAGTGATAAATACAGGGCCCATCGCTACGCCGGCCAGTGCAGCCATAGACCAGATGCTTTGCGCCACACCATTTGCAGCGATCTGGTATGTCCCGAACATCGCAACGATACTGCTTAGTGCGACTTTGACCAGCTGAAAAGTACCGTTTTCCAATCCATTTGGAACGGCAATGTTTAAAATCTGCTTCATGAATGTAGGATTCCAGCGGAAAATCCAGTGCCAGTGATAGACGACTTCATTTTTGCTCCGAAAACACAGGAACGTGATTGCCACAGCGGAAAATGTCCGCGCGATCAGCGAAGGCCATGCTACGCCTGCCACACCTGCGTGCAGGATAAATACACCAATCACATTACCAATGATGTTTATGACATTGGATGCGGCGGACAGATACATGGTCACCCGGGTTTTTCCCATGCTGCGATAAACAGAAGCACCGGAATTGTAGACGGCCAGAGCAGGATAAGAATAAGCGGATATCCTCAGGTAGGTAACACAGGCTTCCATTACAGAGTCCTCCACCGAACCGAACAGCAGATTAAGAAGCCGTTCATTTCCCAGCATCACAATACCCGCCGCAAAGATTGCAAATCCGATGGAGAACAACAGCAGCTGACAGGCAGATTCACTGGCTTTGTCCGCTGCATTCCTGCCGATATACTGACTGATGACTACCGCACCGCCGGAAGCGAGTGCGGTAAACAAGTAGATAAATATAGTATTAAACTGATTGACCAGCGAAACGCCGGAAACAGCTGCCTCCCCCGCATAGCTTACAACCAGTGTATCTGCCATGCCCACCAGCATGACCAGAAACTGTTCCAGAAACAGCGGGAGGATCATGTTTTTTAAATCTTGATTGGAAAACATCGCGGCCCTCCCGTTCATTATCAGAATGATTCCTCCGCCAGTTCTATACGAACCTCATAACTTCCCTGCAATGCGCTGATTTCTGACAGCGGACAGGTAATAACGCCGATATTAACCTGATAACCGTATTGCTCAGAATTTTCCTCATCATCAAACAAAATGGCGAAATATGGGGCGTTGGTTGCGTAATCAATATCGCCGTTGAGCCATCCATAATGTACCTCGCTTTCCTGATAAGGAAGTTCCTCCGTGATTCCACAGAAATCATGAGAATAGCGGCTGACAGAAACTGTATAAGGAAGCTGCTCGATCAGGGCTTTTGCCGTCTCACTGTCGTTCAGAATGCCGGTAATTACAGTCTCTTCACCTGTCTGTGTATTTGTAAAGTACATGTTGATTTCCGTGCCATTTTCAATAACACGGGTAGCCATGTCAGGGTCGTCGGTCTGAATCGTTGCTCCATCCGAAGCGACAGTTTTTTCGTCATCCTGAACCGATTCATCATTTTCAGAAGAGCCTGTATCTTCAGCAGTAGTTTCGGTATCTTCGCCGGTGGAGACTTCTTCCTGTTCTGTTGTATCATCGGCTATCTGTGACTGGCTTTCAGCGCCGCAGCCCACGAGTGCCATTATAATTACAAAACACAGAAAAAAGCTATATTTTTCCTCACAGTTGTTTCCTCACTCTCCAGATTTATTTCCCAAATTCTTCGCAGATGATTTTCATCCGCTCCCTTTGTCTGACGTGAAATGGACAGCGGCTGTCACAGTGGCCGCATCCTATACAATCCCCTGCTGTTTTATCCAGCGTCAGATAATGCTCCCTTGCCAGGTTGTCTCCAAGCATTGCAAGATCGTAGTATTTGTTGATCAATGCGATGTCAAGAGCGGCAGGACACGGATGGCAATGCTTGCAGTAAACACAGGAGCCTTTGGATTCTTTCGGCGTATATCCGGCAATTACAGAGTAGTCTTTCTGTTCATCCGGGACATTGAAAAATTCAAGCACTTCATTTAACTCGTATTCGCTGCCATATCCGGGAACTACGGTAAGCACTCCTGGCTTATCAAGGGCGTATTGAATACATTGATGTTTCCCAAGCGCCGTACCGAAGGGAGACTGCGCCGCGTCGAGAAGCTGACCGCCGCAGAACGGTTTCATGATGACAATGCCGACGCCCTCCTTTTCGCAGCGGCGGTAAAGATCATAGCGCTCCGCATTGCTGCCAACAGCATAGGCTCCTTGCCCATAATCATACAGAGGATTGATACTGAACATAAGGACATCCAGAATCCCCATATCCAGAACCCTTTGGGCCACAGACGGTGTATGCGAAGACATCCCGATGTGATGGACGATCCCTTCCTCTTTCAATTCCAGAATGTAATCCAGCACACCATTTTTGATGTAGATATCCAGGTCTTTCCCTTCGTCCATACAGTGGATAAAGCCGAAATCAATATAATCCGTCCGCAGCTTTTCCATCTGCCACTGAACCGATTTTTTGATTTTCTTCAGGCTGGTTGTCCAACCATATTCCCCGGAAGTGTAGTCCGCGCCAAAGTGTATCTGCAAATAAACCTGATCTCGTTTCCCTGCCAGGGCTTTGCCGTAAGCGTCGAATATCGCTGCATGGCCTCCGGCCATATCAAAATAATTGATGCCGCTCTCCATAGCGGAACGGACAGTTGCAATGATTTCCTCCTCCGGTCGCTCCCCAATCACGGAAGACCCCATCCCAATTACACTGATTTTCTCGCCACCATGGGGTAATACACGGTACTCCATAAGAATTCCCTCCTATCTCAAGATGCTATACTGGCCGTCGTCCACGGCTTCGAGCTACTCGTTCGAGCCGCTTTCTCCCGGCACTTCCACCGCAAGAGTTCTCTTTTCTTTTTAACGCAGCGGCTTTGATCGGAGAAATCCCTGCGAAGGAATCTCCTCCACATGACCTCTGTGACCATAGATCACACACTGCGATAATTCGTCCTCCAGGCTCTTAAATTCCGCTTCCGTAAAGACCACTTTGTCCGCACTGAGGTTTTCAATAATCCTGTCCTGATTCTTTGAACCCGGAATCGGAACTACATTTGGATATTTATGCAGCATCCATGCCAGTGATATCTGCGCGCTGGTTGCGTTTTTAAGATCCGCGTATTTGTTCAACACTGAAAGAATGGGTTGATTGCCTGCAATATTTTCTTTTGTCAGCTGAGGCACCCAGTTCCGTACATCATCTACTTTTTCAAATTCTGTGGCTGTTGTTATTTTCCCGGATAATAAACCGCTGGCTATAGGCGAGAATGGCACAACACCGATCCCGTGCTCCAGGCAATAAGGAAAAATATCTTCCTCACAGTCCCGCTCCAGGATATTATATAAATTCTGGACCGCTGTGACCGGAGTTACCTTATTAGCACGATCCAACGTCTGCACAGATACCTGGGAAAGCCCCCATCCGCGGATCAGCCCATCCTGAATGAGCTGTCCCATGACTTGCGCCGTATCCTCAACGGGAACATGCTCATCCACCCTGTGAAGGTAATACAGATCGATGTAATCTGTGCGAAGATTTTTCAGGGACTTTATCAGATGTCTTTTTACGGAAAGATAAAGGTCTGCGCCATCGGCATAATCTTCAGGAGCAAAATGGAACTTCGTGGCAATCACAACATTACCTCTGACA
>JAJBUL010000283.1 GCA_020860365.1 Clostridiales bacterium | reverse complement strand
TTTTTACAAAGTCCAATCCTTCAGGCATTCGCCGGTGCTTTTCCTTAAAAGAGGAAAGCGGAGCAAAATAATCCAGACCATGAATGTGCAGCACGACTCCTATGTATGCCCGTTCATTCTGCTGTCCCTTCTGGCTATTATGATACAGATGCGGTGCATACGGCAGCAAGTATTCTATATAAGCAGCCGAAACCCGGTATAATTTTATGTTGTCCATTCTCATTTCTCCCTCTATCATTCAGACAACCTGTAGCCTTATCTTTCTTTCGCAGCCTTCAGTAAAAACATTAGCTCTGCGCATAAAACAAACGGAGACAGGCTGCCCTGCCTCCGCTGTTACAATCGCGCTCAGAGTGGCGAAACACTCTCTCGTAACTTTCTTGCATATGGGTCAAGAGAAACCCGCTTTCTAACTTTCTCACTCAGGGCTGAGATACACCCGCTGTTAGCTACGTTCATTATATGCAATCACGCCGGGAAAATCAACCGATTTTTAAAAAAGTGTCAAATTGCGCTCAATTCCCGCTCAGTGCTTCTTGCTTCCCTTTCTGATAGACTATTTTTGCAGGCAGGCGGTACCAGATTCCAAAATCTGATACCAGATCAGCAGGAAAACATCAAAAAGGGGGGTTTATTATGCCTGAAACAAACACCGCCGCCCTTGCGACACCGTACACACACAGAATCGGCAAAGTGACCTTCCGGGTTTCCTCATTCGGGAATCCGAACGGCACAAAGTCGGCCACAGAGATGCTGGTGCAGATGATGGAACACCAGCTGAGAGAAAACCACAGCGATAAGGAGGAAGAAAGCGCATGAGAGAACTGAATAACACCAAAATCATTGCCGTAGACCACGGCTACGGCAACATCAAGACCGCCAACACCGTCACACCAACAGGGATCACTGCTTATGAGACAGAGCCGATCTTTTCCGGCAGCATCCTTGAGTATAACGGCATGTATTACCGCATCGGAGAAGGTCACAAAGAATTTATCGCAGATAAGGCGATGGATGAGGACTACTATCTTATGACCCTGATGGCAGTTGCCAGAGAGCTGAATATCTGCGGCATCCGAACCGCCAATGTCCATCTCGCTGCCGGGCTGCCGCTGACATGGATCCGGAAACAGCGGGAAGAATTCCGGAATTACCTGCTCCGGAATCCGGATGTAGAGTATCGCTTCAATGGGAAGGAATACCATATCCATTTTGTCGGATGCAGCCTGTATCCACAGGGTTATCCGGCCATTGTCAGCCGTCTCGGTGACTTTAAGGGGACGAACCTTCTGGCAGACATCGGGAACGGCACAATGAATATTCTCTATATCAACAATAAGAAAGCCGTTGAGAGCCGCTGCTGGACAGAGAAATTCGGCGTCAACCAGTGCATGATTGCTGCAAGGAACGCTATCCTTGACAGCTTCGGCGTGAAGATCGAGGACGCGACCGTGGAACAGGTGCTCCGTTTTGGAAGTGCTGATATTGGGAAACCGTACCTAGACTGCATCACTGCGGTTGCCAGGGCATATGTGTCGGACATTTTTGCCACGCTCCGCCGGTATGAATGCAATCCTGACCTGATGAGGCTTTATGTCGTAGGCGGAGGCGGCTGCCTTGTCCGCAACTTTGGCAGCTATGACAAAGCACGGGTAACGATTGTTGATGATATTTGCGCGACAGCCAAAGGCTATGAATACCTTGCCTATGCCAGCCTGCGCAGGAAGGAGCAGCCATGAACCGGAATCATATCTGGAGTACCAATCTCCGTTTCAATCTGGATAAAGAGATGCAGCGCAAGGCATGGGAATATCTGCAAACGATGGACAGGCAGGTTTTTAAATCCTACAGCCAGGTAATCGCGGTTGCAGTTGTGGACTTTTTTGTCCGTTACTACCGCAAACAGGATGATCCTTATCTGGAAACAAGGGAACGGGAAGAACGCTTTGTCTCGCAGATCGTAGCGGCTGTGCAGGCGGCGATGGAGAAGTCCCTCCCGGTATTCCTTGCCGGCTGTATGACCGGAGCCGGGCAGGTGACACAGCCTCAGAATCATGAATCCATTCCACCCAAGGCAGAGGATGCAGAGCCAGAGCCGGATATCGACTGGAATTTTCTTGGAGAGTAAAAACATCGCAATCACTGGAGGTGAACCATGACCGAATATCTGACAACCGGCACGAAGCTGCCGCCCTATATGATATTCCCGCGATTTCTGTTAGACAGCGATCTGTCCGAAACCACGAAGCTGCTCTATATGCTGCTTCTGGACCGGGCAAGGCTTTCTATATCTTGTCCTGCATCGTCTTTTGATGCAGGACGTAGGCCGAGCCATTGCGCGATAGCGCAATTCTGCATGGCGAGGCTCTCCAGAAAAATGACGGTTGGGCAGATGCGCAGGGGCATGTGTTCATCTACTTTACAATCACTGATCTGGCGGCAGCTCTTCACAAGGGTGAAATGACCATCAAGAACAGCCTGGCCGCTCTTGAAGGCTGCGGATTGATTGTCCGCAAGCGGCAGGGTGCCGGGTTCCCCAACCGCATTTATGTGAAAATACCGTCCGGTCCGGCAACTCAGACGGACAGAAAACTGTCTGGCAGAGAGACAGAAAACTGTCCTATGGACAGACAGAAAATTGTCCCTGTGACAGACAGAAAACTGTCCGGTAATAAGAAAGAGATTAACAAGAACCATTCAGAAAATAAAAGGAGTAAGGCTGTCCCCGCTGTTTATGGAAAATATCAGAATGTTTTCCTGACAGAGAACGAGCTGTTTGATCTGAAGCAGGATGTCCCTGACTGGCAGCAATATATTGAAAAGCTGTCCAGCTATATGGCTTCCAGCGGAAAGACTTATCAGAACCACGCCGCTACCATCCGGAGCTGGGCGCTGCGGGACAAGCCTGCCTCCACAACAAGGAACTACGACTATGAGGAAGGTGAAAGTTTATGAATATGATTACAGACAGGAGGGAATCCATGTCGGCAAATGAGGAACTTAAGGCAGATGAATATGCGTGCGAAGCGGACGGGCTGATTTACTGTGCCAAATGCCATACCCCCAGACAATGCCGCAAGCATATCGGGGGCAGGGATTTTACCCCGTTTATCATGTGCCGGTGCCAGAAGGAGGCTTATGAAAAAGAAGAAGCGGAGCGCGCACACCGTGAGTTTCTGGATCATGTGTCCCGCATGAAAGCCAGCGGCCTGCATGATAAGGAACTCTATGCCTGTACGTTTGCCAATGATAAAGGCTACAACCCGGAAATCCGTTATGCCCATAGCTATGTTGAAAAATGGGAAGAAATGAACGCCACTTCCACGGGACTTCTCCTGTGGGGCGATACGGGAACCGGGAAGTCATTTTTTGCCGGATGTATAGCCAATGCACTTCTGGATCAGGGCATCCCGGTACTGATGACAAACTTTGCGCGGATACTCAATACCCTGACCGGGATGTACTCCGATGACCGCAACCAGTTCATCGACATCCTGAACCGCTACAGCCTGCTGATCATCGACGACCTCGGTGCTGAGCGCAATTCTGAGTATTCCAGAGAGCAGGTTTTCAACGTCATCGACAGCCGTTACCGGAGCCGGAAGCCGCTCATTGTAACCACGAATCTGACGCTATCGGAGATGAAAAGCACCAGCGATGTTGCACAAAAACGGATTTATGACAGGATTCTGGAACGGTGTGTTCCTGTCCGGATTAACAATCAGAATATTCGGGAGCTTCTGGCATCGGAAAGTATGGCGCAGGCAAGACAGCTGTTCTCGTAAACAATCGTATCAATGAAGCATGGATTTGGTGCCGGATAGAAATAACCACCAAGCAATATTAGTACCATTTTTTAAGTCCAGATATGTTTTGAGCTTTTCACGTTACTGATTTTGTCAAAAATGGCACCAATCCAGCCATATGTGATACCAAACAGCCCGGATACGGGCAGGAATATAAAATCTGAGGCCGGAAACGGCCAATTCAGGGAAAGGAGCCAGATATGGCAGAAAAGAAAGACATGACGGCAGATGAGAAAGCCCTTCTGCAGGCCAGACACCGGCAGGAGGAAGCGGAAGCGCGGAACCGGGTAAAAGAACGGAAAGCCAGAACACGGCGGTTGATTCAGGAAGGTGCAATCCTTGAAAGCGTTGCTCCGTCCGTTGCTGATATGGAGCTGGATTATTTGAAGCGCGAGCTGCTGATACGTCTCCGGGGAATGTAGTCTTACACCATCTTCATTCCCGTAAGGGCGCACTTACTCACCACC
>JAJBUL010000260.1 GCA_020860365.1 Clostridiales bacterium | reverse complement strand
AAACGCTCCCCTTCACCGTGGCCA
Source organism: Clostridiales bacterium (assembly GCA_020860365.1). Classification (GTDB taxonomy): domain Bacteria; phylum Bacillota; class Clostridia; order Lachnospirales; family Lachnospiraceae; genus Choladousia. The sequence goes on along the minus strand of JAJBUL010000260.1, from coordinate 4,263 downwards.
TCAGGCAGCCCGAAATCACCGCCACGGCAAGATCCCGGAAGCGAACGAGGATATTTTCCGAACACAGGAAAAGACTGTAGCTCACAAACAGAAAAGCGACTCCATTGATCACGCTGTCATAGGAAAAAGACGCCGCCTGCTGCAGAGAAATCGGCAGCACCGCAATCAGCATCAGCGAAACCTTCCCGACCGGAAGCTTCTTCACTGCCAGTGTGGTCAGAATCGCGTAGGCAATCAGCGCGAACAGGCGTCCAAGCATCAGCATGGGCATCGTCCCCAGCCCCAGTATCCTGCCAAGTGTGATTCCCAGCGCCTGCGGCAGGTAATAGATCCTGCCGGAATTGTTCAGTGCGCTCAGTGCTCTGCATTCAACCAGAGTATCGTCTTCCACCATCGTAAACAGCTGCCGGTAAAGACGCTCATAGGCGGCGACACTGATGCTCTCCTTGTCCTCTGCGGTCATATCCGCATCGTCTGCACGCTTATAGATATAGCCGTCCTTTGTACTGTCCGGAATTCCCAGCAGCTCATTGGACAGCTGATAAGCGGTATCAATATGGGAGGGCTCATCCGGCACCCCATACATGGTAATCACACAGCCCATCATCAGACCAAGCGACAGAATCAGAACCGGGCAAAGTCTGGTCAGTTGAATCCGGCGGACAAAAATCAGAAAATACAAAAGGGAAATGATAAGCAAAACCCCCGCACAGAATATCAGATACATCGGCAGAAGAAAAAAGGTATTTCCATACTCAAGAGTTACCGCGAGCACACGGTTGTCCGCCTCTCCATTGATGTACAGCTGATCCTCTGCCGCTTCCTCCGTCTCCTGCCCGGTGTCCGCCTCCTCTGCCTGGCTTTCTTCCGTCAGATCTGCCTCCGTCTCTTCCGAATCCCCGTCTTCTCCGACACTGCTGTATGGAATCTCCACGACCGTTCCGGCAAACTGCTCTGCGCACAGCGTCACACTCAGATCATGCTTCCTGGATGTCACAAGCGTCTCATCCAGAGTCAGCTTCCAGACAAATGTCTCTCCCTCTGACAATTCCTCCGATAAAAGAATCTCCTCACTGGCCAGCACATCCCCGGTCGTATGGTCCATAACGACCGCATACAGCTTTGCGTCCTCCCCCAGAGAGTCGGATGTGAGCTTTATCATCACCGCGGTCACACGTTTGTTTTTCCTGACCAGAAAATGCTGTTCCACGGACTTCACTTCTTCATCCAGAGAAAATGTTTCTCCGGAAGCGCTCTCCTCCAAAACAGCCGTTTCCTGCCGCTGATCCATCACCCGCTCAATGTGATACTCATAGACGTAAAGCAGCGTACCGGCAAAAAGAAGCAGAACAGCGAGATACGCTGCCAGTATTTTCCGCTTCTTCAAAAACCGCAGGAAGCGGCAGATATGCTTTTCCATAAAAGCTTTACACTTCGAAAAGACAGAAGACAGACGCCAAAGCTGCCCTGACTCATTCCCAGTAGGAAAGGTGGAAGCCGATACCCACAAAAACAGCAGGCTGCCAGCTAAAATCCACAGGACTGCCTTCAGGATAGCGTCCATCACCTCGGAAAGCAGATTCGCTTCCGTGGTATAACAGGCCGTAAACACCAGCTGCCCTTCCACTGCTTCCCCATCCACGGAAAGCGCAGAAATCTGATTGTAAGAATCGCTGACCACAAATTCTGGAGTCGTATAAATTCCGCTCCCCTGAAGCGTCAGTATCAGCGATACCTCTCTTTCTTCCGCTTCCTCCACCGGGAGGGTCAGATAAATATAAGAACCGGCATCACTGTTCCGCACCAGCTCATATTTCAGCGCGACCGTATCTTCCGCCAGCAATTCCCCGCTTTTCCGGTCATACAGACAGGCCAGGAGTTCTTCTTCCCCAAACCCGTCGTCTGCCTGAAATTTCACATTGATTCCTTCAAAGCTGTCATAGCTGAGTGTGAAATCCACCTGGATTTCACTGTCTTCTTCCAGGGCGACCACGGAATCCGTCGCGAGACCATAGGTTTCCGAAAACGTACTCTCACTGTCAAAATCCGTCGTCACAGCAGAGAACACCACACAGATCAGCACAAAAATACCATAGAGAAGGAGCAGCCCCTTCTTTGTGCAGACAAACATGTGTAAGAAAGTCCGAAAGCTTGATTTATCTGGTGTTTTCTGTTGATGTTGTCTCATTCATAATACCTTTCTGTTTTCCTCCCAGCGCATAGAGAAGATCTCCCCGCACAGTGGCAGCATTTTTTGCGAAGCGCCTGAAATTTCCCTGTCGGCAGTTACGGGCAATCACCTGCAGCCGTTCTCCAATACGCAGATCCCCCAGCCCGCCCAGTTCCTGATGATATTGGATACAGGCTTTCAGCTCCTCCCAAAACGCAGGGTCTGTCGCTGACAGATCCGAAAACCCTTCTGCAATTTCCCGGTACATCCGGGCATACTGCCTGTGAATCTCGATCTGCGCTTCCCCCGCACTCTGAAGAACCTGCAGCCGTTTTTTCCAGCGTACCGCTTCAGAAGCGGCTGTTCCGATCTGGTTCCCCGCGTGCTGCCTGTAGCAGATCAGCTTTTCCGGCAATGGCACAACCCCATCGCGCAGAGCCGCCCGCATTCCCAGCCAGGCGTCATGGTAGCAGGTTTCCGGAAAAGGCCTGGCATCGTCGAAAAGCTCCCGGCGGATCGCGGTCGCGGCGCCGGTCACATACCAGCCTTTCAGAAACAGGCGTCTCCAGTCCACGGCCGGGTACAGTTCCTTTTTCAGAAGTACCGAATCCCACAGATCCATGTCCTGCGGATTTCGGTTCTCATCGACAACCTCCGCATTGGAAAAAGCCAGCAGGCCGTCCGGATGCTCCTGAAAATACGCCCAGGTCACACGCACCTTTTCCCGTTTCCACACATCGTCCTGGTCAGAGAGGAAAATAATCTCTCCATGCGTCCTTGCAATCGCCTGTTCAAAATTTTTGCGGAAACCTAAATTCTTCTTATTGATCATCAGTTCGTAGCAGATATCGCTTTGGGAAAGCACTTCCCTGACAATCTCCACTGTGCCGTCCGCAGAGCCATCGTCCGCAACGATCATCTCATCCACCGGAACATCCTGATCCAAAATGCTCTGCAGCTGCTCGCGGATATATGCTTCTCCATTGTATGTGCACATCGCCACGGAAAATCGAATTTCGTCCTTACTCTTCATCCCATATTATCCCACCATTCATTCCGCTTTATTTCCCGCAGCTGTTCCGTAGCTTCCAGGTTTCGGGGAAAAGCCCGTTTCATACATCCGGCACCGGCCGAGGCTATGCGTTGATACCCTTTTCAGGACGAAACCTCCGTCCCGGAATTCGTAAGCCGAAAATAAATCCGGAACGCTGCCAGGCAGAGGGTATACTGCCTCTTCATAAACAGCCACGCGAGAATCCCGTGGAGTTTTTTTATCCGTAACAGTCTCTTCACTGCTGTGGGCAGATCGGGCATCTGACCAATGGTCTCCTTCCGGAAAAATTCCAGCAGTTCTTTTTTCTTCTTCTGGGGACAGTCCGCGCCAGGCAGACAGAGAATATTCATCGTCACAAACAGCGCGTTCATATAGCTATACAGAATCTGTTCTGCCGGATATCCCCAGGACGCAAGCAAGCTGCTCTCCCGCTTCGCAACCCGGACAGAATCTGAAACACGAACCCCATCAAAGGTCGCGGAGGTACTGGTCGACTCCCGGTATTTATGCTTATAATACTCTCCCGCATGAAAGACCATCGACTGCGCCGCGGATAAAATCTCCAGATTCAGCATCATATCCTCATGGCCAAAGCGAAAGGATTCATCAAACAGCAGATGATTCTTCCGCAAAAAATTTCCGCGGTAAATGCCGTCCCAGATATACATCGTCTTGGCGGCCTCCCGGATCGCCGGAAAGCGCTCCGCAATCTCTTTTCCCCGGTAACAGGCGACTCCATCCTCCATTCCCGGCATCCTGCGAATCCGGCTTCCATGTAAAATGGTAACTGTCCCGTCCAGTGCACGTTTTTCCTTCACACGCTCAAATTTCACGACGTCCGCCTGATAGTTTTCCAGCAAAGCGATATTGTCACTCAGGTAGCCTGGCAGATATTCGTCATCGTGATCCAGAAAAGCAATGTACTTTCCCGATGCGAGATGCATCCCAAAATTCCTGGCACTGCAGATTCCGCCGTTTTCCTTGTGATAAACCCGGATGCGCGCGTCGTTTGCTGCCATACGCCTGCATAAATCAAGGC
>JAJBUL010000202.1 GCA_020860365.1 Clostridiales bacterium | reverse complement strand
ACAATCCAATGATTTTTTAGCCATAAATGTTACAAAAATGCTTGACCAGAACAGTATGACTGATGATGGTGAGGCATTGCTGGAAGCGAACGATGGAATACAAGACGACGGCAACATTGTCGCGTCCTGTGTTTCCTGCTTCCTCCGGTCCAGACAGTGCCCGGAACAGATTGCCCACGCAGCTGTCCAGTGGTCCTGTGCCGCGTTGGAACGTCCGGTTATGAAAGAAGAAGGTTTGGTCAGGGACTTTTTTGCTCAGGTTAAGGGACTGGTTATCCCGTATTTAAAAGGTGGCCTGTGTTTGGATTACACCGGCATTATTCTGGCAGCTATGTGTGCTTGGGGCAACGTAGGAGGTGATGAGGCAAATGATGTCGTGCTCACGCCGAAGCATGCCCGGGAGCTGATGGTGGAGCTGGCACACACAGACATGGATTCGTATGTGTGGGACAGGACGATGGGGACAGGCGGGTTCCTGTTGTCGGCCATGGATGTGATGCTCCGGGATGCCCGGGAGAAGATACAGGATGATCAGGCGCTGCAAGAGAAGATCAGGCACATCAGGGCAGATCAGATCTTCGGCATGGAATCCCTGCCGGGCGTCTATGTACTGTCCGTCCTTAACATGGTCCTGTCAGGAGGCGACCCTGCCAGTGTAGCATACGGCGACAGCCATCAGGGAGGCTGGGGCTTTCCAGCTACCGTCCTCCTTTTAAATCCGCCTTATTCGGCGGAGGGAAAAGGCCTGGACTTTGCTGAAGAAGCTTTTAGTCATATGGCAAGTGGATACGCAAGTGTCCTGATCCAGGAAAATGCCGGTTCAGGCCAGGGAGGTGTATATCCCGCCCGCATACTGCAAAAGAATACACTGCTCGCAAGCATCCATATGCCCGTCAAGCTGTTCGGCGGGAAAGTAAACGTGCTCTCCTTTACGGAGATAGGCTTGCGGGAGACTCCGTTTCCCTGTCAGAAGGCCGCCTCCGTATTTTTATTGCCATATCTGGCTGAATTATGTGCCTGCGCCTGAAAAAATTGACGCTTTAAGAGAAGAATGCGGGTATCAGCTATAGATGATGAAGAAAAAAAGCAGATGGAGATACATCACCTTAACATGATGCAGATGAAACAGAATATACATCAGGTAAAGGTGATGCAGGAGAACCAGAATCTGCATCACCTTTAGGTGATGTGGGGAAGGGACAAAATATACATCAGCTTAAGGTGATACAGGGGAAATGGAATCTGCATCAGGTAAACGTGATGCAGAACTGCCAGAAAAACGCATCAGCTAAACGTGATGTCAGCAGCAGAAAAATGCATCAGCTAAACGTGGTACACGGCTGAAGATCATCTATTATCATGGTTGTGAATGCAGGGATACCGCATCAGTGTAAGACAAGGGAAATCAGACAGAAAGATATCCTGATCTGGCCATGCAGGACAAGGACTGGGAGGTGACAGAAATGGCGATTTATTATTGTAAATTTAAAATGATCACGCGCTATGAGGGACGCAGCGCTGTCGCGGCTGCTGCGTACCGGAGCGGCGAGAAGATCACAAATATTTGGGATGGCGTGGAACACGATTATAGCAGAAAAGGCGGGATCGTCTATAAAAACATACTGCTCCCGGGGAATGCCCCGCCGGGATACAAAGACCGATCCATATTGTGGAAGGAGGTAGAGTTGTCGGAGAAAGCATCTGACAGCCGGCTGTGCCGGGAGTGTGTCTTGGCGCTGCCGCGGGAGCTTTCCCAGGATCAGCAAATTCGGCTGACAGAAGAATATGCCAAAAAGAATTTCGTAGACAGTGGGATGTGTGCGGACATCACGATCCATGATCCGATTTTAACCGATGACTTGCACCATCCAATTAATGTTGATGGCGCTCCGACCAATGCCCCGTCTGAGTTCCAGCGGATTAACCCCCATGCCCATATCCTCCTGACCCTCCGCCCGATTGCAGAAAATGGCAAATGGGAAGCAAAAACGCAGAAAGAATATCTCTGTAAGCGCGGGGATAAACAGCAGGAGTTTACAGCGGAGGAATTTAAAACCATGCAGGATGAGGGGTGGGAAAAACAATACCGTTACCGTACCCCGGAAAATAAAAAAGCATGGATGACCCCGTCGGAAGCGGCAGAATCCGGCTTGTCGATGCAGGACCGGGTCAGCCGCTCCCCGCGGTCAACGCCACACGGGCGGGAAAACCAGACCTGTGCCAGTTGGAATGATAAGGCGAGCCTGATCGAATGGAGGCGTTCTTGGGCTGAGATGGCAAACCGGAAGTTAAAGAAAGTGGGGAGCCGGGAGCAGATCGACCACCGTTCTTACGCGGAGCAGGGGATTGATAAGCTGCCGCAGGAGCATATGGGACCATCTGTAAATGTGGCAGAAAAACGGGCAAAACGTTTGGAACGGGAAAATTGCCAGAAGGAGCCCTGTCATACAGAACTGGGCGAACGGAACCTGATGGTCGCCGACTACAATCGGTCGGAAGCGAAATATCGGAAAACGAAAAGGGCAGCATCTAAGAAAGTTTTCGCGGCGGCAGCCAGGATGGAACACCTTCGCGCCATGGCCATATACAGCGGATGCTCTGCTTCTGCACTGGGGAGGCTTTTGGCTGCTTCTGTAAATACAGCGGAACAAAAGAATGCGGATATACAAAACAGCCTGCAGTTAGTGGAGGCAATGATCACCTTGAATGAAAAGTCAGCTGCGCTGATCGCTTCTTTGACAGAATCCCTGCGGGGAGCCGGGATGCGCGAGCGGAAGGAACTGCAGGACCGGATCAGCCAAGAGGAGAAAACATCCGGGGAACGGGCCGCATATGTAGACAGCATTATGAGAAAAAATGGATTTTCCGACATCAATACCCTGCGGACAGCTGCCAAACTGCGGGAGAAGGAACAAGATTCCATCAATAAACAAAAAGAGATACTGGCTGGTCATGAAAAAAGGCTGTCTAATGCGACAGAAGAATACAGGGTATTAAGGAAATCTGTCCCTGCATTATATAGAGGGATACTTACATTGCAGCGCATATCGGTTCGACCTACTGCAGAGGCGGATTATCAACAGCGATTGAAAAGAGAACTTGGGGATCAGTTTTCCATATCGGAATACCGGAAGACAGCACAAAAAACGGATAAAGCATTATCAAAGAAATACGGGGAGAGGGAACCTGTCAGGAATATAAGTAGAAAACGCTACAGATAATATGTCCTGCATGATTATAAAAAGCGGAGATCTAGATATTTATGTTCTGATTCCCTGCTTTTTCTAGTATGGAAATTTTGTAATGGCGATACGTATGAAGGCTGCAGACATCAGGCTTTCAAAAGATGATTATCTTTGAGAAATTATTATTTGTAAAGATAAAAAGTGTTGAATAAAGAATATATCAAACATGGGATATTTCCAGGTTGTTCTAATGTGAATTTTTTAAGTAAAATGAATAGATAGCTCAGGAAGGTGGTTGAGGAACTGAGTTCCACAACTGCCTTCCATACGGGATGATCGTCTTCTTTTTCTTGTGCATCCCTCTCATCTCTCGTTTCCCGTAAAGTACCACTATGGCTGCTTTTTTTGAGACGACAATCTGAATATAGGAGAATTCCGTTTTTCCCTGCGGCAGGATAATGGCTTTGCTCCTGATTTATAAAGATATCCTATATATCCCCATTACCTTTAAAATATGGAATTTTGGATCGGAGAGGTACGTATCAGTCACAATCTTATCAGTCGCAGTTATTGGGGGCATCATACTCATCCCATAAGTGCCAGAGTCTTCGACTGAATTCAAAAGCAGCAAATATATTAATTCCGCTATAACCCAATTCATATTTGATTGAAATTGAGGCATCGCTTGCGAATGCCTCTGCTGAGTATCCTTCTGATCTGGCATCCATAGCGTCTTTGAATAAACTAAAAAAATCCTTCTCACTCAGAGCAACCAGCACCTTTTTGTATTCATTGATCTCGCCGAAGTGAGCAGAGAAATCTTCCGGCGGCAGATATCTGGCAGCCCATTTCCAAGCCTGATCACTGCAGATAAACACAAGTTCGTCTCTCCGGTCAGTGCTTTTGTCGTAAAGACCGCTGCCGATAATCCATTCAGGATCTGTGACACCAAAGTTGCCATGCAGGAAATATTCCCCTTTGTCTGTAATGTATAAATCTTCGAAAGCATCTTCGTCGGATTGGCTGTACAAATTGTCTATACATCGGCCGATCCGTGTGGCGTTATAAGAATCGATAATCTCTTTGATATTTGTTGTTTCCATATGAACCTC
>JAJBUL010000307.1 GCA_020860365.1 Clostridiales bacterium | reverse complement strand
CTATGGGAGGTCCCGCCGGAAGAGGCGGCGCTGGCATGGGCAGTCCCGGAGGCGGCATGGGAGGCCGTGGTTTCCGGAATCCTCCGCCGCGCGGTCCAAGACGCGGATTTTTCGGAAGATTCCGGCCTTTCTGGGGCGGAGGCGGATATTACCGCGGTGGCGGCTGCGGTGGCTTCATGACCGCAATCATCATCTTTCTGATCATCCTTATTCTGGGCGTTGTTTCTTTCACTGGTTCATCCGGAAGAAAGAACCAAAACACAGAAATGACTGTCGAAAATACAGGCAACACCTCTTCCACAGGCTCTTCTGGCGCCAGTTCCAGCAGCAGCCGGGAAAAAATTGATACCGACCTGACCTTTGACAGTGACTGCATCCTCGATGAACTGGGATGGTTTGAAGATGCAGAAGCCGCCGGGGAGAGTCTTGAAGCTTTCTTCGACGCGACTGGCGTACAGCCATACATATATTTCAGAGCATATGATGAATCTCTGACCACCGATTCCGAAAAAGAAGAGTACGCCCAGCAGTGGTACGAAGACAACATCGACAACGAAGGAACTTTCCTCTTCATTTATTTCGCGGAGGAAGATACCGACAACGACGTAGGATACATGTATTATGTCTGTGGCTACGACATCGAATCCGTCATGGACGAGGAAGCGTGTGAAATTTTCTGGGATTATGTAGATGAATACTGGTATTCGGATCTTTCTACAGATGATATGATTACAGAAATATTCGATTCGCTCGCAGACGCCATCATGTGAACCACCAATTCAGACCAGCATCAAAATGAAAAGACAGCCCCTCGCAGATTTATCTGCTAAAGGCTGTCTTTTTATTTTGGGATAGTACTTACTCCGCGTCCGTGATCTCACTGTGCAGCTGCTGCAGGGATTTCACTTCTCCGTTTCCATGCTCTTTTACATAGCGGATCCCGCGCGCGGTGACTCTGGCGGCCGCCATGGTCGTCATATATGGAATCTTCGCCTTGATCGCGGCCTTCCGCAGGTAGCTGTCGTCATGAGCGCTTTCTTTGCCAACCGGCGTGTTGACGATCATATCAATGTTGCCATTTGTAATCAGGTCGAGGATGTTCGGCCTGCCCTCATAGAGCTTTTTCACTTTCTCAGCCGGGACATCATTTTCGGTCAGCAGATCGCAGGTTGTACCAGTCGCAAGGATCCGGAAGCCATCCTCCACAAAGCTTCTGGCGATCTCGACCACCTCCGGCTTGTCTTTTCTGCTGACAGAAATCAACACCGTACCGGAAAGCGGCAGCTTTGTCTGCGTCGCCTCCTGTGCCTTGAAAAAGGCTTCGCCATAGTCCGGGGAGAGGCCAAGTACCTCACCGGTCGAGCGCATCTCCGGTCCAAGGATCGGGTCAACCTCCGGGAACATATTGAATGGGAATACAGCCTCTTTGACGCCGTAATACGGAATATTCAGTTCTTTCAAAGATGCAACCGGCGAGGGGCGCCCGGTGATCTCGGATGTCACGATATCGGTCGCCAGCGGCACCATGCGGATGTTGCACACCTTCGAAACCAGCGGCACCGTACGGGACGCGCGCGGGTTTGCCTCCAGAACGAACACTCTGCCGTTCTCGATCGCGTACTGCATATTCATCAGACCCTTTACATGCATTTCTTCCGCGATTTTCTTCGTATATTCCTTGATGGTCTTTACATTTTCCTCTGAAATATGCACCGAAGGAATGATGCAGGCAGAGTCTCCTGAATGGATCCCGGCCAGCTCAATGTGCTCCATCACAGCAGGCACAAAGGCATGCGTACCGTCGCTGATCGCGTCCGCCTCACACTCCAGAGCGTGGTTCAGGAAACGGTCAATCAGAATCGGGCGATCCGGCGTCACACCGACTGCGGCAGCCATATAATTCTCCATGCTGTCGTCATCGTAAACGACCTCCATGCCTCTGCCGCCGAGGACGTAGGATGGGCGCACCATGACCGGATAACCGATCTCTTTCGCGATAGCCTTTGCTTCCTCCACGTTGACCGCCATCCCCGATTCCGACATCGGGATATTCAGCTTTTCCATCATGGCCCGGAACTGATCACGGTCTTCCGCCAGGTCAATGACTGACGGCGCTGTTCCAAGGATCTTTACGCCGTTCCGCTCCAGATCTGCCGCCAGATTCAGCGGCGTCTGTCCGCCAAACTGCGCAATCACACCGAGCGGCTTCTCTTTCTTATAAATACTGAGCACATCCTCCAGCGTCAGCGGCTCAAAATACAGCTTATCGGAAGTGTCATAATCCGTCGAAACTGTCTCCGGATTGCAGTTGACGATGATGGTCTCAAAACCAAGCTTTTTCAGCGCCAGCGACGCGTGAACACAGCAGTAATCAAACTCGATGCCCTGCCCGATGCGATTTGGTCCGCCGCCAAGGATCATGATCTTCGGCTTATCCTCTTTGATCGGGTTCTTATCCGAAGCATTATAGGTGGAATAATAGTAAGCGGAATCCTGCGTGCCGCTCACATGTACGCCTTCCCAGGCTTCCTCTACTCCCAGTGCAATCCGGCGGTTGCGAATGTCGTCCTCCGGGATTTCCAGAATCTGACTCAGGTACTTGTCGGAAAAGCCGTCCTTCTTCGCGGCAATCAGGGCGTCGTCCGCCGGAAGCTGCCCCTTGTTTTCGCAGAGCGCTTCCTCTTCTTCCACCAGCTCTTTCATCTGTTCAATGAAATATTTCTTTACCTTTGTAATCTCATAAATCTCATCTACCGTCGCGCCCTTGCGCAGCGCCTCATACATTACGAAATGGCGCTCACTTGAAGGCGTAATCAGCATAGAGAGCAGCTCTTCCTTTGATTTTGTATCAAAATCCCTGGCGTGGCCAAGGCCATAGCGCCCGGTTTCCAGAGAACGGATTGCTTTCTGGAAGGCCTCTTTGTAGGTCTTGCCAATGCTCATGACCTCGCCAACCGCACGCATCTGTGTGCCGAGCTTATCTTCCACGCCCTTAAACTTTTCAAACGCCCAGCGCGCGAATTTAATCACGACATAATCGCCATCCGGCACATATTTATCCAGTGTCCCGTACTTTCCGCAGGGAATCTCCGAGAGAGAAAGCCCGGAAGCCAGCATCGCTGATACCAGCGCGATCGGAAAACCGGTCGCCTTGGAGGCAAGAGCGGAGGAACGGGAGGTACGCGGATTGATCTCAATAACAACAATCCGGTCTGTCTCCGGATCATGCGCAAACTGCACATTTGTACCGCCGATGACCTGCACCGACTCAACGATACGGTAAGCCTGCTCCTGCAGGCGCTTCTGCACGTCCTCCGAAATTGTCAGCATCGGCGCTGCGCAGAACGAATCGCCGGTGTGAACGCCCATCGGATCAATGTTCTCTATAAAGCAGACCGTGATCATATTGTTGTCCTTATCACGGATCACCTCAAGCTCCAGCTCCTCCCAGCCAAGCACAGACTCCTCTACCAGCACCTGTCCGACCAGGCTCGCCTGCAGGCCGCGCGCGCAGACTGTTTTTAATTCCTCCCGGTTATACACCAGACCGCCGCCAGCGCCGCCCATCGTATAAGCCGGACGCAGCACGACTGGATAACCCAGCTCATCCGCAATCGCCAGTGCCTCTTCCACGCTGTAGGAGACCTGGCTTCTCGCCATTTCAATGCCAAGTGCGTTCATGGTATTCTTAAACTCAATACGATCCTCGCCGCGCTCAATCGCATCCACCTGCACGCCAATGACCTGTACGCCATATTTTTCCAGTATTCCCTGCGACGCCAGCTCTGAGCAAAGATTCAGGCCAGACTGCCCGCCCAGGTTCGGCAGCAGAGCATCCGGACGTTCCTTAGCAATGATCTGTTCCAATCGGGCAACATTCAGCGGCTCAATATAGGTAACATCCGCAATCTCCGGATCCGTCATAATCGTGGCCGGATTCGAATTGACCAGCACGATCTCATAGCCCAGCTTTTTCAGCGCCTTGCACGCCTGCGTGCCGGAATAGTCAAACTCACACGCCTGACCGATGATAATCGGGCCGGAGCCGATAATCAGTACCTTATGGATATCTGTTCTCTGTGACATGGTTGTCCTCCTCCTGTGGAAATGTCAGTCTGTTGAAGCGCGAACGAATACAGAATTCCTGTCATAGGATGATGCCGGGAGAGTTCTCTCCGCTTTGGTTTTCGGAGGGTTTTTGTCCAATAGGGAAGTTCGGAGAACTTTCCTATTGGATAAAAACAGCCCGGGAAAAGCCGGGCTAACTCATAGTTCGATGCGCCTTTGCATGATTTTTCTGCCAGTATTCATT
>JAJBUL010000126.1 GCA_020860365.1 Clostridiales bacterium | reverse complement strand
GTTCCCGGACGGACGGCAATCGTAATCGCGGCAATCAGGGAAGTGTTGCAGATGATCGAACCGATGGCGTTGCCGTATGCGATCTCGCTATGGCCGCTGACCGCGGAAGTGGCGGACACCATGACTTCTGGCAGCGTCGTACCGATGGAAACCACCGTGGCGCCGATTAATAATTCAGGAAGATGAAACCGCCCGGCAATTCCGGTCGCTCCGTCCACAAACCAGTCGCCTCCTTTGATCAGAAAAATAAGTCCAACCAGAAATAAAAGCACTGGAACCAGCATAAATGAAACCTCCATTCAAGTGAATTGTAATTGCTCCATTCCTTTACAGACAGTCAGGGAACGGTTCTTCAAAAATCAATAACAGAAGTATGCATCAAAGTCTTTTTCTCTGTCAAGCGGTAATTTTGTTTTTTTACACAGATTGCTGATTTTGTCCTATTTTGCCGCCATTTTTGCCTGTAATCGAATATGTGTTTTGTATTGACAGTCTGGCCTGAAAAATTTATAATCGGGTGAGAATAAACGGGAAAGACAGAAGATGGCAGATATGAGAGTGATTGCGGGAAAAGCGCGGAGGATTCCGCTGAAAACGATAGTGGGTGACGCCACACGTCCGACCACAGACCGGATCAAGGAGACGTTGTTTAATATACTGCAGGGGGATTTGTATGAAATCCGTTTTCTTGATCTGTTTGCCGGAAGCGGCGGGATTGGGATCGAGGCTTTGAGCCGGGGGGCGTCTTTTGCCTGTTTTGTAGACCAGAGCCGGGCAGCTGCAGACTGCATCCGCGAGAACTTAAGGCGCACGCGGCTTGCCGATCAGGCAGAAGTGCAAAATTGTGAGGTGCGCATCGCGCTTGAGCAGCTGAACGGGCAGCCGCCGTATCAGATTGTTTTTATGGATCCACCCTATGGGAAGGGACTGGAAGATCAGGTTTTAAAAACCATCGCGGAGAGAAGACCCACCTTTGTCGACGCGCAGACTCTTTTTATTCTGGAGATGGCGATGGAGACGGATGAGACGCATCTGGCGGATTATGGATATGAAATTTGGCGTGTGAAGGAATATAAGACAAATAAACATATCTTTTTTACTCTGGCGATTTCCAAAGAGGAGGAGTTATGAAACGAGCAGTTTACCCGGGCAGCTTTGACCCGGTGACGAAGGGGCACCTGGATATTATTGAGCGCGCCGCGGCGGTGGCGGACGAGCTGGTAGTAGGAGTATTAAATAATAATGAAAAAACACCGTTGTTTTCTGTGGAAGAACGTGTTAATATGTTAAAAGATGTGACTTCCCATATTCCAAATGTACGGGTAGAGGCATTTTCCGGACTTTCTGTTGAGTTTTGTAAGAAGTGTGAAGCCTCTTTCCTTGTGCGCGGGTTAAGAGCCGTGACGGATTTTGAATATGAGCTTCAGATGGCACAGACAAACAGGAGTCTTGAACGGGGAGTGGACACGCTGTTTTTTACGACAGAGCTGAATTATGCTTATATCAGTTCTACGATCGTAAAAGAGGTCGCATTCTATGGCGGCGATATTTCCGGCTTTGTGCCGCCGCAGGTCGCGAAACATGTTTACGCGAAAATTGGCACTGCAAAAAATCATGAGGATGGAGTATAAATATTTTAAGTAAGGAGAAGGGAACCATGGCAAGCAGTAGAATTGAACAGATCATTGAAGAGATTGAGGAGTATATTGACAGCTGTAAGTTTCAGCCGCTTTCTTCGACCAAGATCGTAGTGAACAAAGAGGAGCTTGAGGAGCTTCTTCGTGAGCTGCGGATGAAGACGCCGGATGAGATTAAACGTTATCAGAAGATCATCAGCAATAAGGACGCGATTCTCGAAGACGCGCAGCAGAAGGCGGACGCGATCATCGCGGAGGCGAATACACAGGCGCAGAAGATTGTCAGTGAGAGCGAAGTGATGCGGATTGCGGTTGATCAATCCAGACAGCTGATTGAGGAGACGAATGCGCAGGCGCAGGAGATCATGGATCGTGCGACCGAGGATTCCAATAATATTCGTATGAGCGCGATCCGCTATACGGATGATATGCTGGGGAATCTGGAGAAGATCATGAGTCATACGATTGACACGGCCGGGACGAAGTACAGTAATTTTATCAACTCACTGCAGTCATGCTATGACATCGTGAGCAAGAACCGTTCCGAGCTTTCTCCATCCGTGGAGCCTTCCAGCTATACGCAGCCGGAAGAGGAGGACCTTTCCGAGCAGCCACTGGATGAGTAATTCATTGCTTCAAAGAATGAACTTCCTGGTGTGAATGGACACGGATTTGTGCACGAGATCGTGTGAAAACAGATGCCTTACCTGCTGTAGACCAGCAGGAATACGGCAGTGGATATCAGAATTGTGAGCAGGGTGATGATCACCCTGCTTTTGATATAATAAAAGAGCATTTCTTTATCCATGTGCGCGATTCCCGCACTCTGTGCCAGGGCAGAGAGGCCTCCGAAGGCTGCGAGCGCGGATACAGCGATATATTTCCCGCCTTCGGGCAGGGCAGATGTCGCGAGCAGCCGGATGCCGTTGGTGACTTCGATGCCGGAAGCGAATAGCAATACCGCAGGATTTGAGAGCGGGGCGGCCTGCCCAATGGCTCCGGAGAGAATCGCGAAAAGCAGGATATAAGCTCCGAGCCGGAGCGCACTTTCCATGGCGCCGTAAATGCAGGCGTCAATCAGGGCGAAGGATATTTTTTCCCGGGACGGAAGCTTTTGCGGATGTTCCGCGTGCTGCCTGCCGCGAGGCCTCCTGGCCTGTGCCCATCCGTAAAGCAGAGCTGCGCCCAGTATCTGCAGGAGAAACCAGCCGGCCAGATCTGGCCGCTGCATCTGCCCGGCAGCCAGATAAGAGACGATGAAGCCGGGGCTTAAGTTGTTCGCGAACCCGTAAAGCTGCCGGGCTTCTTTCTGTGTGATTTTCCCATCCCGGTACAGATCCCCTGTGAGCCTGGCTCCCATCGGAAAACCACAAAGAAAGCCGACCGGAATGACGAATGCTCCGTAAGCAGAACAGCCAAAGAGCCGCATAAATGGGCGGGTGAATGCCTTTGGCATATCCGCCGCGCAGATCAGACGCATGGCCAGGCTGCTAAGGAACAGAAATGGAAAGAGAACCGGCAGCACCGAGTGGTACCAGAGCAGCAGACCTTCCCTGGCGGAGTCCAAAGCTGCCTGTGGGCAGAGCAGCAGATATCCAAATAAGGCAATAATCACGAACACGGATTTCTTTGACATGTGTATGCTCCTTTACGAACGGCTACAGAATTTTATGAGAAGCTTCCCCCGATTATGATGACAGGAGGTATGTCTTTCCCTCAAAATGCTTCCGTCCAGGCTGTGGTACATGGCATAATTTGCGGCTTCGTGGAATATATTGTGCAGACAGTCTGTGTGTTGGAGTCTGACGGTCAGCCATGACCGGCCAGGCACTGGAAGGAGCGTAAAATGCGGGGGGAAGGTTTTCAGTGGGTCTCTTTTTTGCTTTTTCTGGTGGGGGTTTCCGCATGGTTTTCTTCTGATCTGTATCAGAGGGAAGCGGCTCTGGCGCTTGACGCCCAGGTGGCAGAATCCGATTCTTTTCGCCAGATGAAGCTCTCGGAACGTACCCTTCGGAAGCTCTCGGAGGCCGTGGGCGATGGTCTCTCGCCAGGAGAGATTCTGACGGTGTTGTATCCCTTTCGCCGGGATCAGGTGGTTTACTGGCCCCAGCAGTGGGAAACCAATGCCCTTTTTGCCTGGAGGGGTACGCTTCTTAAGAAAAACCGGGCTGGTTATCAGGCTGTGTGGGAGGCGTATGCGGCTGTATGGGATGACGTCGAATCCTTTCCGGTCACGGCAGGAACGATTTCCTATGAGAATACCTGGATGTTTGAGCGCACATATGGTGGGCTGCGCGGTCATGAGGGGACGGATCTGCTCCCTGCCGAGAATCTTTCTGGTGTCTATCCGGTGGTCAGTATGACAGACGGCGTGGTGGAAAAAGTCGGCTGGCTGGAGCAGGGAGGATATCGCATCGGGATTCGAAGCACGCTCGGCGGTTATTTTTATTATGCGCATCTGGACTCCTACGCGAAGGAATTTGTGGCTGGAGACAGCGTGTACGCCGGCGAGCAGCTCGGTCTGATGGGCGATACCGGATATGGCGAGGAGGGAACGAGGGGGATGTTTGACGTACATCTGCATCTGGGGATTTATATCCGGACAGAGCATGAGGAGGAACAAAGCGTCAATCCCTACTGGGGTTACTATTCACGGGGTGGGGATGATATCTAAGGTGTTTGGTTCCTCATCTTT